>JADGQZ010000165.1 GCA_017881345.1 Myxococcaceae bacterium | reverse complement strand
GATCCTGAGGCTCGGAGCCGGCGCCACCCTGGGGCTCGGCGCCGCCGGCCTGCTCTCCGGGTGCAGCGGGCCCCGGCCGCCCCCTCTTCTCGCCCCTCGTCCCGCCGCCGGGTCCGAGGCGGCCTCCCGCGTGGCCGCGGTCTGCGGAACCGACCTCGGCCGCATGACCCGGGACGCAATCGGAGCACTGGGCGGGATGGAGCGCGTGGTCCACCCGGGCGAGACCGTCTTCATCAAGCCGAACATGGTCACTCTCCCGTGGGCCAGCGCCAGCTACGATCCCTTTCGTTCCGGCGAGTGCACCAAGCCCGACATCGTCCTCGCAGTGGCCGAGGAGTGCCTGCGGGCGGGCGCGGCGCAGGTGACGATCGGCGACGGCTCGCAGGTACCGACCTTCAGCTGGGCGAGGGCGCGGACGCTGGACGGCTCGACAGACCTCGTCAGCGGGGCAGCTGGCCTGACGGCGCGGTACGGACGCCCGGTCAGGCTGGCCTGCCTCGACTCCGACACCTTCGAGTGGATCCAGGTCCCGACGCGAACCTCGCTCGGCCGGGTGACCGTCTCCGGTCTAGTCCTCCGGGCCGATCGCGTGATCTCCGTTCCGGTCGCGAAGACGCACCGCTGGGCGCACCTCACCCTCTCGATCAAGAACTTCGTGGGGATCACGCCGCTCCGGCCATACGGCTGGGTGAGTGCGGACGGCACCAACACCCGGGTGGCGCTTCATGCGGGAGATCCCAGCCCGCGAGGATTCGGCCAGCTAGCCGTGGACATCGCCCGCGCCGCTCACCCCGATCTGGCCGTCATCGACTTCTCCATCGGCATGGAGGGAGACGGTCCGTCTCTCAGCACCGGTGGCAGGCCGCTAGACGTACGCCGCCGGCTCGGGGCCTGGCTGGTGGTGGCCAGCACCGACCTCGTCGCCGCAGACGCCACCGCCGCCCGGATCATGCGCCAGGAGCAGCCCTACGTGAGCACCATGCTCGGCCTGGCGCGCGCGGCCGGGCTCGGCTCCCCCGATCCGGAGTCCATCGAGCTCGTCGGGCCCGAGCTTGAGAGCCTGTGCATGCGATGGGCGCCGGCACGGGTGAGGGGGTGACCCTCACCTCTGGCGCACCCCCACGGCCCGATCACGGCCGCATGGCCTCAATCTCGAAGCGCTCCGGCTTCGGCAGCTCCTCGTCCTTCGGACCTCCGGTCGAGCGACCATGCCAGCATCGCCGCCTCGGCATGCGTGAGGTGCTGGCGATCGTCGATCGGGATGCGGAGCGAGGGGAGCAGGGCCGGCAGGGACTCCGCCGGCAGGAAGCCGCGAAGCGCCCGGAGGAACGACCACCGTGCGGACCGGCAGCCTCCCCGACCTGGGCAACGCCGCGATGGTGTCGGCCCAGTCGGATGCCGACTGCAGGTGCGGACCGGAGGGCCCATGTTCGAGGTGCAAGTCTACAGCACCGGCGGACACGGACCGGTTCACGTCATCGCACACGGGCCGCGAGGCGGCCCGTCAAGCGAGCTTCACGAGCTGCTTGCCGAGGTTCTCCCCGCGGAGGAGGCCGAGGAAGGCGCGCGGCGCGCTGTCGAGCCCTTGCGCGATCGTCTCGTGGTGCTTCAACCGGCCCTGGGCAACCAGCGCTCCGAGCTCCGGGAGCGCCTCCGCCCAGGACTCCATGTGCTCGGAGACGATGAACCCCTGCATCAGCAGGCGGTTCGTCAGGATGGAGCGGACGTTCCGGAGCGGGATCTCCTGACCATCGTAGCCTGCGATGAGGCCGCAAACCGCGACGCGCCCGAACGCGTTCATCCGTTCCAAGGCGGCGTCGAACACCCGTCCGCCCACGTTCTCGAAGAGGATGTCGATGCCGTCCGGGGTCGCGGACCGGAGCGCCTCGACGAACGCGTCGGACTTGTAGTCGACGCAGGCATCGAAGCCGAGGTCCTTCACGACGTGCTCGCACTTCATCGGTCCGCCGGCGATCCCCACCGCCCGGCACCCGGCGAGCTTCGCGAGCTGGCCCGCCACGCTGCCGACCGCCCCGCTCGCGGCCGAGACGACGAAGGTCTCCCCGCTGCGAGGCTTCCCGATGCGGTGGAGCCCGTACCAGGCGGTCACTCCAGGCATCCCGACCGCGCCGAGGAAGACGGGCTCAGGCACGACGCGAGCGTCCACCTTCGAGAGCCCCGAGCCGTCCGACGCGTGGAACAGCTGCCACCCGCCCCTGCCCACGACGATGTCGCCCGGCTGGTACCGCGGGTTGCGGGACTCGATCACGGCCCCCAGCGTCCCGCCGACCATCACCTGCCCGAGCTCCTGGCTCGGTGCGTAGGACTTCGCGGTCGCCATCCTGCCGCGCATGTACGGGTCGAGGGACAGGTAGTGAACCTCGACCAGGACCCAGCCCTCCGGGAGCGGTGGGACATCCGATTCCACGAGCCGGAAGTTGGACACCTCGGCCGGGCCTTGCGGCCGGATGGCGAGGACCCACGCGCGATTCCGTCTGGACATGATGATCCTCTACGGGGGCAGGTGAAGGACGGCCAACTCGAGGTTCGTGGCCGGGATGGAGTGTAGCGTCCCGGGTCGCTCACGCCACTGCGGAATGGCGGGCGACGCAGCAAAGGAGTCAGCAGACGCACGGGATGCTCCACGCGATCGAACTGCTACGCAATGGTGTATCCGGAGGCTGCCTTGACCTGTGGTTCGCCAGAACCTGGTCCGAGCGGAAACCATTGACGATTCGGCCGGGGGCCTGAATCCTCTGGCTCGATGCTTCGCCTCCTGGTGGCCCTCCTGCCGACGCTGCGCTCGG
>JADGQZ010000164.1 GCA_017881345.1 Myxococcaceae bacterium | reverse complement strand
TCGACTCGTTCAAGGCCCTCGCGGATCTCATGCCGGACCGGCGCACCTGGCGGCGCACGCTCGACGCCATCGGCGGAATGCTCACGGCGTACGACACCACCTCGTTCTGGGTCGGGGAGTACACCTCCGACATGATGAGCGACCTGCCCGAGTTCGCCGTCGCCGACGGCATCGTGGACCTCACCCGGGTGGAGTGGGGCTCGCGGGACGAGCGGTTCATCCGGGTGCTGAAGCTGCGAGGCAGCGCATTCTCGCCGGGGAACCATGCGTTCCACCTCGGCCGGGAGGGGATCACCGCCTTCCGGCGGTTCGTCACCCCGTCCGTGCCTCCGGACTACCGCTTCGCCCTGGAGCGCCTCCGGAGCGGCATCACCGGGCTCGACGAGATGGTCGCCACCGGCTGGCTGAGAGGGACCGCGACGCTCGTGGCCGGCCCCTCCGGAGCCGGGAAGACCTCGCTCGCGCTGCACTTCCTCCGCGCAGGCCTGACCGAAGGGGAGCCGGGGCTCCTCGTCAGCTTCCAGGAGAACCCGACCCAGCTGGTGCGGATGATGTCCCAGCTCGGATGGGAGCCGGAGAAGGTGCTCGGTGCCAGGAAGCTCGACCACCTCTACACCTCCCCGGTGGAGCTCCAGATCGACGCCGTCGCCAACGAGGTCGTCCGGCGCATCGAGCGGCAGGGGATCCGGCGGGTCGTCATCGACGCCGTGAGCGACCTGGAGAAGGGGGCGACGGACCCCCACCGCTACCGCGACTTCCTCTACTCCCTCACCCAGATGTTCGCGGTCCGCGGCGTCACCAGCATGCTCCTGGTCGAGACGGCGGGCATGTTCCCCGGCCACGGGATCACCGGGTACGAGGTCTCGTACATGAGCGACAACATCCTCCTGCTGGAGATGTTGCTCGGTGACGACCTCACGCGGACCATCCGCGTGCTGAAGAGCCGGGGCAGCGCCCACGACGGCCGTCGGCACCCGCTGCGCATCACCTCGCACGGGGTCGCGGTGGACTGAGTCGTGGAAGAGCTGCAGCGCCATCGCGAGGTGCTCGCCATCAACCGCGCCATCGCGAGCGCGGAGGAGTACGACGAGGTCCTCCGCCTGGTGGTCGATCGGACGGCTGCCTTCACCGGCGCCACCGCCTGCGTGCTGCTCCTGGTCGACGAGGACGACGGGCTGGCCAGGGTCGTGCGGTCCATCGGCGTCGATCCCGAGCGGTCGTCCCGGCTGGCGGTTCCGCTCAACGAGCGCGTCGACGCCGAGCTGTGCAACCTGCTCGGCTTCCAGTCGCCGGACGGCTTCGTGGGCGTGCCGGTCATCGGCAAGCAGGGCGTGATGGGGATCCTCGCCGTGTACCGGCAGGCCCCCCAGGGCCCGGACCGCGGGCGCGACGAGCTGATCTCGGCGTTCGCCGACCAGGCTGCCATCGCCCTCGACAACGCCGAGCGCGTCCGCCGGCTGCGCGAGGCGCGCAGCCGCGAGGCGTCCCGCCAGCGGGCGCTGCTCCTGGCCTCCGTGACCGAGGAGCTCAACCGCGGGGTGGAGCTGCAGCAGGTGTTCGACGTGGCCATCCGGCGGGGGGTCCAGGTCCTCGGCCGCAAGGACGGGGCGCTGTACCTGCTCGAGCCGGATGGCCAGCGCGTCCGGGGCTTCAGCGAGGTCTGGGAGCGGGGGAGGAGGGACGCCATCATCCGCCTGGACGACACGCCCAACACGCGACGTACCCTCACCACGCTGCAGCCGCACTTCTTCACCTTCGACGAGGCCGGCCCCGTCGAGCGGGAGTGGATGCGACGGCTCGAGATCCGCGCGCGGCTGGTCTTGCCGCTCATCCTCGAGGAAGAGTGCACCGGGTTGCTGTTCATCAACTACGAGCGCGAGCAGGACCGCCCGTCACCGGACGACGTCGAGTTCGCGAAGGCCCTGGCGTCGCAGTGCGCGCTGGCCATCGGCCGGGCCCGGGCCTACGAGGCCGAGCGCAACGCGAGGTACGAGGCCGAGGCCACGGCCAGGATCCAGGAGCAGCTCATGGCCGTGGTCGGTCATGACCTCCGGACTCCCCTGTCGGCCATCACCCTGGCCGCGACCGTGATGTTCAAGCGCGGGGAGCTCCCGCCGGCGCAGGCGCTGTCGCTCGCGCGGATCACCTCCGCCGCCACGCGGATGAGCTCCATCATCCGGGACCTGCTCGACTTCAGCCGGGCGCGACAGGGGCTGGCCATCGCCATCCAGGGCACGCGCTTCGACCTCGGCGACGTGTGCCGGCGCGTGCTGGTCGAGTTCGAGGAGGGCGACGAGCCCTCCCACCGGCTGTCCCTCATCACCGAGGGAGATCTCGAGCTGTTCGCGGACGAGAGCAGGCTGGGCCAGGTGCTCTCGAACCTGATCGGAAACGCGCTGCAGCATGGCGGGCCGCACATCGAGGTCCGGGCAGTGGGTCGCGACGAGGACGTCACGATCACGGTGCACAACGACGGTCCGTCCATCCCCGACGACGTACTGCCGTACATCTTCGAGCCCTTCCGGAGAGGCGCCCGCGCCGACGACCACGCCGAGACGAGCGCGAGCAGCAGCATCGGGCTGGGCCTCTTCATCGTCCGCGAGGTCGTGAAGGCGCACGGCGGAACCGTGGATGTGCGATCCGGCGCGGAGAGCGGCACCACCTTCACGATCCACCTGCCCCGAGCCGTTCCAGGCTAGGACGGCGCCCAGGTCGCGGTCCCCACGGACGCCAGCCCCCGGTAATTGCGACTGTTTCGCACCTTGACACCGCTGCGGGGGTGGCGGAATGTTGCGCCCCCACGCGCTCGCGTCCGTGGCGCACTGCGTCGCATCTCGACGGCAGCTGCACCTCCACGATGAAGGGAAAGGGCTCCATGCGACTGTTCTCCGACTCGGTTGGGCGAAAGGCGGTGATGGCGATCACCGGACTGCTCATGGTCCTCTTCGTCGTCGGCCACCTGCTCGGCAACCTCACCATCTTTGCCGGCCAGAATGGCATCAACGCCTACGCCACCAAGCTCCACGAGCTCGCGCCTCTGGTCTGGGGAACGCGCATCGTCATGGCGGTCTCGGTCGTCCTGCACGTGGTCCTGGCGGTCGTGATCACGCTCGAGAACTCCAGGGCCAAGCCGGTCAAGTACGCCGTCTCGAGGTCGCTCAAGGCGACCTTCGCCAGCAAGAACATGATCTGGACCGGCGCCGTCATCGGGCTCTTCGTCGCCTACCACCTGATCCAGTTCACGTTCCGCCTGTCCGGCGGCATCTTCACCGACCTGGTGCTGGGAGAGGACGCGCTGAAGCGGTTCGACGTCTTCGCCATGGTCGTGAACGCCTTCCGTACGCCCGGGGTCGCGGCGACCTACGTCGTCGCCATGGTCGCGCTCTTCCTCCACCTCGTCCACGGGATCCAGAGCTCGTTCCAGACGCTGGGCCTCTCCAACCCGAAGCTCATGCCGCGCTGGGGCCAGCTCGGCAACGTCGCCTCGGCGGCGTTCCTGGTCGGCTTCGGAGCCATCCCCGTGGTCATCTTCTTCGGCCTCATCGCCCGGTAAGGGAGACAGCGTGATCCTCGACGGAAAGGCACCCACGGGACGCATCCAGGACTCCTGGGACAAGTACCGCTTCGACCTGAAGCTGGTGAACCCGGCGAACAAGCGGAAGTACAAGGTCCTCGTGGTCGGCACCGGCCTGGCCGGCGCGTCGGCCGCG
>JADGQZ010000163.1 GCA_017881345.1 Myxococcaceae bacterium | reverse complement strand
CGCGCTGTTCCCGAAGCCGGCGAAGAGCGCGAGCGGCTCGGGAGCCTTCAGCACCTCGGGATGCGCCCCGGCGACCTGGACCAGCAGCTCCCGGACGCGCTCGGGCGAGGTCGCCTCGGCAACGGCGACGTCGATGTCAGTCCGGCGCCGCTTATCGGAGAGCGTCCAGTTGGTCACCTCGTTGGAGATGAGGTGCGCGTTGGGGACCACCACTTCCGAGCCCTCCTCGGTGGCCACCGTGCTGGAGCGGATGCCGATCCGCCGCACGGTTCCCACCACGTCCCCCACCTCGATGACGTCGCCCACTTGCACCGGGCGCTCATAGAGGAGGATCAGTCCGGAGACGAAGTTGTTCACCACGTCCTGCAGACCGAAGCCGATGCCCACCCCGAGGGTGCCGATGAGGACCGTGAGCCGGGTCAGCTCCGTCCCCGAGGCGAGGACGGCGATCACCATGCCCACGGCGACCACGGCGTAGGTCGCGGTCCGGGAGATGGCGGTGTGCACTCCGCGGCCAAGGCCGCGGGTCTTGAGGCCCTCGCTGAGGACGAACCCCACCAGCCGCCCGAGCAGCACCGCGATCCACAGGGTGACGGCGAATGCCAGCACGTCGCCGAGCGACAGGTCGAGCGAGCCCGTCCGCGCACGCCACGAGACGACCCGCTGCAGCGCCTCCCAGAGCGGCGTATCGATGCGGAAGAGCCGAACGGTGGCGAAGAGCCAGAGCAGGCCGACGGCCCAGCGGAGGTAGTTCGTTCCGCGCTGCTGGAACAGCTCGACGTTGTCGGCGAACAGTGGCCTGCGACTCACCCTCGGGCTGCGGAGCACGATCACCCAGAGGCCCCGGAGGACCTGAAAGACTCCGGAGAACAGGAGCAGCAGCGCCCCGCTGTAGAGCGTGCCGCTGGCCAGTAACCGTGCGAGCGCCATGTTCCCGACGAGGTTGGCCACCAGCGAGCCGAGGAGAAGGATCGTCCCCGCGATCAGTGCCGCGCGGAAGAGCGACCGCCAGCGCTTCGAAGCGATCTCCGCCTCCCAGCCCCGCCGGCGAAGCTCCCCCACCAGCACCGCCGTCGCCGAGAGGCTGACGGCCAGCATGATGACCCGCCGCAGCAGCGACAGGTCGGGCGCGAGGGAGGAGACGATGTGGATGGCGACGAGGATCCCCAGGGCGTGGGCCGAGCGTCGGGCCCGGGCCGGAATGAGGCTCTGCGCTGCGGCGAAGAAAGCCGCCAGCATCCCGAGGAGGAGGACCTGGGAGACGACCACCGGTCGCGGCTGGAGCCAGACCATGGCGGCGGTGAGGACCAGGAGCACGGCCGTGGCGAACGGGCGCCGGAGCACATCGACCACGGTCGAGATGCTGGGATCGCTGGCCTTCTCCGCCTCGAGCCGCTCCCGTCCCCGCCAGAGAGCGATGGTGAGGACCACCAGGAAGCCGAGGAGCACCAGGACTCGCGTGCTCTGGCCCCGGACGAAGTCCTTCAGCGCGGTGGCGTGGGTGCGGAGCGTCTGCTTGATCTGCTGCCGGACCTTGTCCACCTGCGTCGGGCGGGAGAGCAGCTTCCAGAACGGGACGCTCTCCACCTCGAAGAGCTGCTCGGCCTGGAGCGCCTCCGCTTCCTTCACGCGGGCCAGCGCGTCGGCGATGCGCATCCGGACGGTTGCCACCTGGTTCTGGGCGGTCAGCAACTGACCCAGCTGAGTCCGCGCCTGTGCGGCCGTCGCATCGATGGAGGCGCGCAGCGCAGCGATGTTCTCCAGGACCGGAGGGGGAGCACCATCCTTGCGAGCCTGGGCCTCGGTGAGCGACCAGACCTCGTCCATGCGCTGGAGCTCTTGACTGTTCTCGTAGACGGCGCGGACGGCCGATTCGAACCCCTCGTCCCACGTGGAGAGGGCATCGTCGGCCCGCTGGAGTGCCGGGCGGACATCGCTGAGGTCCCGCTTCGGAGGCAGTGGGCCCTTTCCGGTCAGTGGATCGATGCTCGATACCAGCGTGGGGAGCCCTTGCTGGACCTCCTCGATCAGCTGCCGGTCCGCGAGGGGCTTCGCCATCGACTTGAGGGCGCCGTGGGCCTTCTCGGCGGCGCGGAGGACCTCCGGGAGCAAGATCGCCGCTGGCCCGGCGTCGCGCACCTCGGACGCCGGGGCGGGCGCGCCAGCGGGCGAGGAATCCTCCGACCCGAGCGGCCACTGGAGCAGTGCGGCGAGGAGAAGGAACCGCATCGGAGGCCCAGACTAGCGCCCGCCGCGGGGGGCGCCACCTGGATGAGAGATCAGCCCTCGCGCAGGCCCCGTGCTATGGGAGGGCCATGGACCGCGCGTCTCGCGCCGGAGTCCTCGCCGTCCTGCTGGCCGGGAAGCTGGTTGCCGCCCAGACCGACTCGCCCGCGCCCCCCAGGGCGGACGCCGCCAAGCAGTGGCTGCTCGCGCCCTTCAAGGGTGACTGGGACGAGATCCAGCAGCGCGGGGCGCTGCGGGCGCTGGTCGTCTACAGCCGGACCCTCTACTTCGTGGATCGGGGAAAGCAACGCGGAGCGACATACGAGGCGCTCAAGGCGTTCGAGGAGGACGTGAACAAGCGCCTCAAGAGAAAGGCGCTCCGGTTTCACGTGGTGTTCCTCCCGGTGACGCGAGACCAGCTCATCCCCGCGCTGCTGGAAGGACGGGGTGATATCGCAGCCGCCAACCTCCTCATCACTCCGGAGCGCAGCCAGGTGGTGGACTTCACCGTCCCCGTGCTCGAGGACGTGAGCGAGCTGGTGGTCACCGGCCCGTCCGGGCCGAGGATCACGAGCGTGGATCAGCTGTCCGGGCAGCCGGTTCACGTCCGGCAGTCGTCGAGCTACCGGGAGCACCTCGAGGCGCTCAACCGCCGGCTGGTCGAGCAGGGCAAGGAGCCGGTGAAGCTGGTTCCGGTCCCCGAGGAGCTGGAGGACGAGGACGTTCTGGAGATGGTGAACGCCGGTCTCATCCCCACCACCATCTGCGACGAGTTCCATGCAACCTTCTGGAAGCGGCTCTACACCCAGCTGTCGTTCGACCCGGCGGTCTCGGTGATCAGCGGCGGAGCCGCCGCCTGGATGATCCGGAAGGACAGCCCGCAGCTGAAGGCGGTCACGGACTCGTTCATCCGGAGGCATCGGAAGGGAACGGAGTTCGGGAACACGCTGTTCCGCCGCTACACCCAGGGAAACCCGTCCTCGGTGCTCCCCGCCACCTCGGCAAGGGAGATCCGGAAGTTCGAGCAGACCGTCGAGCTCTTCCGGAAGTACGGGCAGAAGTACGACGTCGACTATCTCCTGGTGATGGCACAGGGGTACCAGGAGTCCCGGCTCGACCAGCGCGCCACGAGCCACGTCGGTGCGGTCGGCGTCATGCAGCTCATGCCGGCGACGGGAGCGCAGATGAGGGTCGGCGACATCCACGAGCTGGAGCCGAACATCCACGGCGGCGTGAAGTACCTCCGCCACGTGGAGGACACCTACTTCGACGAACCGGGGCTCGACCCGCTGGTGAAGGCGCTCTTTGCCTTTGCCTCGTACAACGCCGGTCCGAATCGCATCCAGTCGCTGCGAAGGGAAGCTGCCAGGCGCGGGCTGGACGCCAACCGCTGGTTCAAGAACGTGGAGTACGTGGCGGCCGACCGGATCGGCCAGGAGACCGTCACCTACGTCTCCAACATCTTCAAGTACTACGTCGCCTACCAGCTGGTCGCGGCGGCGCAGCAGAACCGCGCGACCGCGCGCCAGCCACTCGAGACCAGCAAACCCTGACCCATCGGGCTTTCCCGTGGGTGCAGCCATTGGCGCCTGGTTCAGATGCCATCCTGTTGGGGAAAACACGATGAAGCAGACGATCGCGGCGTGCGTTCTATTTACCCTGGGAGTCCTGGTTGGAAGCGTGTTCGGCGGGGTCATTCATGCTCAAGGGTCGCCATATGTGACGACTCAAATCCTGCAAACGGATTTGCAGAACCTTCCTGGCCAGGAAGTCTTGATTT
>JADGQZ010000162.1 GCA_017881345.1 Myxococcaceae bacterium | reverse complement strand
TGCCCGGCTCCCCTCGGTCCTGGAGGTCGTCTACCTCGTCTTCAACGAGGGCTACACCGCGACCCGCGGCGACGACTGGGTGCGAGCCGAGCTGTGCGAGGACGCGCTGCGCCTCGGGCGGATCCTGGCCGGGCTCGTCCCCGAGGAGGCGGAGGTCCACGGCCTCGTGGCGCTCATGGAGCTGCAGGCATCGCGCATCCACGCGCGCGTGTGTCCCGGCGGCGAGCCGATCCTGCTCCTGGACCAGGACCGGTCGCGCTGGGATCAGCTCCTGGTGCGCCGCGGCCTCGCCGCCCTCGCCCGTGCCGAGGCCAACGCGCATCCCCTCGGTCCGTACACGCTCCAGGCCGCGATCTCCGCGTGTCACGCCCGGGCGCGGACCGGAGACGAGACCGACTGGAAGCGGATCGTTGCCCTCTACGACGCCCTGGTGGAGATCACGCACTCACCGGTGGTCGAGCTGAACCGCGCCGTCGCGGTGTCGATGGCCTTCGGGCCGGCCGCCGGGCTCGAGCTCGTCGATGCCCTCATCGACGAACCGGCGCTCCACGCCTACCACCTGCTCCCGAGCGTCCGGGGAGATCTCCTCGCGAAGCTCGGCCGCACCGACGAGGCCCGTGCGGAGTTCGAGCGCGCGGCCCTGCAGGCTCAGAACGGCCGCGAGCGAGCGCTGCTCCTGGCCCGAGCGAAGGCGTGCCAGACGGCAGGGCGGTCCTGATTCGCCAGCCTCAGAGCCGGCTTATCGAGCGGATCTCGTAGCTGATGTTCTCGCTCGCCGACTTCATCTTCGTGCAGAGCGGATCATTGAAGGTCAGCGTGGCGTTGCCGTCGGGCAGCGAGGCGAAGCTCCACACGTCAGATGGGTACGGATGGGGGGTGGTGGTGCCGTTCTCGGTCACCAGCACAGTGAGGAACGTCGGATCGGGCGGTGACGGATCCAGCTCCACCAGGCAGGGATTCCCCTGGAGAATCGCCGAGCTCACCGCCGCCAGCGCCGCGGACAGCTGGTCCTTCGACGTCGCGCGGAAGAACTGCTCGCTGCAGAGATTGGGATTCGACTCCTGGAAGCAGGAGGCGTCGCTCGGGTTGCACTCGCCTCCACCGGCGGCGCAGCGGCGCTGGAAGTCGCCGGCCAGCGCGATCTGCTGCAGGGACCGCTGGGCCGAGGCTCCGAACACGTCGCCATACCCGATGACGATCGTCTTCACCCCCGAGGACCGGATGTTCGAGACCTTGCGCGCGGTCTCGTTGAAGTCGTTGCAGTCGAGCACCGGGTAATACGAACAGGTGGTCGAGGTTGGCCCGTCGGTGCAGTCGCAGGCCGCCGGGTTCACGTTGGCGTCGAGCCCGGATGCCGGGTTGCAGTTGGGGAGCCCGTCGGTCATCAGCAGCAGGAACGCCTGACGCTGGATCGTCTGGCCGAAGTTCGCGTGATCCGCGATGTAGACCAGGCTGTCTCCGGTCGGCGTGCCACCGCCGACTCCTCCCGAGAGCGGCGAGGCGGTCGCTCCCACGCGCTTGATCGCGAAGTCCACCGCGGTTGCGGAATCGCGGAGCGCCGCGTCGTCGTCGGAGCTGGGCAGCGGAACGTCGATGCTGCTCGCCGGGCCGCAGAAGTTGCTCGGCTGCCCGCTACCGGGATCGGTGATGTTCGCCCCGGACAGCGAGGGGTAGAACGCCACGCCCAGGCGGGCCACCGTCCCGTGCTGGGTGAGAAAGTCGTCCGCGGTGGTGGTCAGGACGTCCCACCGCGATGGACAGGTGTTCGGGTCGCACGCCGGCTGGCCCGTCTGCCCGCACGAGCCGCAGGCTGCCGGGGTCGGGTCGAACGGCAGCCGCATCGACCCCGAGCGATCCAGCACCAGCATCAGGTTGGGCTTCAGCTGCTTGGCGCTGATGCTGACCGAGGTCGTCGTCTGACCGAGGCTGACCGGGGACACCGGCTCGAAGTCGTAGGTCTGACAGCCGAGCGCGAGGAACAGCGTCGCGGCGAGCAGCGGTCGGCGACTCATGGAACCACTCGAAGGGGAGGAGGGGCGCATCAGTTGATGGGGACCGTGCAGCTGCAGGGCTCGCCGCCCACGCACGGGGCGAGCGTCTGACCGAGGCAGGTGAGGCCGCTGCAGCAGGACTGGCTGGGAGAACAGGCCTGGCCGAGGCCCGGGCAAACCTGGGGCGGCTGGTGATCGTCCTGCACGCACGACGACACGTCGAAGAGCATGAAGATCAGCGCCTTCTCCTGTGGGGTGAGCGCGCCCGGCTTGCAGGAGCTCGGGAAGAGGCCCTTGTTGTCGGCGAGACCGGCGGCGGTCACGTGGAAGTCGCTGAACACCACCCGGCCGCACTGCACCCCGGCATCTCCGTCCGGCTGCGGGGGCGGGGCGATGGGCGTGTTGAAGGTGAGGTGCTGGGTGGTGATCGGCGTCACGCTGTTGTTGGGGTTCGGGCCGTAGATCCACCGGGTGCCGGCGGAGTTCACCGGGCCCACGTCGTCGCGCGGCTCGCGGATGGACAGCGTTCCGCCGCTCAGCGCTCCGACGTTGGCCAGCCAGTCCTGGAACGCCACGCCCTTGGGGAAGGAGGTGTCGACGGTCCCGGAGAACGGGTCGGGCGGGTTGTGGACCTGCGACGGGTCCGGCACCCAGTTGGCCACGCTGTTGAACGGGGCGTCGAAGGCGGTCCAGACGTAGCTGTAATGGGTGACGAAGAGACGCCCGCCGGCGCCGGTGTAGTTCACGAGGTTCGTGATGCCCGCTGCCGGCTTCCGGTACTCGCTGCCCTCGCAGGGGAGAAGCACCACGTCGTAGTTGGCCAGCGTTCCTGCATCGGACCAGAGATCGGACGCGGGGGGGCTGCCTCCGTCGAGCCGCAGCGGCGGCGGGCTGCCCTGCGGGGTCACGTACATGTGCACCCGGCCGCCAGCGTCGGGGCGGGTGAACTCGGCAGTATCGATGCCCATCTTGAGGAGCAGGCACTCGAAGGGATCGGCCGAGCCGGTGGCGATGGCGAACTGCGGCAGGTCGCCCTCGGTGTGATTGCGAGGGAGATGCTGCAGGCTGGCATCGGTGAGCGTGGTCACGCTGCAGGCGGGCGCCGCGGGGAGGGTGACCTGCCGCCGCCACTTCCCGATCTGCATCACCAGGGGGAAGCTCGTCCCCGCCGGGACGTTCCGCAGGGTGAAGGCACCGGTCGCATCGGTGAGGGCGATCACCAGCGGGTCACCGGTGGTGGTGCTGCCGCAGCGGTCGCAGGTCACCCCGGCGGTGAAGGGCTTGACCTCCCCGTTCGGGACGTAGACCAGGGCGTTGTAGAGCGGGACCTGACCGCTGGGGTCGAAGACCGAGCCGATGATGGTGGTGGTACCACCGTCGGCGCAGGCGACCTGGGCGCATTCCAGGTTGACGCAGGTCGGCCCCGCGTCCGGGGGCGGAGGGGGGAATCCGCCGTCGGGAGGCGGCGGCGGGGGCGTGCCCACCGGGGCGCAGGATCCGGAGACGCAGACCTGCTCGAGCCCGCAGTCGATGGCGCTGGTGCAGCTCGGGGGCGCGCAGACGCCGTGGCTGCTGCAGGTCGAGCCCGGCGCGCAGGCCTGGTTGTTGGAGCAGGGATTCCCCACCGGCGTGCATCGCCCGACGATGCAGCTGTTGCCGGCGGCGCAATCTCCCGACCGGGAACACTGAGGGAGGAGCGCGCACTGGCCCAGGATGCAGCTCGCGCCGCCAGTGCAGTCGCTGCTGAGCGTGCACTGCGTTTCGACCCGCCCGGAGCACCCCCCCGCAGCGAGGGCGCCAAGCAGAAGAACGACCGATGTCTTGAGGAAACTCGAGGAACCCCGACCGCGCACGATGACGAGCATCGCCCGCTTCCGAGCGAGACGGAATCCGGTGGACACCGGTGCGCTGTGGTGCGCGCCGCGGCTACTTTCGCACCTTGCCGAGTTGCGCGGAGATGGCGCGCCTCACCGATGTGAGTGCTCCACGCCACTCACGCCGGCGGCGTCGTCGGACCGCTGCCCGGCGACCTGCATCGCGTCCCGGGGCTTCGCTACTCGACGGTGGAGGTGAGCGCGTTCGTTCGGGACCCGGGCACGTCTCCCATCAGATCGACGCGCTCGAAGTAGACCTGGGCGACGACGGAGCCGACGACCTCGGTCCGGATCCGATCGGCGGCGCTCAGCAGGCGCGCGGCCATCTCCCACGCTCCCGCCGTCCCCACCTACCTCTGCCCCGCCTCTCTCCGGGACGCCCCGGTGCGCCGGAATCGACAGTGTAACGATCGCGCCACAGCCCGAGCCGGACCGAGCCAGCAGCTCCGCGGGGTTCCGTCCGGCACCGCCGCTGCAGTGCCTCCTCCCCGTCACTCGGGAAGGAAGCTCCAAATGAACTGCAGACCGCCACTTGGCTCGAATACGCCGCACATCGTGGGAGTCATCGCCGGGGCTCTCATCCTCGCTGGCCCACTCGCCCGCGCCCAGTCGCCCGGCCCATCCGGGGTCGAGAGCAGCGTGCAGGCCGAGGCGCACGCCCCGGAGCAGAGCGGCAGCTCCGCCACGAAAGACTCCGGGTTCATCCCCGGCGTTCTCATCGGCCCCCGCCTCTCGGTGGCCGTTCCCACCCCGACCATCGGGGTCGAGGCGAAGGTCCTCCGCTATCTCGGGTTCGCCTTCGACTATGGCCTGTCCCCGAAGCTCGACATCTCGGGCGTCAGCGTGAGCTACGAGATGTGGGACGTCGCGGTGCGGGTCTACCCCTTCGGCCACACCTTCTTCGTCGGGGCGGTCTACGGGCACTACGGGGTCGAGGCCGTCGGCTCAACGCCGCAAGGGTCAGGCTCGGTGCGTGCGAGCAGCAACTTCCTCGGTCCCCAGATCGGCGCCCGGTGGATCCAGCCCAGCGGCTTCTTCTTCGGCATCGACCTCGCGTGGGCCTTCCCGCTCGGCTACAGCTCCGAGGCCAGCCCCGACCCCAGCGGTACCACGGTGAGCGTCAAGCAGACCGCGGATCGCTATCTCCAGAACGGCATCCCGGTGGCCGGCCTCATCTCGGTGGGCTGGATGTTCTGAGCAGTTGACTGGGACCAGCGACTGCGGGCCCGCTCCTCACCGAGCGGGCCTCTTCGTTTTTGCGCTGTGGTATCTGGTCGCGCCGTGGTGAAGACCGCGGACCATTCCGAGGAACCGACGCCAAAGACCGTGACGGTGGTCGACCCATCGTCCCCGGCGGTCCAGAGGTTCCGGCTGCGCGGCCTGAACGGCGAGCTCGCAGGGAAGACCTTCGATTCGTCCTCCGACCGCCTCCAGCTCGGCTCGCATCCGTTGAACCAGATCGAGATCCGCGACCCGACCATCTCCCGCTTCCACTGCGAGGTGTTCGTCGGCCCCGACGGTCGGGTGTGGGTCAAGGACCTCGGGAGCCGGAACGGGACCCGGGTGAACGGGATCCGGATCCACGAGGCCGAGCTCGCCGAGGGCGCCGTGCTCCAGCTCAGCCAGCTCCAGCTGGCGTTCGAGCCCCTGGCGGAACGAAACGCGCTCCAGGTCGCCGCGACGGACAGCTTCGGAACCCTGGTCGGCTCGTCGGTCCCGCTCCGGACCGCCTTCGCGCTGCTGGAGAAGGCGGCGGCGAGCGAGGTCACCGTGCTTCTGACCGGTGAATCCGGGACCGGGAAGAGCCAGGCGGCGGAGATGGTCCACGCGCGGAGCGCCAGGGCCGGCAAGCCCCTGCGGATCGTCGATTGCGCCGCAGTTCCCGCGAGCCTCCTCGACTCCGAGCTGTTCGGCCACGAGAAGGGCGCCTTCACCGGCGCCGCCGAACGGCGGCTGGGCGTCTTCGAGGAGGCAGACGGCGGCACGGTCTTCCTGGACGAGATCGGCGATCTCCCGGTAGACCTGCAGCCCAAGCTGCTCCGGGTGCTCGAGGCGCGGCAGATCCGGCGCGTCGGGTCCAACCGCCACGTCCCGGTGGACGTCCGGCTCATCGCCGCCACCAACCGCGATCTCCGGGGCGAGGTGAACGCAGGCCGATTCCGGGCCGATCTCTACTTCCGGCTCGCGGTCCTTCCCATCCACCTCCCCTCGTTGCGAGAGCGCCCTGGCGACATCCCGCTCATCGCCAAGCAGCTCCTGAAGCGGCTTCAGGTCGACGCAGCGACTCGCCGCGCTCTTCTCGAGCCCGCCTTCCTCGCTCGGCTTGGAGTTGCGCCCTGGCCGGGGAACGTCCGGGAGCTCCGGAATCATCTCGAGCGGTGTGCGGCCTTGCAGCAGGTGCTTCACCCTCCGGAGAACGAGCCCTCCCCGGCGCGGCTCGACGTCCCGGACCCGAGCATCCCGTTCTCCGAGGCCCGCAAGCGGCTCCTCGACAC
>JADGQZ010000161.1 GCA_017881345.1 Myxococcaceae bacterium | reverse complement strand
TTCCCGGAGTGGCTCTGCAACGGCGCCGTGGCAGGACAGGGCTCCAGCTGCAGCCACGAGGAGGCGTGCCCGGCACAGGAACCTCCGCATGCGCGCGCCCTCCTCCGGCGAATGAGCGAGTACCGCGCACACCCGGAAGGGAATCAGCGAATTTCGCCTTCGGCCGTGCAAAACTCGACGCGGCTCTACCGCCGGTTCCGGCGCCCTGCGCTGGGAGCCGCCTGGCACCACCGGGCCGGCGAACGAGGTCGCCGGCGCGCCCCGAGCGCCAGGTCAGCCGACAGATGCCTCAACAATCGGGCGATGCGGCTTGAGACCAGAGCCTCGACCCTCCACTGTACGCCCCCGATGGTCGAACCTCACTCCACCCGTCTCGGAGTACCCTTCCCGGGCGCGTGCTGAAGCCGAGCCGTCGCATGGCCTGGGGGAAGCTGCTTGGCGCATTCTCGCGCCGTCGTGCCGGGTCTGACCTGCTCTCCGGCCCGATCCGGGGTGAGTTGCTGGGCGCCGAGGGGCTCGCCGAGCACGCTCGGACGGTCGCCCGTCACCAGCACGTCCGGTCGCCCCGGCGCACCGCCCGCATCGGCCGCATCGGCCCGCTGCTGAGCCGGCTCGACGGGACACTCTCCATCCTCGAGGACGCGCACGCCCGGATCGCCGCCCAGTCGGCCGCGCTCGACATCGGTCCTGCGGGGGAGTGGCTGCTCGACAACTTCTACGTCGTCCGGGATCACATCGCCGACGTCCGCCAGAACCTCCCGCGCGGGTACTACGGCGAGCTACCCGACCTGTCCGATGGACCGCTCGCGGGCTACCCACGGGTCTACGACCTGGCAATCGCGCTCATCTCCCACTCCGAGGGACGCCTCGACGCGGAGAACATCGGAGCCTTCACCGGGGCATTCCAGGAGGTGGCTCCGCTCGCCATCGGGGAGCTCTGGGCGCTCCCGGCGATGCTCCGGCTCGGGCTGGTGGAGAACGTCCGGCGGATGACCCTCCGGACAGTCCAGCGGCTCGGGCAGCTCGCCCTCGCCGACGACTGGGCGAGCCGTCTTCGGGATGCCGACGCGGCGGGGCCGCTGGAGCTGGTCGCGGCCTTCGAGGACTTCGTCCGCAACCACCCCCCGCTGAACGCCGAGCTCGTCTCCCGCCTGCACACCCAGCTCCGCCAGCTCGGGGCGAGCGCCACCGCGATGACCTGGCTCGACCGCTGGTTCGACGACGAGGGCCACAACGCCGAGGAATCCGCCACCCGCGCGACCCAGCGGCTCGCGCTCACCCAGGTGGTGATGGCCAACAGCATCACCAGCCTTCGCACCCTGGGCGGGATGGACTGGCCCGAGTTCGTCGAGTCACAGAGCGTGCTCGAGGCGGCGCTCCGCGGCGACCCCTCGGGGATCTATTCGCGGATGACGTTCGAGACCCGCGATCAATACCGGCACGTGGTGGAGCGTCTCGCCCGGAGGACCGGACGCCCCGAGGAGCAGGTCGCGGCGACCGCAGTGGATCTGGCCCGGAATCCGGTGGCGAACGGCGAGTCGCCGGCCGGGGCACACGTGGGGTTCTTCCTGCTCGGCGCCGGCCGCGAAACGCTCGAACGGACCGTCGGCTACCGCCCGGCCATGGGCGAGCGCCTGCTCCGGGCCGCCCGCAGGCGCCCCGGTCTGGCGCTGGGGGGGAGCGCCATGCTCGGAACCGCCGCGGGGCTCGCGGCAGTCCTCTGGATGGGTGGCCCGGAGGCCCGCCCTGCCTGGGTCGTCCTGGTACTCCTGGCCCTGCTCCCGGCCAACGAGGTGGCGCTCAACGTCATCCAGCAGCTGCTCACCACCTTCCTGCGGCCGCAGCGCTTGCCCAAGCTCGACTTTCGCAAGAGCGGCGTCCCCGCAGCCTCACGCACCGCGGTGGTGATCCCCACGCTCCTGGCGAGCGTCGAGTCGGTGGAGCACGCCCTCGAGAACCTCGAGGTCCAGTTCCTCGCCAACCGGGGAGCGAACCTCCATTTCGTCGTGCTGGGGGACTTCACCGACGCGCCGACGGAGGTCGTCGAGGGCGACGAGGCGATCCTCCGCGCCGCCGTCGACGGGGTGACCGCCCTCAACGCGCGCTACGACCCAGGGGGCAACGCCTTCTACCTTCTCCATCGACCTCGGCGCTTCAACCCCCAGCAGGGGGTGTGGATGGGATGGGAACGAAAACGGGGGAAGCTCGCCGACTTCAATCACCTCGTCCGGGGCGGGGCGGAGGGCGCGTTCTCGGTCGTGCTCGGGGCCCTGGCGGTGCTGCGAGAGGTCCGCTACGTCATCACCCTCGACGCCGACACCGTTCTCCCGCCGGAGACCGCGCCGCTCCTGGTCGGCGCGATGGCCCACCCCCTCAACCGCCCCGTCCTCGATGCAGCCGGGGCGCGCGTGGTGCGTGGCTACGGCATCCTCCAGCCTCGCGTCGGTGTCTCGCTGCCCAGCGCCAACCGGACCCGCTTCGCTGCCGTCTACTCCGGCCACCCCGGCGTGGATCCGTACACCACCGCGGTCTCGGACATGTACCAGGACCTCTACGGCGAGGGCAGCTTCACCGGAAAGGGCATCTACGACGTCGACGCCTTCGAGCGCACGACCCTCGGCCGATTCCCACCCAACACCCTCCTCTCGCACGATCTGATCGAGGGCTGCTTCGCCCGCGCCGGCCTGGTGACCGACATCCAGGTCTTCGACGACTATCCGTCGAGCTACCTGACCTGGACGCGGCGCAAGCACCGGTGGATCCGCGGCGACTGGCAGCTCCTCCCCTGGACGTTGCCCACCATCCCGGGCCCCGGCGGCCCGTCTCCCAACCCGCTGCCGGCGATCGCGCTCTGGAAGGTCATCGACAACCTGCGCCGCAGCGTGGTGGAGATCGCTCAGCTGGCCTTCCTGGTCGCGGGCTGGACCCTCCTCCCCGGCTCTCCCTTGCGCTGGACGGCGCTGTGGATCCTGGCCGTCGCCGCGCCATGGCTCGTCACGCTCCTCCTCGGCGCCTTCCGCCCACCGCTCGACCGTTCCTGGCGCGCCTACTACGCCGCCATCGGGCGCGATGCGGTCACCAGCGCTCGCCAGCTGGGCCTGGCGCTGGTCTTTCTTCCCCACCAGGCGTGGATCTCGGCCGACGCGATCGTCCGGACGCTCTGGCGCATGGGTGTCTCGCGCCGAAATCTGCTCGAGTGGCAGACCGCGTTCCAGTCCGAGCGCTCGCGGTCGACCTCCGCACGCGACGTCTGGCGGGCCATGTGGCCCTCGGTGGTCTTCTCGGCCGGGCTCTTCCTCGCCTTGCTCCTCCGTCACCCGGCCAGCCAGCCCGGAGGCGCTGGCCCATGGTACTGGGCCTGGGTCCTGGCGTGCGCCGGCGTCAGCGCGGCGTGGATCTGTGCACCCGAGGTCGCCCACTGGCTCGGCCAGTCCCCGAGACGCCGGGAGCGCAGGATCGCCACTGCGCTGAGGGCCGATGCGCTCCGGTACGCCCTCCTTCACTGGAGGTTCTTCGAGCGCTTCGTCACCGCCGAGAGTCACTGGCTGGCACCCGACAACGTCCAGGAGGGTCCGGCGCCGGTGGTGGCGATGCGGACCTCACCCACCAACATCGGCCTGCAGCTCCTCGCCGTCACCAGCGCCCACGACCTGGGCTTCCTCTCCATCGAGGAGATGGTTCTCCGACTCGAGCGCGCCTTCGCCTCGATCGAGCGGCTCGGCCGGTTCCGGGGTCACCTCTACAACTGGTACGACCTCCACGACCTCCGGGAGCTGACGCCGGCGTACATCTCGACGGTGGACAGCGGCAACCTGGCCGGCTTGCTCATCGCCGTGCGCCAGGCCTGCCTGGGGATCCCCGACGAGGCGGTCTTCGATCGCCGCGCATGGCGGGCGGCCGAGACTGCACTCGCCATGGTGGGGGCGACCGCCAGCGCCGGCATCGAGCCGAAGCTCCGCCAGGCGCGCTCAGCCCTGGCGGCGGCGGAGCGGGCCACCGATGTCGCGGCGGCCCTCGATGGCGTGCTGGAGCAGCTCGAGGAGCTGGAGCAGGTCATCGCCGCCGCGGGCGAGCAGCACAGGCGGCTCGGAGCTGCTTCGGAGTGGACGGCCTGGACGCGTCGGCTCGTCGCCCAGCAGCGCCGCCAGGTGGACGGGCTCGAGACTCTCCCCGGCGTGGGCCGGCTCGGGGCAGCGACCCGTGTCTTCCCCACGCTCCGCACGCTCTCGTCCACCAGCCCACGGGCCGCGGAGCTGATCGCTCGGCTTGAGGCACTGGCCGCCACCGCGAGCCGCCACGCGAGCGCGATGGACTTCAGCTTCCTCTACGACCGGCAGCGGGCGCTCTTCTCCATCGGATACCAGATCACCAGCCACACGCTGGACCCGTCCTACTACGACCTCCTGGCCTCCGAGGCGCGTCTGGCCAGCTACGTGGCCATCGCCAAGGACGACGTCCCGGTCGATCACTGGTTCCACCTCGGACGGGAGCTGTCGAGCGCCGGCGGAGACACCGCTCTGATGTCCTGGAGCGGGACGATGTTCGAATACCTGATGCCGCTCCTCCTGATGCGCTCCTTCCCCGAGACGCTCCTCGACCAGACCTACCGGGGCGCGGTGCGGCGGCAGATCGCTCACGGGACTCGCCACGCAGTGCCATGGGGCACGAGCGAGAGCGCCTACAACGTCCGCGATCGCTTCGGGACGTACCAGTACCGGGCCTTCGGGGTGCCCGACCTGGCACTGAAGCGCGGCCTGGACAACGACCTGGTCATCGCCCCCTACGCCTCGGCACTGGCGGCAATGGTCGAGCCGGCGCGCGCGCTGGGCAACATGCGGGCGCTGGAGCGCAGAGGCGCGCTCGGGCCGTACGGATTCCGGGACGCGCTGGATTACACCCGCCCCGATCCGGGCAAGGCGTGCGCGGTGGTGGAGACCTTCATGGCACACCACCTCGGCATGGGCCTCGGCGCGCTCACCAACGCCCTGACGGGACAGATCTGGCAGCGCCGCTTCCATGCCGATCCGCTGGTGCGCGCCGCCGAGCTGTTGCTCTACGAGCGAATCCCGCGCCGGCTGATGCTCCAGGAACCGCAGAGCGCTCGACCCGAGGCCTCGCTGCCCAACCCCGAGCTGGAGGTCCCGGCGGTCCGAGAGCTGGACACCCCTTTCACCCCGCAGCCCCGGGTGGCGCTGCTGGGGCGGCTCCCCTACATCGTGATGCTCACCAATGGCGGCTCCGGGTACAGCCGCTACGAGGACCTCGCCGTCACGCGCTGGCGCGCCGACGGCACCGTCGATTCCAGCGGGCAGCACTGCTACGTGAAGGACGTCACGCGCGGGCGTCTCTGGTCCACCGCTCACCAGCCGGTGTGCGCTCGAGCCGACACGTTCCACGTCTCCATGGCAACCGATCGGCTCGTCTTCCACAGGGTCGATGGGCCAATCGAGACCCGGACCGAGATCACCACCGTCCCCGACGACTCGGCGGAGGTGCGGCGGGTGACCGTCACCAACAACGGCAGCGTTCCCTGCGAGATCGAGCTCACCAGCTACGGCGAGCTGGTCCTCGCACCGCCCGATGCGGACCGCACCCACCCTGCCTTCGGGAGCCTGTTCGTCGAGACCGCCTGGCATTCCTGGTGCTCGGCCGTCACCGCCACCCGGCGCCCCCGCTCTTCCTCCGAAGCGCGGGTGTGGTGCGCCCACGTGGTGGCGACCGGGGAGGAGCGAGTGGACCCGGTCACCTGCGAGACCGACCGGAGTCGCTTCATTGGACGCGGCCGATCCACCCGCGCACCCGCAGCACTCGATGACGGGGCGGAGCTGAGCGGAACCACCGGCGCGGTGATCGACCCCATCTTCGCGCTGCGCTGCCGCCTCCGGCTGGAGCCCGGGCGCTCGGCCTCGGCGGCCTTCACCACCCTGGTCACGACCACCTTCGAGCGGGCCCTGGAGCTGGCGGACCGCTACCGGGATCCCCGCTCGGCGCAGCGCGCCCTGGATCTCGCCTGGGCGGCGGCGCAGATCGAGCTCCGGGAGCTGAACACCTCCTCGGTCGACGCGGGTGTCTTCCAGCAGCTGGCCGGCGCGCTCTTCTTCTCCGATCCGCGACTCCGTGCCCCGGAGGCGGAGCTCCTCGCCAACCAGGGGTCACAGCCGATGCTCTGGGCCATCGGGGTCTCCGGTGACTGGCCCATCCTCCTGGCCACCATCGACTCGACCGACGGTCTGCCCACCATGCGGCAGCTCCTCTCCGCACACCAGTACTGGCGCAGGCGCGGGATGCTGGTGGACCTCGTCATCCTGAACACCCGCGCCACCTCGTATTCCGACGGGATTGGCGATCAGGTGAGCGCCACCGTTCTCTCCTCCAGCGAGGCGGCAATGGTCGACCGACCCGGCGGGGTCTTTCTCCGGCGCCGCGATCTCCTCGGGCCGGCCGAGCTGCGCATGCTCCGCGCCACCGCCCGGGTGCATCTGCCGTGCGACGGCCGTCGTCTGGGATCGATCCTGGAATCGCTCACCGACGCCACCGAGGCAGTGAAGGAGGTCCGGCCCTTGCCCCGCCGACCACTGCAGCGCACCATCGCCGGTCTGGTGGAGCGGCTGCGGGTCCCTGCCCCGGTGGCCAGCGTTGGACAGGCACCGGGGCGGCCCGTCGTCGTGGACGGAGTGGCCGCGAGGGAGGAAGCGGAAGCCACGACGCCCCTGCTCCTCGACAACGGGCTCGGCGGGCTCGACCCCGAGGGGGGCTACCGGATCCGGCTCCGCGGCGCCGCCGTTCCACCCGCGCCCTGGACGAACGTGGTGGCGAATCCCGAGGGAGGATTCCTCGTCTCCGAGCGGGGGTCCGGCTTCAGCTGGGCCGGGAGCAGCTTCTTCTACCGGCTGACACCCTGGCACAACGATCCGGTCACCGATCCGATGAGCGACGTTCTCTACCTGCGGGACGAGGACACGGACGAGCTGTGGACC
>JADGQZ010000160.1 GCA_017881345.1 Myxococcaceae bacterium | reverse complement strand
GCCTCGCGCTGGTGCTGCTTGGCGTTGAGGACGTTGTGCGGCACGCCCGCCTTCTTGAGGAAGGTCGCGAAGACCTCGCTCTTCGAGATGCTCACCGTGCCCACCAGCACCGGCTGCCCCTTCTCGTGGAGCACCTTGAGCTCCTGGGCCGCCGCCTCGAACTTCTCGCGCTCGGTCTTGTAGACCACGTCCTCCATGTCCTTCCTGACCATGGGGCGGTTGGTGGGGACCACGCGGACGTCGAGGTTGTAGATCTTGGCGAACTCCTCGGCCTCGGTGTCGGCGGTGCCGGTCATGCCCGAGAGCTTCGAGTACATGCGGAAGTAGTTCTGGAAGGAGATGGTCGCCAGGGTCTGGGTCTCGTTCTCGATCTTGACCCCCTCCTTGGCCTCCACCGCCTGGTGGAGCCCGTCACTCCAGCGCCGCCCGGGCATGAGCCGGCCGGTGAACTCGTCGACGATGATGACCTCGCCGTCCTTCACCACGTAGTCGCGGTCGCGCTTGTAGAGGGTGTGCGAGCGCAGGCCCTGCTCCACGTGGTGGAGGGTCTCGATCTCGTTCGGGTCGTAGAGGTTGGAGATGGCGAGCCGCTTCTGGACCTTCTCCACCCCGTCGTCGGTGAGGTTGACGCTCCGGCTCTTCTCGTCCAGGGCGTAGTCCTGGTCCGGGACCAGACCGGGGATGACCCGGTCGATCCGGTAGTACTCGTCGGTGTTGTCCTCGGTGGGGCCGGAGATGATGAGCGGCGTCCGGGCCTCGTCGATGAGGATGCTGTCCACCTCGTCGACGATGGCGAAGTTCAGCTCGCGCTGGACGTAGTCCGAGAGCCGGAACTTCATGTTGTCGCGCAGGTAGTCGAAGCCGAACTCGTTGTTCTGCCCGTAGGTGATGTCGCTCCGGTAAGCGGTCTGGCGCTCGGCGTCGTCGAGGTCGTGGACGATGCACCCCACGCTCAGGCCGAGGAAGTTGTGGAGCCGTCCCATCCACTCGGCGTCGCGGCGGGCCAGGTAGTCGTTCACCGTGACGATGTGCACCCCGCGGCCGGTGAGCGCGTTCAGATAGCTGGGGAGCGTCGCGGTGAGGGTCTTGCCCTCGCCGGTGCGCATCTCGGCGATGCAGCCCTGGTGAAGGAACATGCCTCCGATGAGCTGCACGTCGAAGTGCCGCTGCCCGAGCGAGCGGCGTGAGCCCTCGCGGGCCAGGGCGAACGCCTCGAAGAGCACCTCGTCCAGCGGACGGCCGTTGGCGATCTCCTGCTTCAGCCGCGCCGTCTCGCGGGGGAAGTCCTCATCGGCCAGCTCCCGCATGCGGGGCTCGAGCGCGTTGATGCGGGCGACCTTGGGCCACGCCCGCTTGAGCTCGCGCTCGTTCTTGGTCCCGATGATCTTCTTCAGCGTCCACTCGATCATTGACGTTCCAGTGCCGATGTAACCAGCCAGGCGGCGCTGCCAAGCCCCGTGGGGCGCTCGCCGGCAGTAGGAAAACACCTCCTCTAGCGGAGCCTTCCCCGGGATGCCAGCCGCGGACCGCTGGCCCCCCGTTCCGGGAGTGTGACAGGAGAAGCCGCCATGGGAGCAATGGTCGACGACGGGCTGGTGGCGGCAGTGCTGGCCATGCACCCCTGGGTCCGGAGCCGTCCCGAGGGCGAGCGCGCCGAGGCGGCCCTGCGCGCCCTCGTCGAGGCCGAGGCCTGTCGCCGCGGCGCACCGGACCCGGTCAGCGGGGCGCTGCACGTCACCGCGCTCACCCAGGGGGCGCTCCTCAAGCCCGAGTTCGACCTCTCGGTGCACGCCCACACCGGCTGGACCGTCGGGGCGGTCATCGCCGACGTGAAGGAGATGATTCACGTGAACCAGGGAGCAGGCTTCGCCCTGGGCGACCGCTTCCTCCGCGCGGTGGCGTCCGCGCTCGCCGGCGCCTTCCCCGGTGCGCCGGTGGTGCGCGTGCACACCGACTGCTTCGCCGCGCTGCTCCTCCCCTCCTCGGGGCTGGAGCTGGAGGCCTCGGCCCCGGGTCGCGCGATGGAGGCACTCGCCCGGGCGGCGGAGGACTTCCGGGCGCGCGAGGGTGCGCCGTCCGCGCTTCCCGGCTTCACCGTCTCGGCGCTCCGTCTGTCCATCGTGGACCCGTCGCACTGGCAGGTGCTGGGGCCGCTGCTCTGGGCGGAGATCGAGCGCGCCCACGTGATCGCCCGCCGCGGCCTCGGGACAGCCGAAGGCGCGATCCAGGAGCGCACGCTCCGGCTCGACGGCAGGGTTCCGGCGCCCCCTACTCCTCGAGGATGAACTTCCTCGGGTTCTCCGGGATGCCGTTCACCCGTACCTCGTAGTGGAGGTGGGGGCCGGTGGACCGGCCGGTGTTGCCCACGGCCCCGACCAGCTGGCCGCGCTTCACGTGGTCCCCGGTCTTCACCTCGAGCTTGCTCAGGTGGCCGTAACGCGTCTTCACGCCGTAGCCGTGGTCGATGACCAGGACGTTGCCGTACCCGCCTTCGAGGCCGGCGAAGATGACGGTCCCGTCCGAGGGCGCCAGCACGTCCTTGCCGTGAGGTGCGGCGATGTCGAGACCTTCGTGCATCACGCGCTCAGCCGTATACGGGTCGAGACGCTGGCCGAAGTCCGAGGTGACCCAGCCGCGGGCCGGCCAGACCGAAGGTGTCGAGGCCAGCCGGCTCTTCTGGTCGAGGAAATACGACTGGAGCTCCTGGAGGCTCTTCTCCTGCCGGGTTGCAGAGTCGCTCAGCTTGTCGAGCTTCGAGGCGAGGTTGCGCGGCGTCTCGCTGGCGGACCCGGGGCGGGTGAACTCGGTCTCCGCGCTGGGGGCAGGCGTGACCCCGGGCTCACCGGCCGTGGGGCCGAGCGCGAGGTTGCGCTGGGGGTCGGAGAGCAGGGTCACCGCCCGGAGCTTCTGGTCGAACCGCTCCACCCGCTCCAGCGTGGCCCCGATGTGCTCCATCCGCTCGCGGATGCTCTTCAGCTGGGTGCGGAGCGTGAGGTTCTCGTCGCGCAGCAGCCGGTTCTCCGAGGCCTCCCGCACCAGAGCGAAATAGTGAATGACGGCGGCCAGCAGGACGATCCCCACCGCGCCCGCGCCCAGCATCGCGTGACGCACCAGGTTCTTCTCGAACTGGAACCGACGGACCGGAGCATCGTGGTCGGGAACGACGATCAGCGTGAGGGTCTTCTTCGCCAACGGTGGGGTCGCTCCGGTGACAGCGCGCTTTCTGGCAGTCCAGGGGCTCAAGCAAGCCGTATTCCAGCACGCCTGGCCCCCGTCCGTCCGGGGCGGGACCGGATGGCGGGCATATTCGCCACTGTCAAGACCGGAGAAGCGACCAGCAACAGCGCTGTAGGACGCGTCCTACCTACACCGATGCGTGCTCACCGGTCTCGGCGGGCTTCGGAGCCGTGGGCTCGGCCTGCACCTGCACCGCGATGACGGTGATGTTGTCGTCGCCTCCGCGCTCGTTGGCGAGGTCGATGAGGCGCTGCGGAACCTCGGAGAGCGGGTAGTGGCGGACGATCTGGAGAATCTCCGGGTCCTCCACCATGTTGGCCATCCCGTCCGAGCAGAGGACGAAGACGTCTCCCGCCTCGGACAGCAGGCCCATCACGTCCACCTGGACCTCCTCCTCGAAGCCCACCGAGCGGGTGATGATGTTCTTGTACCGGGAGTGCTTGGCCTCCTCGGGGGTGATCATCCCGGCCTTGATCTGCTCGTTGACCAGGCTGTGGTCCTCGCTGATCTGCTGGATGAGGTCGCCGCGCACGAGGTACGCCCGGCTGTCGCCCACGTGGGCGAAGAAGGCCTGGTCTTCCTTCAGGAGCAGCGAGATGACCGTGGTGCCCATCCCGGCCAGGCGCGGATCCTCCTGCGCCTTGCTGTAGATGGCCATGCACGCCCGCTCCACCGCGGCGCGGATCGCCTCGGGGACCGGCGAGTCCTGCAGCGCGGTGGGCGCCTCCAGCGTCGTGCCCTGGGTGACGCGGACCTGCCGCAGCTCACGGTCGATGGTCTCGACGGCGATGCGCGAGGCCGTCCCGCCTCCGGCATGTCCCCCCATCCCATCGGCCACCACGAAGAGCTTGAGGTCCTCGTCGATGAGGAAGCTGTCCTCGTTGTGGTCGCGCTTCTTGCCCACATCGGTCAGCCCGGCGGAGACGATCTTCAACCGGACCGGGGTTGGCTCGGGAGCGGACACGCTGACCGCCGATGGTACAGGCGGCACTCCGGGGCGGGCAAGGAGAGTGAAGTGCCATCCTGATCATGCCACCCGTCGCGCACGCGAGACCGTCCGGGCGGTGGGCACCGGCCCCGCGGCACGTGCGGCGCGCACCAGCGCCTCGGCGGCAGCCAGCGCCTCGGAGGTGACAATGGCCCCTGACATCATCCGCGCCAGCTCGCGGGCACGAGGGCTGCCGTCCTCCAGAGAACGCACGCTGGACCAGGTCCGTCCCCGGGAAGAGGTCTTCTCGACCACCAGATGGGCGTCTGCGTGGGCCGCCACCTGGGGGAGGTGGGTGATGCAGAGCACCTGCCGCCCGGCGGCCACGGCCCGCACCATCCGGCCGACGACGTCCGCCACCGCGCCGCTGACCCCGGCGTCGGCCTCGTCGAGGACGACGGTCCCGGCCTCCTCCGGGCCGCCCTGCGCCATGGAGGTCCGCTTGAGCGCAAGCCAGAGGCGCGAGGCCTCGCCCCCGGAGGCCACCCGCGACAGGGGCCGGACGGGCTCGCCGGGGTTCGGGCCGAAGAGGAACTCGACCTCGTCGGCACCGTCGGCGCGGAGCACGTCCCGGGGCGCGAGCTGGACGGTGAAGGCAGCGCGCGGGAGCGCCAGCCGTCCGAGCTCGGCGCTCATGGCGCGCTCCAGCTGTCGCGCGGCGCGTTCCCGCTCCCGGCGGAGCGCCCGTGCCGTCTCCCAGGCGTGGGCCTCCGCAGCGGAGCGCTCGGCCTCGAGCGCAGCGAGCCGCTCGCGCCGTCCCTCGAGCCGCGCGCACTCGACCCGCAGCGCCTCGAGCCGGGCGGGGAGGCTCGCGACGTCCGTCCCGTGCTTCCGGGCCAGGCGTCGGAGGGCGTCGAGCCGCTCTTCCACCACCGCGAGCCGTTCCGGGTCCGCCTCGAGCCCGTCCAGGTACCGCCGCAGGCTGCCCACGGCCTCGTCGAGCGCCGAGGTGGCGACGAGCACCGAGGACGCGGCCTGGCCGAGGTTCGGGTCGGTCCGGGCCGCCTCCTCCAGCATCCGTGCGGCCCGGGCGGCGACGGTGCACACCCCGCCCTCGTCCCCGCCGAGCAGCGCCTCGGACTCGAGCGCCGCGGCGCGGAGGCGCTCCACGGAGGCGAGTCGCCTCCGCTCGGCCTCGAGCGCCGGCTCCTCACCGGGCGCCGGCGAGAGCCGCTCGAGCTCGTCGAGCTGGAACCGTGCGAACTCGGCGCGGGCCTCGTGCCCGCCGCCCCCGCCATCGAGGGCTCGCCGCTCGGTCTCGAGCGCGACGAGGGGGGCGTGCGCGGCGCGGTACGCAGCCAGCGCCGGCGCGACTCCCTCCCGGCGGTCGAGGACGGCCTGGTGGGTGGCCGCCTCGAACAGCCCGACGTGGGCGTGCTGACCGGCGATGTCCAGCTCACCGCGCATCAGCTGGCCGAGCACCCCGACCGAGGCGAGCGCGCCGTTGACGTGCACCTTGCTCCGCCCTGCCCGTCCCACCACCCGGCGGAGGACGACCTCGTCTCCGTGGTCCGGCAGGCCCAGCGCCTCCAGGCGAACGCCGAGCCCCGGCGAGCGCTGAAAGACTGCCTCGACGACCGCCTCCTCGGCGCCCGAGCGCACGCAGTCGGCGTCCGCCCGGGTCCCCAGGAGGAGACCGAGCGCGTCCACGAGGATGCTCTTTCCGGCCCCTGTTTCCCCGGTCAGGACGGTCAGCCCCGGACCGAAGCCGACCTCCACCTCCTCCACGACCGTGAAGTTCTCGATCCTGAGCGCGAGCAGCATGCCGAGACTGAACCTCCGTTCCGTGCCGGACGCTACCCTGAATCCCCGACACTGCACAAACATTCAGTCCCGCAAGCGCGCCGGTGCACAGGGGCTGCTCCAGGAGCGACCCGGGGGCAGACCGCTCGTTGCAGGCTCACTCCTCGGCGAAGAGGGTCTGGATGTCCTGCTCGGTGAGCCCCTCGGAGAGGCCGCCGCCGGGGCCGAGGATTCCCTGGGCCAGCTCACGCTTGCGCTGCTGCAGGGCGAGGATCTTCTCCTCCACCGTGCCGCGGGTGATGAGCTTGTACGCGATGACCGCCCGGGTCTGCCCGATGCGGTGCGTGCGGTCCGTCGCCTGGTCCTCCACCGCGGGGTTCCACCACGGGTCGTAGTGGATGACGTAGTCCGCGGCGGTCAGGTTGAGCCCCGTCCCGCCCGCCTTGAGGCTGATGAAGAAGATGGGCGGGCCGTCGTCGCGGTTGAAGGCGTCCACCCGCGCCATCCGGTCCCGGGTGCGCCCGTCGAGAGAGAGGAAGCCCACCTTCCGCTCCGTGGCGTGCGCCTCCAGGAGGCGGAGCATCTCGGTGAACTGGCTGAAGACCAGCGCCCGGTGTCCCTCGGCGAGCAGGTCGTCCACCAGCTCGTCGAAGCGCTGCAGCTTCGCCGACGGGGGCAGCGCGCCGGTGCCGGGCACCTTGAGGAGCCGCGGATCGTTGCACACCTGCCGCAGACGGAGCAGCGCGGCGAGGATCGACACGCGGGCCCGCTTGAACCCGACCTTCTGGATGCTCTCCTGCACCTTGGCCCGGCTCTCCTCCAGCACCTCGCGGTAGAGCGCCGCCTGGGCGGGCTCCATCTCGCAGTAGGCGACGGTCTCCGTCTTCGGCGGCAGATCCCGGGCCACCTCGGTCTTGAGCCGCCGGAGGACGAACGGTTGCACGCGCCGCCGCAGCCGCTCGCGCGCCCCGACGTCCGCCGCGACCTCGATGGGCTGCTCGTAGCGCTCGGCGAAGTCGTCCTCGGCGCCAAGGAAGCCGGGCATCAGGAAGTCGAAGATGCTCCACAGCTCGGAGAGGCGGTTCTCCAGCGGGGTGCCGGTGAGCGCCAGGCGGTGATCTGCGGGGATCGCCTTGCAGGCCTGTGCGGTGGCCGAGCCCGCGTTCTTGATGTTCTGCGCCTCGTCGAGGAGCACGTAGCGCCAGCGGGTCTTCGACAGCTCGTCCCGGTCGCGGCGGGCCAGGGCGTACGAGGTCAGGACCAGATCGGCGCCTGCCAGGTCCTCCACCCGCTCGCGGCGATCCTGTCCGTGCCAGACGAAGACCCGGAGCCCGGGGGTGAAGCGCTCGGCCTCGCGCTGCCAGTTGGGGAGAACGCTGGTCGGGGCGACCACCAGGGACGGCGAGGAGCCCTCGGCGTTGCGCGCCTGCTGGAGCAGCGCCAGCGCCTGCACCGTCTTCCCGAGCCCCATGTCGTCGGCGAGGATGCCGGCGAGGCCGTGGCGGTGGAGGAACCACAGCCAGGAGAGTCCCGCCTCCTGGTAGTGCCGGAGCGTGGCGGTGAGCCCTTCCGGCGCGTCCACCGGAGGGATGCGCGAGAGCTCCTTGAACTCGGCGATGGCCGTCCGGGCGCGGGCCTCGAACCGCGCGCCCTCGCCCAGGGCGGCGAGCGCATCCAGCGCCCCGGCCTGGTACGGCGGCAGCTCGGTCCGCGCCTTGCCGGGGAGCGCACCCGCCTCCTCGAGCAGGTCCGCGGCCTGGGTCAGCTCCTCGCGGTCGGCCTCGGCGAAGCTCCCATCCGGCAGGGGAATGAAGCGCCGGCCGGTTCGGAGCCAGAGCCGGACGGCCCCGAGGTCCACCGTCTGCTCCTCGGACTCGAACCGCGCGTCGAGCTCGAACCAGCCGTTGCTCGCGGTGGCGACCCGCACCTTCGGCCGGAGCTTCCGGCGCATGCGGATGCGGGGAGCCTTGGCCAGGAAGCGCTCCCACTCCGCTGGCAGGGTTGCGAGCCCGGAGCTCCAGAACGCCACCGCAGCGTCGCCGGTGGCCTCGTAGAGGCTGCCCTGGCTGTCGTACTTGAAGCCGAGACCGAGCAGCACCTGCGCCGCGGCACGCTCGGCCACGTCCTGGCGTCGGAAGAGCGTCCTGCCCTGTCCTCCGGGCGAGGCCGCGTAGCCGAGGTGAACGGCGGTTGGTGAGACGGGCACCGCCGCCGTGCCGTAGCGGGCTCCGAGCTGGACCCGGGCCTTCTCCGCCGAGCCCTCGACGGTGAGGAGGAAGACCGGCTGGGTGTCCTCGACCACGTCGAGCCCGTCGGCCCGGAGCCGCAGGTCGATGCGCGGCAGGTGCGCCGCGAAGAAGGACAGCGCCCGCTCCACCTGCCCCACCGGGAAGGACATGCTCGGCTCGCGCATCCAGGCCCGCCACATCCGCGCCGGCAGGTCGGGCTCGAGCGGATACGCGGTCTGCCCCTCGACGAGCGTCGAGCTCCTGCGGCCAATCAGCAGCACCGAGGTCTCGAAGGCGGTGCTGCGCCCGTCCGGGAGCTGGAACTCGATCTGTGCCCGCGCGCCGGCCGGCGTCGAGGAGAGGTGGATCTGCGGGCGCGCCGGCTCGGTGGAGAACTGGAGCGCGGTGCCGCGGTACACCACGCGCCTGCTGCGGAGCAGCGGCAGCACGTCGGCGATGTCGTCGTCGCTGAGGACGAACTTGCCGTCGAAGCGGCTCTCGTGCCGGGCGAGCTCGCCGAAGATCCGCTCGTCGGGCGGGGCCAGGCGCGTCCCGCCCGAGAGGAAGCGCTTCACCGAGATCGGTCCGCCATCCTTCGCGTCCCGCCGCCGCACATCGAAGAGCCAGGAGCGCCCCGAGGCACGCGGATGGGCGGGCGCGAGCCGGTAGACGAACGACGGCTCGCCCGCCGCCGAGAGGCCGAGCCACGACTCGAGCTTGGCCAGCGCGGGCAGCGGCACGACGTCGGCGGGGCGGGCGGCCTCGGCTGCGTGGGGCGGAGCGAGCGTCTCCGCCCGGTCCGCGTAGGCGAGCGCGACGACGTGCTTGCAGTGAGGGCCATACTCGCCCCAGGCCATGCAGGTGCAGCTGGACTTCACGGTCTGGTCCGGATTCAGCGCGACCTCGGACCGGTAGACCTCCCCCGAGCTTCCGGCGACCTCACCCCGGCGGACGCCGTCCGCGTCGTCGGACCACCGGAGCACCCGGCCCTCGCGCGCGACGTCGCGGCCCTTCTTGAAGCTGGTGGGCTGGACCTCGGTCCGGAGAGCGTCGATCAGCGCGTGGCGGCCGCTCGCTGGGCCGGATTCAGGCTTGGGGAGTGGATCCACGGCGAACCGGAAGGGGTAACACGGACTGTGGCCTTCCGCTGCGGCAATTCCCGCTCAGCGTTCTCCCCAGTGGAGCTTCTGCCGGAGGATGCCGAAGTAGTCGATGTTGGGATTGCCAACGAGGACGGTCCGGTTCGGGGAGCGGAACACCTCCAGCCGGTCACCCTGCTGGAGGGCGTGCCCGGTCTGCCCGTCCAGCGTGAGATAGATGTCCGCGACCTCCGAGCGGAGCACCACGTTCACCACCTGTTCGCCGGGCACGACGAAGGGCCGCTGGGTGAGCGCATGGGGGCAGATGGGCGCGACCACCGCGCAGTCGAGCGCCGGGTGGAGGATGGGCCCGCCCGCAGCGAGGGCGTAGGCGGTCGAGCCGGTGGGCGTGGCGATGATGACCCCGTCCGACTTGAAGGTGCTCATGAACTGCCCGTCGAGGCTGACCTCGTGGTCCGCGATGCGGGCCAGGGCACCCTTGTTGATGACCACGTCGTTGAGGACCTCGTCCTCGACGATGACCTTCCCTCCTCGGTGGAGCCGGCAGGCCAGCTTCATCCGGGTGTGGAGCCGGGCCGTCCCCGCGAGTACCTCGGCCAGGCGAGGGAAGAGCTCGGTGCGTGGGATCTCGGTGAGGAAGCCGAGCGAGCCCAGGTTCACCCCCAGGATGGGGACCGCACGCCCGCGGATCATCCGCGCCCCGCGGATCAGGGTGCCGTCGCCCCCGAGAACCAGGACCAGCTCGGCGCGGCGACCGATCTCGTCGCGAGGGGTGGGGAGCCAGCCGGTGGCCGCGGCCAGCTC
>JADGQZ010000159.1 GCA_017881345.1 Myxococcaceae bacterium | reverse complement strand
TCGAGCTCGGGAATGTCGACGGGGTCTCGCTGGGTGTCCTCCACGCGACGTGGCGCGACGGGCGCCTGGAGGTCGATCGTGACGAGGAGCTGGCGCTCGAGCAGGTTGCGCAGGCGGTGACTGCCACCGTCGTCCGGATCAGCATCCCGCCCGTGGTGGAGGGCGCGAAGGTCGTCGCCCTCCGCAAGTAGCCCAAGTCTGGTAGAGCGCCGCCTCGGTCATGGCGCCGTCTCTCCTCGACACCTTCCGGATCCTCGCGTCCTTCTCCCCCGTGCGTACGTCCCTCCGTGACGCGCCGTGGGAGGAGTACGTCGACTGGGCCATCGGTCAGGGGCTGGCGCCGCTCGCGGCGTACAACCTCGAGTACCGCTTCGGGGGCGGCGGGGCTCCGGACTGGGCGCGCGACCGGCTTCTCTCGGTCTACCAGGGCTCCCTGAACGACAACGTGATGAAGCTGGTCAACTTCAAGCGTGCCGTCGACGCGCTCCAGGGGCGGCGCATCGTCCTCCTCGGAGCCGCGAGCTACGCCGAGTCGCTCTATCCGCACGTCGCCTTCCGCCCGGTGCTCGACCTGGACCTGCTGCTTCCCGCTGCCGACCTGGACGGACTGGCCGGGTTCCTGGGCAAGTCCGAGTTCAAGCCAGCCGAATCCCATCGCCGCGTTCGCGTGCTCTCGGATGGCCGGACGCAGATCACCCTCCATGGTGGGCTACTGGGCCAGGGCTTCGAGGACGAGGACCGCGCTCTGCTCGACCGCGCCCTTCCGCTCCGCGCCTTCGGTCCATCCTTCTTCCGACTCGACGGCGAGGACGCTCTCCTCGCCTCCATCCTCGAGCAAGCGCACGCCGGCTATTCCGTCCCGGCCATCACCTTCGTGGACCTGCGCGAACTGCTGCTCGGCGCCCCCTCGATGCAGGGTGCCTACTCCCGCCCCCTCGACCTCGCAAAGATCCGTGTCCGGGCCGAGCGCTGGCGCCTGCAGCGGGCGGTGTACGCATCCACCCGCATCGTCGCCGCGCTCTTCCCGGAGACGAAGGCCATCGCGGACTCCCTGGCGCAGGACTTGCGCCCGGCCAGCCGGGCACTTCTCGATGGGCTGGTGGTTTCACCACTGGCCCACCTGGGCGGAATGCGTGAAACTCGTGGAGCGGGGCGTCTCCGGCGACTACTGACCGGCGGACGTTCTCCGGGCTCCCAGTGAGGAACCAACAGCGATGAAACTGACGATCGTCGGCTCGGGCTACGTTGGCCTGGTGGCCGGCACCTGCTTCGCCGACTCCGGCAACGACGTCATCTGCGTCGACGTCGATGCCGCCAAGATCAAGGCGCTCAACGCCGGTAAGGTTCCCATCTACGAGCCGGGCCTCGAGGAGCTGGTCCACAAGAACGTCCGCGAGAAGCGGCTGTCGTTCTCCACGGACCTGACCGCTGCCGTTGGCCAGTCCGAGGTCGTCTTCATCGCGGTCGGAACGCCCGAGGGGGAGTCCGGCGACGCCGATCTGCGGCACGTCCTCTCCGCCGCCGAGCAGATCGGCCGGGCGCTGAAGCACTACACGCTCATCGTCGACAAGAGCACCGTCCCGGTGGGCACGGCGGATCAGGTCCGCGAGACCATTGCCAGGGTCACCGACCAGGCGTTCGACGTCGTGTCCAACCCGGAGTTCCTCAAGGAAGGCGCGGCGATCGACGACTTCCTCAAGCCGGACCGGGTGGTCATCGGCACGAACTCCGAGCATGCCCGGAAGATCATGGCCGAGCTCTATGGCCCGTTCGTCCGCACCGAGAACCCGATCCTCTACATGGACCCCCGGAGCGCCGAGCTGACCAAGTACGCTGCCAACGCGATGCTCGCGACCCGCATCTCGTTCATGAACGACATGGCGCTCCTCTGCGAGCGCGTTGGGGCCGACGTGGACGCGGTCCGCAAGGGGCTGGGCGCGGACAAGCGAATCGGCTACCCGTTCCTCTTCCCCGGCGTGGGGTACGGCGGCAGCTGCTTCCCCAAGGACGTGAAGGCCCTGGTCGCCACCGCGCGCGACTTCGGCATCGAGTTCGATCTGCTCCGCGCCGTCGAGCGGACCAACGAGAACCAGAAGCGGCTGATGCTCCAGAGGGCCACCAAGCACTACGGTGACCTTGCCGGGAAGCACTTCGCGATCTGGGGCCTGGCGTTTAAGCCGCGCACCGACGACATGCGGGAGGCCCCCGCGCTGGTCATGCTCGAAGGTCTCCTCGGGAAGGGTGCCACGATCTCGGCCCATGACCCGGTCGCCACGCCGGTCGCCAAGCGGCACTTTGGCGATCGGATCCACTACACCGAGACTCCGTACGAGGCGCTGGAGAAGGCAGACGGTCTCTTCGTCCTCACCGAGTGGAACGAGTTCCGCCGGCCGGACTTCGACCGGATGAAGAAGATCATGAAGCAGCCCGTTGTTTTCGACGGCCGGAACATCTTCGACCCGGCGCGGATGCGCGAACGTGGCTTCGTCTACTTCGGCATCGGACGCTCCTGAGCCAGTCGCTCTGGACGTGAAGTCCCACCGGCTGCCGGCCTGGCTCCGCGTCCTCCGCCCGGGGCAGTGGACCAAGAACCTCGCCGTCTTCGCGCCGCTGCTCTTCGCCAGGGCGGTCTTCGTCCCCGAGCTCGCCGCGCGCGAGTCACTGGCGTTCGTGGCCTTCTGCTTCCTCTCCTCGGGCACCTACGTCTTCAATGACTGGGTCGACCGGGAAGAGGATCGCCGTCATCCGCAGAAGGCCCTCCGGCCCATCGCCGCGCGGCAGCTCCGTGCCCGGACGGTGCTCCTCCTGATCGTCGTCTGCTGGATCGCCGGCCTGAATCTCGGCGTCGAGCTCGGCTGGAAGTTCGCAGCGCTCGGTGCGGGCTATCTCGTCCTGCAGGTCGCCTACACCACCGTGCTCAAGCACCAGGTGATCCTCGACGTTCTCTCCATCGCCGCGGGCTTCGTCCTCCGCGTCCTCGCCGGCGCGGTGGCGATCAGCGTGCCGGTCTCGGGCTGGCTCTTCCTCTGCGCGATGCTGCTCGCGCTGTTCCTCGCCCTCGCCAAGCGCCGCCAGGAGCTGGTCTCGCTCGAGCAGCTGGCAACGCAGCACCGCGCCTCGCTGGCCGAGTACTCGCTTCCCCTGCTCGACCAGATGCTGTCGACGGTGGCGGGGATGTGCATCCTCGCCTACGGGCTCTACACGGTCGCGCCCGACACGGTCGCCAAGGTCGGGTCCGACCGGCTCAAGTGGACGCTGCCCTTCGTGCTCTACGGGGTGCTCCGCTACCTGTACCTCGTCCACCGCCGCGACGTGACCGGCTCGCCGGAGAAGGTTCTCCTCTCGGATGTGCCGACCCTGGTGAACCTCCTGCTCTACACCGGAGCGGTCTTCGCGGTGCTCTACCTCGTGCCTCACTGAGACCCGAAGGCGCTCTGGACGATGACCGAAGACCCTCTCGGGCGTGAACGCAGGAGCCCCGGCCACCAGCTGAGCCGTCTGGGCCGGCTGGCCCGTCGCCTCGTCGGCCGCGCACTGAGCAGCGGCGTGCGTGCGATCGAGCGCAACCGCACCGAGCTCGTCCGCGGGGCGAGGTTCGACGCGCTGGGTCCCGAACAGCGGCTCGGCCTGGCCCAGGACGGCGAGGAGATCTACGTCGTCCTCTCGAACGACCAGATCATCTCCCGGGACCTCTTTCTCCATGGCAACCGGGCCCACGAGCGCGTCGCCCGGGCGCTCACGCTCCTCGACCAGGACTTCCAGCTGGACACGCTGGTCGACGTGGGGGCGAACATCGGGATCGTCTCGATCTCCGCCGTCCGTCGGGGGCTCGCCCGGCGCGCGATCGCCATCGAGCCCGTGCCGCAGAACCACCGGCTCCTGGTGGCCAACATCCACCTCAACGGCGTGGCGGACCGCATCGAGCACCATGAGATGGCACTCGGCTCGGCCGCCGACGAGACCCTCAGCTTCGAGCTCTCGCTCGACAACTCGGGAGACCACCGGGTCACGGTCCGCGAGGAGGACGGACTCTTCGGCGAGCGTCGGCGCTCCCGCATCCAGGTGCGGTCCACGCGCTTCGACGACCTGGTCGGCGAGCTCGACCCGCGTCGCTCGCTCATCTGGATGGAGGCCCAGGGGTACGAGGGACGGATCCTCGAGGGCGCGCCGCGGGCGACGGGCGCACGGGTCCCTCTGGTCGCCGAGTTCTGCCCCTACCTCATGCGGCGATCCGGCGCGTACACGGCGTTCGTCCGGGCCGTCGCCGGGTACCGGTTCTGGAGCGACCTGTCCGAGGACGATGCGGGGCGCGTTCCTCCCTCCCCGGAGTCACTGGATCGACTCGCCGAGCGCCTCGGAGACGGCGGCGCGTACACCGACCTCCTCTTCGCCTGAGGTCGGCTCAGCCCCGATGGCGTCGGATCGACTCGGCGACCGCGTCGATCGACTCGAGCGGGAGCTTGTTGAAGGTGGGCAGACTCAGCCCGGCTGCGCACAGGGCCTCGGCCACCGGAAAGCGGGTGCCGCGGCGTCGGGCGGACTTCACGAACGGTGGCTGGAGGGGGAGCGGTTCGAAGAAGGAGCGGGTCTGGATCCCATCGTCCGCGAGTCGTGCCGCCAGCTCCTGCGCCGATCGGCCGTACTCCGCCCGGTCCACCACCACGTTGAACATCCAGGGCGCCAGCTCCGCCCACCGCTCGACGGGCTGGAACGAGACTCCCGCGACGCCCGCCAGACGCTCACGGTACGCGGCGAAGATCTCCCTCCGGCGGGCGAGGATCGCCTCCGAACGCTCGAGCTGTGCGCAGAGCGTCGCGCAGGTGAGGTTGGTGATCCGGTAGTTGTACCCGGTGATCGGGAAGTGGTAGCGCCGCGCGGGATCCATGCCGTGATCCCGCAGCAGGCGGATCCTCGCCTCGAGCGTGTCGCCGGGAAGGACGATCGCTCCGCCCTCCCCGGAGGTGATGATCTTGTTGGCAAAGAACGAGAACGTCCCGACGTCGCCCAGGCTCCCGACGGGCCTTCCGCGGTAGGACGCTCCGAATGCCTCCGCGGCGTCCTCGACCACCCGCAGATCGCGAGCCCTCGCCAGGGCGAGGATGGCCTCCATGTCTGCCGGGTGCCCGTAGTTATGGACGACGATGATTGCCCGCGTCTTGGGCGTGATCGATCGCTCCACCTGGGCGGGATCCAGACACCAGGTCCCCGGGTCTGCGTCCGCGAACACTGGCTCGGCCCCGACGTAACGGCAGGCGTTGGCCACCGCGATGAAGGCAAACGCCGGGACGATGACCTCGTCCCCGCGGCCCACCCCCAGCGCGAGCAGCGCCAGATGCAGGGCCACCGTCCCGTTGGTGACCGCGATCGCCCGCTGGCCGGCGACCAGCCTGGCGAACTCGCTCTCGAAGCGGTCGATGTAGGCGCCACTCGAGGAGATCCAGGAGCTCCG
>JADGQZ010000158.1 GCA_017881345.1 Myxococcaceae bacterium | reverse complement strand
CGCCGGGGAGCGCGCGGCGCTCGAGGCGTCCGGCCAGGTCCTGGTGGAGCGCCTGCGGGGCCGGGACGCGGAGCTGGAGCAGCAGGCTCGTGCCGTGGCCGCGGCGACTGCCCGCTCCGAGCTGCTCGAGGACTCCCGGTCGCGCGCCCTGTCCGAGCTTGCCGCGGAGCGGGCCGCCCGCGCCGAGGAGCAGCGCTCGATGGACGAGAAGCTGCACCTGGTCCAGGTGACCCAGGAGGAGCTGACCGAGCGCTTCAAGGCGCTCTCGCACGACGCGCTCCAGGCCAACACCCAGAGCTTCATCGAGTACGCCAAGACGCAGCTGGAGAAGACGCAGGAGGTGGCGAAGGTCGAGCTCGACGCCCGCTCCACCGCGATCGACGTGCTGGTCACGCCCATCCGCGAGGCGCTGGAGAAGGTGGACGTGAAGCTGGCCGAGTTCGACCAGAGCCGGGAGCGGGCCCAGGGTGCGCTCGGGGCGCAGATCCGCGCCCTCGCCGAGTCGCAGGATGCGCTGCGGCAGCAGACCGAGCGTCTGGTGGGCGCGCTCCGGGCCCCCAACACCCGCGGGCGCTGGGGGGAAATCCAGCTCCGCCGGGTGGTCGAGCTCGCCGGCATGGTGGACCGCTGCGACTTCACCGAGCAGACGCGGGTGGACGTGGAGGGTGGGTCGCTCCGGCCGGATCTGGTGGTGCACCTCCCGGGCGAGAAGCAGGTGGTGGTGGACAGCAAGGTGCCGCTCCAAGCGTACCTGGACGCGCACCAGGCCGCGGACGACGTGACGAAGCAGGCGAAGCTCACCGCCCACGCCGCCGACGTCCGCCGCCACGTCCGCAAGCTCAGCGAGAAGGGCTACGCGGCACAGTTCGAGTCCGCGCCCGAGTTCGTGGTCATGTTCATGCCGGGCGAGGCGTTCCTCTTCGCCGCGCTGGAGAAGGACCCGGAGCTCATCGAGTTCGGCGCCGCGCAGAACGTCATCCTGGCCACGCCCACCACGCTGATCGCCCTGCTCCGGGCGGTGGCGTATGGCTGGCGGCAGGAGCAGGTGGCGAGGAACGCCCGGGACATCCAGGCGCTCGGCCGGGAGCTGCATGACCGGCTGCACACGGTGGTGAAGCACCTGGCGATGCTCGGACAGCGGCTGGGCGGCTCGGTCGAGGCGTACAACTCGGCCATCAACTCGCTCGAGTCACGCGCGCTGGTGACCGCCCGCAAGTTCCGCGAGCTCGGCGCCGGGGGCGAGGTGGACATCCCGAGGATCGAGCCGGTCGAATCGCTGGTCCGTCAGCTCGACATCCCGGCGCTTCCCTCCGGGCGTCGCGGGGGACACGAGGCGGCGTAGAGACAGCCGCTCGCCCCGACCCGGCGACGTGGTCGATTGAGCGGGAGCGTTCGATTCGGCGGTCTGTTGCCCGCGTCGACGCGCTAAGAGTGTCGCCGCGATGGAGACGACGAAGCGGCCGATGCGGGTGGTGATCGTGGGAGCGGGACCGGGCGGTCTCGCGGCGGCGATCAACCTGGCCGGGCTGGGGCTCGACGTCACGGTCGTGGAGAAGGACGCCGTCCCGGGTGGCCGGATGAAGGGGCTCACCCTGGGCGAGCAGGGGGAGTACGCGCTCGACACCGGGCCGTCGATCCTCCAGCTCCCGGGCGTGCTGCAGCGCATCTTCGAGCGCTCGGGCAAGCGCATCGCAGACTACGTGAAGCTCGTCCCGGTGGAGCCGAACACCCGGGTGCACTTCTGGGACGGCTCGCAGCTCGAGACCTCGAAGGACCCCGAGCGCTTCGAGGCCGCGCTCGCGAAGCTCGACCGTCGGTTGCCCATGGCGATGCGCCGCTGGCTGGAGTTCAGCCGTGAGAAGTACGCCGTCGCCTACGAGAAGTTCATGGCCACGCCGGCAGGCAACCTCGGCTACTACGCGCCCTGGCGGCTCCTGCCCACGCTGCGCTTCAAGCCCTGGCAGAGCCTCTACGCGCACCTGGACGAGTTCTTTCACGACGACCGCGTCACCTACGCCCTGGCGTATCCGTCGAAGTACCTCGGGCTGCACCCCACGACGTGCTCCAGCGTCTTCTCGGTGATCCCGTACATCGAGCTGGCCTTCGGGGTGTGGCACGTCCAGGGCGGCTTCCGCGAGCTTGCCCGCGGGATGCAGCGCTGCGCCGAGGACCTCGGCGCCCGATTCCGCTTCTCCAGTCCGGTCCGGAAGGTGCGGATCGACTCCGCCCACACCCGCGGCGTGGAGCTCGCGAGCGGCGAGCGCATCGAGGCCGAGGCGGTGGTGGTCAACGCGGATCTGCCGTACGCCGCGACCCAGCTGGTGGACTCCGACTGGCGGTCCGCGACACGGCTCTCGGACGAGGTGCTCGAGGGCGCCCGCTACTCGTGCAGCACCTTCATGCTGTACCTCGGGCTCGACCGGCGGTGGGACGCGCTGCCGCACCACCTCATCTATCTGTCGAACGGCGCCCGGCGAACGGACACCGCCGCGCTCGAGGACAGCTTCGTCGACGAGGACGATCCGCCGTTCTACGTCTGCAACCCCTGCGTCACCGATCCGGGCGGCGCGCCGGCCGGCCACTCGACCCTGTACGTGCTCGTGCCCACCCCCAACACGCACCAGGCCGTGGACTGGGCGCGCACCGAGCGCGTGCTGGCCGAGCGTGTCCCGGGATGGCTCTCGAAGGTGGGGATGCACGACGTGGCCCGGCACATCCGGGCGCAGCGGACCTTCACCGCCGAGACCTGGCGGGACGACTTCAACGTGTTCCGCGGGGCGGTCTTCAACCTCGCCCATGGCTGGCTGCAGCTCGGGCCGCTCCGGCCCAAGGTGAAGAACCCGGACGTGGAGGGGCTCTACTGGGTGGGCGGCGGCACGCACCCGGGCAGCGGACTGCTCACCATCATGGAGAGCGCGAACATCGCCGCCGACTACCTGGCGAAGGCGACGGGCCGGGAGGGGCTCCCCGGGTGGCCGTACGTGCCGCCGGTCCCCTCGGCAGAGGGTGCCGGACGCGCGCGCGACGCCGTGGCCTGAGCGCGGACGGCCCGGGGGACGACGCCGGCCAGACGGGCGCCGGGCCAGCGGGACGTCCCGACCGGCCTGCGCGAACACGCATCGCTCGTCGCGGCGGAGCCCGAGCCCTCCCGCCAAGCAGGTCGGCGCGCGCGATGCCGAGCCACCCCCGGCGAGGGGGGTCGGGCGTCGAGAGGCTATAGCAACAACTTGGAACGACAGTGAAGGGAGCGGACCAGGGTTCGCGGGCTTGGGAGTGACCGAGTCACACTCCCCGTCCTCTCTGTTGCTATAGCCTCTCGACGCCCGACCCCCTCCCGGCCGAAGCTCCCCCTCACCGTCCTCCGGGCATCCCCAGGGCCCACGTGGTGAAGGCGAGCATGTCCGCCGCCTCCTCGATCTTCTTGGTCGTGGGCTTCCCCGCCGAGTGCCCGGCGCGGGTCTCGATCCGGATGAGCACCGGCGCGGGCCCCGCCTGCGCGGCCTGCAGCGTGGCGATGAACTTGAAGCTGTGCGCCGGGACCACCCGGTCATCGTGGTCGGCGGTCATCACCAGCGTCGGCGGGTACGCCGTCCCGGGCTTGATGTTCTGGAGCGGCGAGTAGGCGTAGAGCGCCTTGAACTGCGCCGGGTCGTCGGACGAGCCGTAGTCCGACGTCCATGCCCAGCCGATGGTGAACTTCTGGAACCGCAGCATGTCCATCACGCCGACGATCGGCAGCGCGCAGCCGAAGAGGTCGGGCCGCTGGGTCATGACCGCGCCCACCAGGAGCCCGCCGTTCGAGCCGCCCTCGATGGCCAGCCGCGGGGTGCGCGTCCACCGCTCGCGGATCAGCCACTCGGCAGCGGCGATGAAGTCGTCGAAGACGTTCTGCTTCTTCAGCTTCATCCCGGCCTCGTGCCAGGCATCGCCGTACTCACCGCCGCCGCGGATGTTGGCCACCGCGAGGACTCCGCCCCGCTCCATCCAGCCGAGCCAGGTGGGGGAGAAGTGGGGGGTCTCGGAGATGTCGAACCCACCGTAGCCGTAGAGGAGCACCGGCCGGTCTCCGTCGGGGGTGGTCCCCTTCCGGAAGGTGAGGGTCATCGGGATGCGCGTCCCGTCCTTGCTCGGGTAGAAGACCTGGCGGCTCTCGAACTCGCTGGGCTCGAACTTGAGCTGCGGCGCGCGGAAGACGCGCAGGTCGCCGGTGGCGGGCTCGAGCCGGAGGATGGCGGGTGGCGAGGCGTAGGTCTCGAACGAGAAGTAGGTCTCGCTCTGCGTGAGGCGGCCGTAGAAGCCCATCGCCGTGCCGATCGCCGGGAGCTTCAGCGTCTGCTGGAGCCTGCCGTCCAGTCCGCGGATCTCCACCACGCTGTGTGCGTCACGCAGGTAGTTCAGCACCAGGCGGCGGCCGACGGCCGACGCGTCGTAGAGACGGGCGTCCGTCTCGGGCACCACGGTCTTCCAGCGCGCCCGGTCCGGGGCCCGCATGTCGATGGCGATCAGCTTGCCGCGCGGCGCATCGAGCGTGGTGTGAAACCACAGCACCGGGCCCTGGTTCCCGACGAAGGCGTACCTCGCCTCGAGCACGTCGACGAGCGGGCGCACCTTCGACCCCTTCTTCGTGAGGTCCTGGATGTAGACCCGGTTGCGCCGGTCCGTCCCCTGCGACACCCGGATGACCAGCCACCGGCCGTCGTCCGAGACGACCGCGCCGAAGCCCCACTCCTTCTGGTCCTTGCGCTCGTAGACCAGCCGGTCCGCGGACTGGGGCGTGCCGAGCCGGTGGTAGTAGAGCTTCTGGAAGTAGTTGGTGTCCCGGAGCTGGTTGGGGCCCGGGGCGTCGTAGCCCGAGTAGTAGAAGCCGCGGCCGTCGGGCGTCCACGACGCGGTGGAGAACTTCACCCACTGGACGCGGTCCGGGAGGTCCTCGCCCGTGGCGACGTTGCGGACGCGCCACTGCTGCCAGTCGCTGCCTGCCTCGGCGATCCCGTACGCGAGGAGCGCTCCGTCGCGCGAGGGGACCGTGTAGGTCAAGGCGACCGTCCCGTCCTTGCTCAGGGTGTTGGGATCGAGAAGCACCCGGGGCTCGAACCTCGGCAGATCCACCACGTAGAGGACGGCCTGCGGCTGCAGCCCGCTGTTCCGCTCGAAGAAGACGCGCTGGCCCTCCCGGATCGGGACCTCGTACCGCTCGTAGTCCCAGAGGGCGGTCAGCCGGTCACGGAGGGCACCGCGGACCGGGATGCGGGACAGGAAGCCTTCGGTGACCTTGTTCTCGGCGTCGATCCAGTCCGTGTACCCGGGGCTCGACGGATCCTCGAGCCAGCGATACGGGTCCGCCACCTTGGTCCCGTGATAGTCGTCGACCACGTCCCCCTTGCGCGCCAGCGGGTAGGTGAACCCGACGCCCGCGTCCGCGGGGCGAGCCGTCGTCGCCGCAGCGGCCGTCGCGGGCGCGGATGCGGTGGGCGCTGGCCCACCGTGGGAGCAGGCGATCGCCGCGAGGAGAGCGCTCGCCAGGATGGCGGTGCGCATCAGGCGGCCTCGAAGAGTGCCGCCGCGCCCATCCCTCCCCCGATGCACATCGTCACCACGCCATACCGCCCGCCGCGCCGCTTCAGCTCCCGGAGGATGGTCGCCGTCATCCGCGTGCCGGAGACGCCCAGCGGATGGCCCAGGGCGATGGCTCCCCCGTTCGGGTTCACCTTTGCCCGGTCGATGCCCAGCTCCCGGATGCAGTACAGCGCCTGCGCGGCGAAGGCCTCGTTCAGCTCGAAGACATCGATGTCCTTCACCTCGAGCTTGTTCTTCGACAGGAGCTTCCGCACCGCCGGGACCGGGCCGATGCCCATGATCTCCGGAGGCACGCCCGCCACCTGGAAGTCGATGAAGTAGCCGAGCGGCTTCACCCCGAGCGCCTTGGCCTTCTCCTCGGACATCACCACCGCGGCGCCGGCGCCGTCGGTCAGCGGAGAGGCGTTGCCCGCGGTGACGGTGCCCTTGGGATTGAACGCCGGCTTCAGCTTGGCGAGGCCCTCGAGCGTGGTGTCCGCCCGGAGGATGGTGTCCTCGGTGACGGTGACCTGGTGGGGGTTGCCCGCCTCGTCGAAGACCTCGGTCTTCACCGGGACGATCTCGTCCTTGAAGATGCCGTTCTTGCGCGCCTCGGCCGCCCGCCGCTGGCTCTCGTAGGCGAAGGCGTCCTGGTCGGCGCGGGGGATCTCGAAGCGCCGGGCCACATTCTCCGCGGTCGCGCCCATGGAGGTATAGATCTCCGGGTGCTGATCCATCAGGTCCGGGTTGGCCGAGACCTTGTTCCCGCCCATCGGAACCATGCTCATCGACTCGGTTCCGCCGGCGACTGCCACGTCGTACATCCCGGCGGCGATCGACTGGGCCACCTGGGCGATGGACTGCACGCCCGAGCTGCAGAACCGGTTGATGGTCATCGCCGGCACGGTGTCCGGGAGTCCGGCGAGGAGCGCGGCCTGCCGGGCGACGTTCATGCCCTGCTCGGCCTCGGGCATCGCGCAGCCGAGCACCACGTCGTCGACGGCCGAGGGCTGGAGCCCGGGGACGGCGGCGACCGCGGCGCGGATCGCGACGGCGGCGAGGGTGTCGGGACGGGTGTCCTTGAACTCGCCCTTGAGGGCGCGGGTGAAGGGGGTGCGGACGGCGCTGGCGATGACGACTCGGGAAGCCATGGTCGTGGTTCTCCTGATGCTCTAGTTCCGGAGCGGCTTGCCCGTCTCCAGCATGTGGGCGATGCGGTCCTGGGTCTTCTCCTCGCCACAGAGCGAGAGGAACGCCTCGCGCTCGAGGTCGAGCAGGTGCTGCTCGCTGACCGGGGTGAAGGCCGAGACGTCGCCGCCGGTGATGACGTGCGCGAGCTTCTGGCCGATGTGCCGGTCGTACTCGGAGATCTGGTTGTTGACCTGCATGTCGTACAGCATCATGTCCACCGTCGCCGCGCCGCTCCGGCCGGAGAGCCGGAAGTGCGTCGGTCGTGGGGCCCGGAAACCCGACTCCGCCATCCCCAGCACCCGCCCCCTGGCGTCGCTGAGCAGGAAGTCGCGGTTGAGGCTGATGCCGTCGCTCCGGTGGAGGAACCCGATCTCCAGGGCCTCCTCCGCCGAGGTCGCCACCTTCGCCGTGCCGATGGTGAGGAACATCCGCTTCAGGAACGGCAGGGGGTCGAAGTCACGGTCGGTGGAGAACGGGCCGTAGAGGTTGCGGAGCAGCTGGAGGTTGCCGCCGCCGCCGGGGATGAGGCCCACCCCCACCTCGACCAGCCCCATGTAGAGCTCGGCCGCGGCCTGGACGGCGTTGGCGCCCATGGTCACCTCGGCGCCTCCGCCCAGGGTGAGGCCGAACGGCGCGGCCACCACCGGGATCGGGCTGTATCGCATGCGCTGGTTCGCGGCCTGGAAGCCGGCCACCATCTTCTCCACCGAGCCGAGGTCGTCGCTCTTGATGGCCATGAGCAGGGCCATGATGTTCGCCCCGGCGGAGAAGTTGCTCCCGTCGTTGCCGATGACCAGGCCACGGGCGGAGGCCTCGGCGCGGTCGAGTGATTTGTTCATCATCTCGACGATGCCGTCGTCGATCGAGTTCATCTTGGTGTGGAACTCGAGCAGGAGCGCCCCGTCGCCCATGTCCCAGAGCGTGGCGCTGTCGTTCCCCTCGAGGCGCTTGTTCGCCCGGCGGAGGTGCTCGACGCGCAGGGTCCGCGGGTTCTCCTTCACCACCGCCGGCTTCTTCACCGGGATGTCCCAGGCGGTGTCCTTCGTGCCGTCCACCGCGTAGAAGCTCTCGCGGCCCGAGGCGAGCATCTGCTCCACCCACGGCGCGGGCTTCAGGCCCAGCTCCTTCATCCGCTCCACGCCCTTGCGAACGCCGTACGCGTCCCAGACCTGGAAGGGGCCGAGATCCCAGGCGAAGCCCCAGCGGAGCGCCCGGTCGATGTTGATCAGGTCGTCGGAGATCTCCGGGATGCGGCGGCTGGCGTACGCGAGCGTCTCCAGCGTCACGCGCTCGGCGAACTTCGCCGCCTTGTCCGTCCCGGTGAGGACGGTCCGGATGCGCTCGGCGACGTCGTCGATGCCCTTGGCCGCGCCGAGCGAGTCGAAGCGGACCTTGGCCTGGGGCCGGTAGGTGAGGGTGGCGAGGTCGAGGACCTGGATCTCGCTCTCCCCGTCCTTGCCCTTCACCTTCTTGTAGAAGCCCTGCCCGGTCTTGTCGCCGAGCATCTTCGCGCTGACCATCTTCCGGACGAACTCGGGGACCTGGAAGGTCTCGCGCTCCTCGTCCTTGGTCAGCGTGTCGTAGCAGTTCTGCGCCACGTGCACGAAGGTGTCGAGGCCCACGATGTCGGTGGTGCGGAACACCGCGCTCTTCGGTCGTCCCATCGCCGGGCCGAAGATCTTGTCCACCTCCTCGACGGTGAGCTCCGCCTTCTGCATGTCGCCGAGCACGCGCAGCATCCCGTAGGTGCCGATGCGGTTGGCGATGAAGTTGGTGGAGTCCTTCGCCCAGACGATTCCCTTGCCCAGCGTCTCCTCGCCGAACCGGGCCATGCGGGCCAGCACGCCGGGGTCGGTGTCCGGCCCGGCCACCAGCTCGAGCAGCTTCATGTACCGGACGGGGTTGAAGAAGTGGGTGACCAGGAAGCTCTTCTTGAAGGCGAGACCGCGGCCCTGGAGCATCCCGGTGACCGAGAGCCCCGAGGTGTTGGAGCTGACGATCGCCCCCGGCTTGAGGTGCGGCTCGACCTTCGCGAACAGCGCCTGCTTCACCGCCAGGTCCTCCTTCACCACCTCCACCACCCAGTCGCACCCGGCGATGCGGGCCAGGTCGTCCTCGAGGTTGCCGACCTCGATGAGGTCCAGCGCGGCCGCGGTGAAGAGCGGCGCGGGACGGAGCTTCTTCAGATTGGCCAGCCCGGCGAGCGCGAACTTGTTCCGGAACGACTTCTTGCTCCTGTCCTCACCGGGACCGGCCTCCGGGGGAACGATGTCCAGCATCAGGACGGGGATGCCGGCGTTGGCCACGTGGGCGGCGATGCCGCTGCCCATGACGCCGGAACCGAGGACCGCGACCTTTCGGATGAGGCTCATCGGAGTGTCTCCTGCGTACGCTGACGCGCTGTGTCGGGCGCACCCTACGCGATTGACTCGATAATCAACAAGCGCGAAGAAGGCAGCGGTTTCGCACAGAAAACGGAGAGCCCTCGACGGGGCCCACCTGCGACCGTCAGTCCCCGTTCCAGTCCGACGCGGGGAGCACCTTCCACCCGGTGTCGAGGCCCTTCGAGGTGTTGAACCGCAGGAGTCGCAGCGGCCAGCGCCGGACCTCCTTCCGCGGACCCTCGAGGCTCTCGATGGTGAGGCGGTGCACCTCGAGCGTGTACGTCCCGTTGCTCCCGGCCTGCGTGAGCAGCGGGCGGATGGGGTTCTTCGGGTGCCAGTAGACGGACTTGCTGACCCGGGCGACGTACGCCAGCACGGGGAGGGTCCGGAAGAAGCGGCTGGCTCGCTCCTTGGTGGGGGCGAGCAGCTTGTTCGCCTCGGCCTCGGAGAGCTCCCGGACCTGCACGTCGTTGCCCAGCGCCCCGGACTGGTTGATCAGACTGGCCAGCGTGCTCCGCCCGGCCTTGTCCAGATCGGTCATCAGCTGCGACGCGGTCTGGAGAGGGGCCGTCTCCTTCCGGATCGGATCCTCGGCCACGATGCGCCAGCTGCCGATGGTGGCGATCGAGGCGTTCATCGTCACACCACCCAGGAGCGACTCCCGGGCGGCGTCGTCGCCGGTGCCGGTGAGGGCGTCCAGATAGGCCCGTGCCACCTGGTGCACGGAGTCTTCCTGCGCGGCCGCGCCGAGCGACACCAGGAGCGGGAGGAGGGCGAGCCGCGACACGGAAGACGAAGTGGAAGTCTTACGACAGCCGCTGCGGAGGCGTCGAGGCGCGTGGGAAGGAGGATGTAGGTTGCCGCGCCCGGCGCGAGACCCTAACTCCCGAGGTGTCCGGGCCGGATGGAGGTGACGTGAGACAGGCGAGACGGTGGTGGTTGTTGCTCGGAGTCCTCGGAGCGCTGGCGCTGGCGCCGCGGGCGGCCGAGGCCCAGGAGTTCGACCTCGGCGCGGGAGCGGACTACTGGACCGTGTCCCCGGGGATGGGGCTCTTCACCTTCGGCCTGGATGCGCTCTGGCGGGTCGCCCCGAACTTCCAGCTCGGACTGAAGCCAGGGTTCCTCCTCACCACCTCCAGCGAGATCCCCGCCGGCATCCCGCTGGACTTCAAGGCCCGCCTGACCGCCGGCACGGTCTACGTGGACGGCTTCGTCGGTCCCTGGTTCTTCTTCAAGGGAGACGTGGTGCGCCTGCACGCGGGCATGGGGGCAGGGCTTCGATTCGGGCGGCTGCTCCTGGGCGCGGAGGTGTCGTACCTGAGTCCCGGGGCCACGTTCGGAGGACGCATCGGCTTCCAGCTCTGAGCCGGGAGGGCCCGGCGTTCGTCCGGTCAGCCCGCAGGCGCGCCGCTCCGCACGCGTTCGCGCGGTGCGGGCAGACCGACGTGGCAGACTCGCCGGCACGTGAGAACCGCGTCGGTCTGTCTGCTCCTGCTGGTCTCCTGCACCCGGCCCGAGCAGCACCTCGCCCTGACCGGGCACTCCACGCCGGAGGGGGCGGCGAAGGCCGAGCGAGACCTGGCAGTCGCCGCGGCGCCGCCTGCGCCGGCGCTCCCCGCCGTCACCCCCGAGGTCGTGGCGCACGGCCCGCGTGACCGCAAGGAGATCGCGCTCACCTTCGACGCCTGCTCCACGCGGGACGTCAGCCAGTACGACGAGCCGGTCACCCGCGCGCTGCTCGCGGCCGGGGCGCCGGCCACCATCTTCCTCGGCGGGAGCTGGGCGAAGGAGGAGGCGGCGCAGGTGAAGGTGCTGGCGAGCCATCCGCAGTTCGAGCTCGCCAACCACACGTACACCCACCCGCACCTTCCGGCGGTGAAGGACGACGCCCGCATCCGGGCCGAGCTGGTCCGCACCCAGGCCGAGGTGAAGGCCCTCACCGGCCAGACGCCACGCTTCTTCCGGCCGCCCTATGGCGAGTACGACCAGCGGGTGGTCCGCATCGCCGCCGAGCTCGGGCTCACCACCATCGAGTACGACCTCCCGTCGGGTGATCCGGACGCGCACGCCACGAAGGAGCGGCTGGTGCACTGGGTGCTCTCGCAGGCGAAGCCCGGGAGCATCGTGGTGATGCACATCAACCATGTGAAGTTCCACACCGCCGAGGCGCTGCCGGACATCGTCGCCGGGCTCCGCCAGCGCGGCTTCACCCTGGTCACGGTGGGGCAGCTGGTGAGCGAGCTGCACCCCGGCGTGCCCGCCGTCGGGGCGGCGCCCTGAGCGCGCTGGTCGTCACCGGTGATGCGCGCCGTCCCGAGGTGCTGGGGAAGGCGCTCGCCGGCCGCCGGCCATCGCTCCTTCTCACCGACCCGCCCTACTGCCTGCTCACACGCCGCCGGAAGGGCGGGGATGCGCGCGAACCGCGGGCGCGCCGGAAGATCGACCAGGAGCCGATCCATCGCTTCGAGGACGTGCGCGCCTACCGTCGCTTCACGGCCGAGTGGCTCCCCGCCGCGGCCCGGGCGGTGGTCGAGGGCGGCACGCTCGCGATCTGGACCAACTTCCTCGGACGCGCGCCCATCCTCACCGTCGCGGCCGAGGCAGGCTTCGGCGTCCTCGCCGGCGAGTTCGTCTGGGCGAAGCTCACCACCGAGGGCGGGGGAAACGAGCGACTGGCCCGGGTGTACGAGGTGGCGCTGGTGCTCCGGCGCGCGCCTCTTCCGTCGCAAGCGCCGGGAGACGCTGCACGGCCGTGGGCGGTGGT
>JADGQZ010000157.1 GCA_017881345.1 Myxococcaceae bacterium | reverse complement strand
CCGTGGCCACCCCTCACCCGCCCTCCCCTGACTCGCAGCCCGGCTCTTCCACCTTCCGGGTCGAGATCTCCCCGTCCAGTATCCTCCTCGCCGTGCTGGTCGTCGGCGCGGTCTGGCTCCTCGGGCGGCTCGTGCCGGTGCTCGTCGCGGTCGCCTGCGCGCTGATGCTCGCCGGCACGCTGGCACCCATGGTGCGCTGGCTCGAGGCGCGAAAGATCAGGCGAGGCGTCGCGCTGGCGGCGGTCTTCCTCGGTGCCCTCGCCGTGCTCGCGGTGGTCGTCCTGGTCACCGCGCCGTCGCTGTGGCGCGCGGCGATGAAGTTCATCGGCGACCTGCCGCGCTTCCGTGACGAGCTTGGGACGATGCTGGCCTCGCACCCGAGGACCGCGAGCCTGGCCTCGAGCGTGCGGCACTTCCAGGTTGGCCAGCTGGCCCGGGGGGTGGATCTGGGGGCTGCGCTCGCGGTCTCGGCGAGCATGGCCGAGGTCATCGGCTACGGCATCACCGCGCTGTTCCTCACCCTGTATCTGCTGGCGGATCGGGAGCGGATGCAGGGCGCGCTGTACGCCGTCGTGCCTCGCCGCTACCACCTGCGCACCGCGCGGGTGCTGATCAGCCTCGAGGCCATCGTCGGCGGCTACATCCGGGGCCAGGTCATCACCTCGGTGCTGATCGCCATCTTCACCTTCCTCCTGTTGACGGTGCTGGGCGTGCCCGATGCCCTGGCGCTCGCGGCCTTCGCCGGCCTGACCGACGTCATCCCCTTCGTCGGCGGCATCCTCGCCACCGCCCCTGCGGCGCTCGCCGCGCTCTCGCGAGGTCCGGGAGTGACCATCGCCGTCCTGGTGCTCATGGTGGCGTACCAGGAGTTCGAGAGCCGGCTGCTGATCCCCCGCATCTATGGGCGGACGCTCAAGCTGCCCTCGGCGGCGGTGCTCGTTGCGCTGCTGGTGGGAGGGCGGCTGGGCGGCGTCTTCGGGGCGCTGTTCGCGCTTCCGACCGCGGCGGCCATCGTGAGCCTGGTGAAGGAGCTCCGGGTCGAGCTCCCGGGTGAGCCCGCGGTGGACCCGGCCCAGCGCGAGGCGGATGCGCGCGCCGAACGGGCCTACGCGCGCCGCGCCGAGGGGGCAAGCGCCGCCCAGTCCGCGCAGACCGCCCTCGAGGTCGCCAAGCGGACCCGGGCGGCAGACGAGCAGCACTGAACGCCCGCGCGCGGATCTGTGTCTTGCGCCCGGGGCCGAAGATGCGACTGTCCGGCCACCGATGACCGCCTCCGAGCTCCGCGCGCATGGACGGGCCGGCACCGCCGTGGCGCTGCTCTACGTCTTCCTCTGGGCCTCGGCCTTCGTCCCGAGCCGGGTGCTCTCGCGGCTCGGGCAGCCGCTCTGGGTGCTCACGGTGCGCTTCGCCATCGCCTCGGTCCTCATGTCCTGCGTGGTGATGGCGCTCCGCCGCCCGTGGCCGCGCACCCGGACCGCGTGGGCACAGATCGCGGGCTACGGCCTGCTGGCGAACGCCACGTATCTGGGCTGCACCTACGAGGCGCTCCGGCACCTCTCGTCAGGGATGGGGGCGATCATCGCCAGCACCAATCCCCTGCTGCTGGCGCTGGTGGCGCCGGCGCTCCTGAACGAGTCGCTGACCCTGCGGAAGATCGTCGGACTGCTCCTCGGCTTCTCTGGCGTCCTGGTGACGATGGGCGCCCGGGCGGGCACGCAGGCCGCCCGGCCCGTCGACGTGCTGCTCGCGTTCCTCGGCGTCGTCGGGCTGGTCGCCTCCACGCTGGTGTTCAAGCGGATCCGCACGCCCGAGGATCTCCTGGCGGCGAACACCATCCAGCTCGGCGCGGCCTCGGCGATCCTCCTCCCGCTGGCCGCGCTGCTGGAGGGGTCGCCGCACCTCGTGCCCAACGGCGCGTTCGTGGTGAGCCTCACCTACCTCGTCCTGGTGATGAGCCTCGGCGCCTCGTTTCTGTGGTTCTGGCTACTCCGCCACGGAGAGGCGAGCCGGGTGAGCGCGTTCTACTTCCTCACGCCCATCTTCGGGCTGGGGCTCGGTGCGCTCCTCCTGGGCGAGCCGGTGCGACCCCTGGACGCCGTGGGGCTGGCGGCGGTGGCGGCGGGCATCGTGCTGGTCCAGTCCGGGCGCCCCGGGGCCGAGCGGCCGCGCTGGTCGAGCGACCCCGGCGCAACGGGGGAGTGAGCGCGCGTGGAAACCGACCCGCGGGGCGAGGCTCGGGCACTTCCTCGCCTGCGGCCAGCCGGGGTCAGGCGGACATCGCCCTCTCGAGCGCCTCGATCTGCTCGTCGGTTCCGAGGACCAGCAGGTGGTCGTCGGGACCGAGGGAGAAGCTCGGATCCGGCGAGCGGACCACCTGGTCGCCGCGGAGCACTGCCAGGACCGTCACCCCGGTCGCCCCGGCCTCCACCAGCGCCCCCACCGACCGCTTCGGCGCCGACGCGGACGGCTGGAGCCCGGCGATCCGCAGCGCCTGCTTGCCGCGCTGGAACGCCGTCTCGAAGAAGTCGACCACCCGCGGGCTCAGCATGAGGTGAGCCAGCCGCCGGCCTCCGATGGCGTAGGGGCTGATGGCCCGGTTGGCGCCGGCCCGCAGCAGCTTGGGGACCGAGAACTCGTCCACCGCGCGAGAGGCGATGAAGAGCGTCGGATTCAGCAGCCGCGCGGAGAGGATGACGTAGAGGTTCGTTGCGTCGCTGGCGGTCGTGGCCACCAGACCCCGCGCTCGCCGGATCCCGGCCCGTTCGAGCACCGCGTCCTCGGCCGCATCACCGGCCATCACCAGGAGACCCGCCTCCCCGGCAACCCGGCCGGCGTCGGGTCCAGGGTCCACGACCACCACCGGGACTCCCGCCTCGCGGAGCTCGTGCGCGGCCTCGCGCCCCACCCTTCCGTAGCCGGCGACGACGACGTGGCGCTCCAGTCTGTCGATGCGCTGCTGCATGCGTCGCTTCCTCCGCGCCTGCCGGACCGAGTCGCTGGTCAGGTGATCGAGCCCGACGGTGAAGCTGTAGAAGAGGCTACCGATCCCGGTGACCGCGATGGCCATGGTGAAGACCCGGCCCGCGTCGTCCAGGGGCTTCACCTCGCCGTAGCCGATGGTGGCCACGGTGGTGAAGGTCATGAACAGCGCGTCCATCCACGTGCCGCCGTGGTCGCGCCAGAGCCAGTGGTAGCCGACGACGCCCACCACGTGGGTGGCGACCAGGATTCCGAGCGGCAGCGCAAGCCGGGACTGCAGGGTGCGGAGCTCCGGGCTCGTCGCCACGGGCGGGACTCTAGGACGGCCAGGAGGGCGCCCGGAGGAATTCCGGAGCGTTGGACTGCGACCGACCGGTCGGTTTGACCCACTGTGTTCCTAACACCTACCCTCCAGCGCGTTGCCATCCAGGCAGCCAGACGAGGGGAAACGAACATGTCGATGAAGGTCGCGCGCCAGGCGCTCCTCGGCGCCGCCGTGCTCTCGGTCGCCGCGCACGCCGCGAACACTCCGAAGACGTACCGGCTCGTCGCAACGCCCGACACCGTGGCGTGGGGCTGGCTGGACCCGAAGGAGAAGCCGAAGCTCACCATCGAGTCCGGCGACATCGTCTCGATCGAGACGCTGATGCACGCCAAGGATCAGATCCAGAAGGGCACGACGATGGAGAAGATCGTCGAGCTCCGGAAGGCGAACCCGGGCGGCGGCCCGCACTCCATCACCGGCCCGATCTACGTGAAGGGCGCGATGCCCGGCGACGTGATGGAGATCCGGATCCGGAAGATCGTCCCCAAGAAGGTGGGAGCGAACTTCAACCTCCCGGGCAAGGAGTTCCCCACCATCGGCGCGCTGGCCCCGGCGTTCCCCGAGGGCTCGGTCCACTACTTCGACATCGATCCGAAGAAGTCCACCGTGATCTTCAAGCCAGGCATCGAGATTCCGCTCCGGCCCTTCCCCGGCACCATCGCCGTGGGCATCGACCCGGAGGATCCGTCGCCGCGCAAGGGCGGATCGAAGGACCCCCTGGCGCCGGTGAGCACGCTCCGACCCTGGAAGAACGGGTCCAACATGGACATCAACGAGCTCACCGCCGGGTCCACCATCTTCATCCCCGTGTTCCTCGAGGGCGGCCTCATCTGGACCGGCGACTCGCACTGCGCCCAGGGCAACGGCGAGGTGAACCTCACCGCGATGGAGTGCTCGTTCGAGGACATCGAGATCCAGCCCATCGTCCGCAAGGACATGAAGCTCAGCTGGCCGCGGATCGAGACCAAGACCCACTGGATCCTGGTCGGCTTCGACGAGGATCTGGGCAAGGCGATGGTGAACGCGGTGACCGAGACGGTGGACTTCCTCAGCACCACCAAGGGGCTGTCCCGCGACGAGGCCTACGCGCTGACCGCGATGGCCGCCGACTGCCGGGTGAGCCAGATCGTCGACATCCGCAAGGGCGTGCACTGCATGATCGCCAAGAGCCTCTGGACGGGGAAGCAGCTCTCGGCGCGCTGAAAACGGAGGGGTGAGCAGCTAGGGTCGGGTCCATGCGCCCGTCCCTGCTGGCCCTCCTGCTCGGCCTCGCGCTCGCTCCGGCGTGCGCGATGAACGACAAGGATCTCTGCCCCGAGTCGAAGGGGATGCACTGCGCCACCACCCCGGATTGCACCCGCGACAGCACCCGCGGCTGCCGGGTCTGTCAGTGCGGGAACCCCTACTCCCCCGCGCCGTACAACCCGGTCCGCTCGCCCTCGCCGAGCGATCCCGCCCGGTGACCGGCCCGGCGCAGCCGCCGCGATGACCAGCACGGCTGCTCAGCGCGCCGTCTTCTTCGCCTCGTGGAGCGCGGCGTGCGCAGCGGCCAGACGCGCGACCGGCACCCGGAACGGTGAGCAGGAGACGTAGTCCAGCCCGAGCCGGTGGCAGAAGGCGATGCTCTTCGGGTCCCCGCCGTGCTCCCCGCAGATCCCGATGTTCAGCCCGGGCCGGACCTTGCGTCCCAGCCGGACCGCCATCTCCATCAGCCGTCCCACCCCGCCCTCGTCGATGTGGTCGAACGGGTTCTCGGGGAGGATCCCCTCCGTCAGGTACTCGGCGAGGAAGCTCGTCTCGGCGTCGTCCCGCGAGATGCCGAAGGTGGTCTGGGTGAGGTCGTTGGTTCCGAAGGAGAAGAACTGCGCCAGCGACGCGATCTCGTCCGCGGTGATCGCCGCCCGGGGGATCTCGATCATCGTCCCGAACTGGTAGCGCACCTTCCGCTTCTGCTCGGCCATCACCTTCTTCGCCTCCGCCTCGAGGGCGCGCTGCTCCCACCGCAGCTCGTTGCCGTGGGTGACGAGGGGGATCATGATCTTCGGGAAGACCTCGACCCCCGCCTCGGCGCAGATGCAGGCCGCCTCGAAGATCGCCCGGACCTGCATCCGCACCAGCCCCGGCATGTGAATCCCGAGCCGCACCCCGCGGAGGCCGAGCATGGGGTTCATCTCGCGCAGGCGCTCCACCGCACCGAGCAAGGTGCGCTTGCCGGCGAGGTCGAGGGTCTGATCCTTCGCGTTCCCCGACTTGAGCTCGAGGCGGGTCTCCAGCTCGGTGACCTGCTTGAGCAGCGTGTCGTGGGCCGGAAGGAACTCGTGGAGCGGCGGGTCGATCAGCCGGATGGTGACCGGCTGCCCGTCCATCGCCCGGAAGAGGCCCTCGAAGTCCGCGCGCTGAAGCGGCAGCAGCTTGCCCAGCACCTCGTTCCGCTCCGCCTCGTCCCGGGAGAGGATGAGCGTCTGGACCAGCGGGAGCCGCTCGGTCTCGAAGAACATGTGCTCGGTGCGGCACAGGCCAATTCCCTCGGCTCCCAGCGCCCGTGCGCGCTGGGCATCCCGCGGGTAGTCGGCGTTGGCCCAAACGCCCAGGCGGCGGAACCGGTCCGCCCAGCCGAGCAGCTCGATCAGCGCGGGGTCCTCGAGCGAGGGCTGCATCGTCTCCACCTGCCCGAGGAAGACCTCGCCGGTGGTGCCGTCGATGGAGACCCAGTCTCCCTCGCGGAGCACCACCGAGGACCGCTTGATGGTGGCCTCCTTCTTCTCGGCATCGACCTCCAGCGCCATCACCCCCACCACCGCGGGCTTGCCGAACTGCCGCGCCACCAGCGCGGCGTGGCTCGTCCGTCCGCCGCGGCTGGTGAGGATGCCGCGCGCGGCGAGCATGCCGTGCACGTCGTCCGGCTTGGTCTCGGCGCGGATCATCACCACCGCCTTCTTCTCCTTCGCCCAGCGCTCGGCGGTGTCGGCGTCGAAGGCCAGCTCTCCCACCGCGGCGCCCGGGGACACGTTGAGACCGCTCGCCAGGAGCCGCCGCTCGGACCGCGCGGTGCGCATCGACTCGGGGTCGAACTGCGGATGGAGGAAGAAGTCGACGTGCTCGGGAGTGACCCGCAGCACCGCCTCCTCGCGGGTGATCAGCTTCTCCTTCGCCAGGTCCACCGCGATCTTCACCGCGGCGCGGGCGGTCCGCTTGGCGTCCCGGGTCTGGAGCATCCAGAGCGTGCCGCGCTCCACCGTGAACTCGATATCCTGCACCTCGCGGTAGTGCTTCTCGAGCAGCCTGGCGATGCGCTGCAGCTCGGTGAACGCCTCCGGCATCTCCTCGGCCAGCCTGGCGATGGGCTCCGTCGCCCGGATGCCCGCGACCACGTCCTCGCCCTGGGCGTTGATCAGGTAGTCGCCCTCGAGCGCGTCCTCGCCGGTGGACACGTTCCGGGTGGTGGCGACGCCGGTCGCCGAGCCACGCCCCATGTTGCCGAACACCATGGCCACGATGTTCACCGCGGTGCCCAGGTCGTCGGGGATGCCGGCGGCGCGCCGGTAGTCCTGCGCCCGCTTGCCCTGCCACGAGCGGAACACCGCCTCGGTCGCGAGGCGGAGCTGCTCCATCGGATCGTCCGGGAACTCACGGCCCGACTGCTCGCGGACGATGGTCCGGAAGCGCGCGGTGATGGCCCGGAGGTCCTCGGGCTCGAGATCGGCGTCGTTCTCCACCCGGCGCCGCGCGCGCCACTCGGCCAGCAGGTGCTCGAACGGCTCGTCACGCACTCCGAGCACCACCGTGCCGTACATCTGGACCAGCCTGCGGTACGCGTCCCAGGCGAAGCGTGGGTCTCCGGTGAGCGCCGCGAGGCCTTCCACGGTCTCCGCGTTCAGCCCGATGTTGAGGACCGTGTCCATCATCCCTGGCATCGAGAACTTGGCGCCCGAGCGGCAGGAGACGAGGAGCGGATTGGCCGGGTCACCGAGCCGCTTGCCGGTCCGCGACTCGAGGTCGTGCAGCGCGGCGACCTCCTCCTCCCAGAGCCCCCTTGGCCAGTTGCCGGACTTCAAGAACGCGCGGCACGCCTCGGTGGTCACGGTGAAGCCGGGGGGCACCGGCAGCCCCAGGCGGGTCATCTCCGCCAGGTTGGCCCCCTTGCCGCCGAGTAGGGCCTTGACCTCATCCCAGGTCTTCGCCGTCCGCTTCACCTCCGGAAGCTGATCGAAGCGGAAGACGAAGGTCTGGGAACGGGTCCCGGCACGGGCCGGGCTCCGCCGGCGGGGGCTCGCAGCGTGGATGCGGTGGATGGCGGGGGTGGTCATCGGAGGGTGTCTCCTGTCTCGAGGCTGTGCCACGGCGCTTCACGCGCGCCAGGCTCCCGGGAGCGCAAAAGATGCGCTCCGGAGGGCGCGGCGGCGATGTCCCGGGAGGTTCTTGCGAGAACCTCGCCAGAACCACCCGGGATCGCGTTGACTCCTCCTCCCCATGCCGACCGACCCGCCGCTGGCACCCCCTGGAGACCTGGTGGACGCGCTGCACCGCTGCGTTCCGCGGGAGCGGGTCCTCACCCGGACGCTGGATCGGGTGGCGTTCGCCTCCGATGCGAGCTTCTACCGGCTGATGCCCGAGGCGGTGGTGTTCCCCAGCTCGGTGGACGAGGTGCAGCATCTCTTCGCCCTGAGCCGGAGCCGGGGCATCCCCCTCACCTTCCGCGCCGCCGGAACGAGCCTCTCGGGCCAGTCGCAGTCCGACGGGCTCCTGCTCGAGGTGGCGCGGCACTGGCGAGGCGCGACGGTCGAGGAAGGGGGCCAGCGGATCCGGGCGCTCCCGGGGACCATCGGCGACCACCTGAACCAGCTGCTCCGGCCCTTCGGGAGGAAGATCGGCCCCGATCCGGCGAGCATCCGCGCCTGCACGCTGGGAGGCATCCTGGCCAACAACAGCAGCGGGATGTGCTGTGGCGTGGAGCAGAACGGCTACCACACGCTTCGCTCGCTGACCTTCGTGCTGCCGTCGGGCACCCGCATCGACACCGCCGCCGAGGACGCCGACGCGGAGCTCCGGGCGCGCGAGCCCGCGCTGCACCAGGGCCTCCTCGCGCTGCGGGACGAGCTCCGCTCGCGGCCGGCGCTGGTGGACCGCATCCGGGCGAAGTACCGGATGAAGAACACCACCGGCTACCAGCTGAACGCCTTCCTCGACTTCGAGCGGCCGGTGGACGTGTTCGCCCACCTCCTCATCGGCTCCGAGGGCACTCTGGCCTTCATCGCCGAGGCGGTGATGGACACCGTCCCGGTGCTCCCCCACAAGTCGACCGGGCTGCTCTTCTTCCGGGACATCCACGCGGCCTGCGCGGCCATCGGTGCGTTCCGGGACGCCGGGGCGCGGGCGCTCGAGCTGCTGGACTCGGCGAGCCTCCGCGCCGCGTCGGACAAGCCGGGCATGCCGCGCGAGCTCGGCCATCTCGGGGCGGCACCCGCGGCACTGCTCTGCGAGTTCCAGACGGGCCAGGAGTCCGAGCTCCCTCTGCTCATGGGTGCCGCGGCCGAGGTGACGCGGCGGCTGCCGCTCGCCGTGCCGGCCGAGTTCACCCGCGACCCGGAGCTGCAGGCCCGCTTCTGGCGGGTGCGCGAGGGGCTCTTCCCCACCGTGGGCGGGGTGCGCCGGAGCGGCACCACGGTGATCATCGAGGACGTCTGCTTCCCCATCCCCCATCTGGCCGACGCCGCGGTGGACCTCCAGGGCCTGTTCCGGGCGCACGGGTACGAGGACGCCATCATCTTCGGCCACGCCAAGGACGGGAACCTCCACTTCGTCATCACCCAGTCCTTCAACGACCAGGCGGCGGTGGACCAGTACGCGCGCTTCATCGACGCGCTCGTGCCGCTGGTGGTGCGGAAGTACGACGGGGCGCTCAAGGCCGAGCACGGGACCGGGCGGAACATGGCCCCGTTCGTGGAGACCGAGTGGGGGCCGGAGGGAATGGCCATCATGCGGCGGCTGAAGGCCCTGGTGGATCCGCAGGGGCTGCTCAACCCCGGGGTCATCATCCCCACCGGCCCGAAGGCGCACCTCGAGAACCTCAAGTCGCTCCCCTCGATCGAGGCCGAGGCGGACATGTGCATCGAGTGCGGGTTCTGCGAGCCGGTGTGCCCGAGCCGCGAGCTGACGCTCACCCCGAGGCAGCGCATCGTGGTGCGGCGCGAGCTGGAGCGCCAGCCGGGCGGTGCCACCGCCGAGGAGCTCCGCCGGGACTACCAGTACTCCGGGCTCGACACCTGCGCGGGCGACGGGATGTGCCAGACGCGCTGCCCGGTGTCGATCGACACCGGCTCGCTGGTGAAGCGCTTCCGGGCCGAGCGGCACTCGTCCTTCGCCCGGAACGCCGGCAAGGCCACCGCCACCGGTGCGCGGACCACCGAGCGCCTGGCCCGGGCCGGGATCGCCGCGGGACACGCCCTGGCCTCCGTCGTCGGGCACCGGACGGTGGGGGCGCTGACCGGAGCGCTCCGCTCGGTGCTCGGCGAAGACCTGATCCCCCGCTGGACGCCGGACATGCCCCGGGTCGCGCCGGCGCTTCCGCGCACCACCCCCGCCGGCGCCCGGGCCGTCTACTTCCCCGCCTGCATGCTCCGGATGTTCGGGCCGGTGGAGGGAGAGCCCGCGCACCCCACCATCCCCGAGGCGCTGGTGGAGCTCGCCCGCCGCGCCGGCGTGCCGGTCCACATCCCGGAGGACATCGCCGGGGCCTGCTGCAGCACTCCGTGGCACTCCAAGGGCTACGTCGACGGTGACGTGGCGATGAGCAACGCCACCCTCGAGCGGCTCTGGCGCTGGAGCGAGGAGGGACGGCTCCCGGTGGTGGTCGAGGGGAGCTCCTGCACCCACGGGATCCGCGGGGCCCGGGCCGTGCTCACCCGGGAGAATCAGGAGCGCTTCGACCACCTCCAGGTCATCGACTCGGTCGAGTTCGTCCACGACTCGCTGCTTCCCGGGCTGCGGGCGGAGCGCCGGGTGGGCTCGGCCTGCGTCCACCCGGTCTGCTCGGTGGTGGAGATGGGCCTCGTGCCCAAGCTGGTGGGCATCGGCCGCTTCGTGGCCGAGGAGGTGGTGGTCCCGGACCGGGCCGGCTGCTGCGGCTTCGCCGGGGACCGCGGCTTTCTCCATCCCGAGCTGACGGCCTCGGCGACCCGGGCCGAGGCGGCGGAGATCTCCGGGCGGCAGTTCGACGCCTACCTCATCTCCAACCACCCCTGCACCATCGGGATGCACCGGGCGACCGGGCGTCCATGGCAGAACTTCGCGCTGGTGCTCGAGGCCCTCACCCGCCCCGCAGCAGCCTAGAGTCGATCGCCTCCATGACATCCCGGGTCCAGCTCACGTCGGCCGATGGCAAGCGCTTCTCCGCGTACCGCGCCGAACCGGGAGGCGTTCCACGGGGCGCAATCATCGTGGTGCAGGAGATCTTCGGGGTGAACCACCACATCCGCGGGGTCGCGGACGCGTTCGCCCGGGTGGGTTACCTCGCCCTG
>JADGQZ010000017.1 GCA_017881345.1 Myxococcaceae bacterium | reverse complement strand
GCGCGGTCGACGCAGGTGCCGGCGCCGATCTCGACGTCGTCCTCCACCACCACGATCCCCACCTGCGGGAGCTTGTAGTGGCGCGGGCCGCGGCCCTCGCCCTCGGGATCGAAGGCGAACCCGAAGCCGTCCGAGCCGATGATCGCCCCTGCCTGGACGATGACGCGATCGCCCAGCACGCACCCCTCGCGGACCACCACGTTCGAGTAGAGCAGGCAGTCCTCGCCGATGCGCGCCCCCTCGGCTATCTGGACGCCGGGGTGGAGGATGGTGCGGGCGCCGACGCGTGCGCCTGGCCCCACCGAGGCGAGCGGCATCACCTGGGCGGCCGGGTGGACGCGGGCCGAGGGGTGCACCACCGCCGCCGGAGCCACCTCCGGCACCGCCTCGCGCGGCGGGTGGAAGAGAGTGGTGATCTTCGCGAACGCCAGGTAGGCGTTCCGGACGCGCAGGACCGTGCGCCCCTGCGGGATCATCTCCTCCGGCCCCACCACCACCGCACCGGCCTTCGATTGCTCGAAGGCGCGGCGATACTTGCGGTTCGCGAGGAACGACACCTGGGCCGGGGTCGCATCCTCGAGCGCGGCCACCCCCTCCAGCCGCAGCTCCCCATCTCCCACCACCTCGCCGCCCACCCGGGCGGCGAGCTCCGCGAGGCGGAAGGTCACGGCCGCTCCTACTTGCCGCCCGACTTCTTCGGCGGGGTCTTGGCCTTGGGGTCGGCGGCGGCCGGGGTGGCCGCGCCCTTGGCCGGGAACCTGGCGTTGTGCTTGCGGATCACCTCGTTGGTGAGGTCCAGGGCGTCGGGCGCGTAGACCAGCGCCGACTTGTTCATCACCACCTGGATCCCCTCCTTCTCGGCGATCTCCCTCACCACGTCGGTGACGTGGTCGCCCAGTGTCCGGATGAGCTCCATGTTCTTCTGCTGCAGCTCCTGCTGCGCCTGCACGTACAGCTGCTGCAGCTCGTCGCTCCTCTTCTGGAGCTCGATCCCCTTCTGTTGCCTGGCCTCGGCGGAGAGGACCGCCTGCTGCTTCTCGAAGTCGGTCCGCATGGTCTCGAACTCGGCCTGCTTGTCCTTGAGCGGCTTCATCTTGTCTTCCTGGACCTTGGCCAGGGCGGCGTTGGCGGCCTTGCCTTCGTCGCACTCGTTGCCGGCGCGCTCGAAGTCGACGAAGGCGATCTTGGTGTCGGCGCGTGCAGCGGGCGCGAGCGCCAGGAGGATGGGGATCAGGACGGCGGGAAGCGTGTTGAGCATGGGAGACCTCGGGTTGCGTGCGGCTAGAAGAAGTTGCCGATCGTGAACTGGAAGTCGGAAGGCTGGTCGATGTAGTTGCCCAGGCTGTCCTTGCGGCGGTTCAAGGGGATCCCCAACTCGAATCGCAGCGGGCCGAGCGGGCTGAACCAGCGCATCCCGACCCCGGCCGACTTGTACAGCGACCAGGAGACGTTGGGGTCGTGATAGCTGTTGGCCGGGAACGAGTTGCCGGCGTCGAAGAACACCACCCCGCGGATCCCGACCTTCTCGAAGATGGGGAACTCCGCCTCCAGGTTCAGGATCACTTCCTTGTATCCCTCGCCGTTCATCTTGCAGACCTCGGAGAACGGGGAGTTGGTGCAGGCCTGCAGCGCCTGCGGTGCGATGCTCTGGAACCGGTAGCCGCGGATGGAGTTGATCCCGCCCACGAAGTAGAGCTCGGAGAGCGGCACGCCCTCGGCGGTGAGCGCCTGGAGCCACCCCATGTTGACCCGGATGCGCCCGACGATGCCCTTCCAGATCGCCTTGTACGTGCGCAGGTCGAGCGTGTAGCGGTTGAACAGGTTCACCTCCGAGCCGAACAGCGCCTTGGCCGCCAGGAAGCGGGGCGCGGTCTCGAAGCTGAACGAGCCGTACCAGCCGTTGGCCGGGGTGATGCGGTTGTCGCGCTTGTCGGCCTGCAGCGTGAACCGGAGCGAGCTGGTGCTCCCCGAGCCGGTGGTGCGGGCGAGCTGGACCACGCTGGTGGTCCCCACGTTCACCCGCTCGAGCGTGTAGGCGGCGAAGAGCCGGACGTCCTCGAGCCGCGAGGCGGAGGGGATCCACCGGGAGAGCCCGGCCAGCTCGTAGCCCCAGGTCATGGATCCGCCCAGCGCCCGCCGGGTGAAGTCCGAGTAGTTGACCTCGTTGGCGTACAGATCGAAGGAGAAGGTCCAGCGGGTGTCGAGGAAGTACGGGTCGACGTAGCTGATCTGGCCCAGCTGCCGGATCTGCGACCACTGCAGCTGGAGTGTGAGGCTCTGCCCCCAGCCCAGGAAGTTCTGCTGCGAGATCTGCCCGGTGAGGACGAAGTTCTCGTACGACGAGAACCCGGCCCCGAGCTGGAAGCTGCCGGTGGGGCGCTCCTTGACGGTCACCAGGACGTCCATCGACTCCGGGGAGCGCTTGGTCTCGGCGACCTCGACCGTCTCGAAGTAGCCCAGCGCCTGGACCCGGTTCTTGGAGTCGCGGTACCCGGTGCCGCTGAACAGCTCGCCCTCGTAGAGGCGCAGCTCGCGCCGGATGACCTTGTCGCGGGTCTTGTCGTTGCCCACGATCTCGATCCGGCCGATGTGAACCTTGTCGCCGGGCTGGACGTCGAACTCGATGTCCACGCGCCGGGTCTCGGGATGGGGGGCGGTCCTGGGCTCGACGTTGACGTACGCGTAGCCCATGTCCTTGTACACGTCCTGGATGGCGGTCAGATCGGCGAACACCCGGCTGCGGGCGAAGCGATCGCCGGTGCGGACATGGGTCACCCGGTGGAGCCTCTCGTCCTGCCCGAGCAGGTTCCCGGAGTAGCCCACCTGGCCCAGGTCGTACTGGACGCCCTCGATGACCGGGATGGTGACGAACAGGTAGCGCCGATCGGGCGAGAGCTGCACCGCCGCGCGCTGCACCTTCACCTCGACGAAGCCCTTCTCCAGATAGACCGCCTGGACCGCCTGCATGTCGGCGTCGAAGGCGTCCTCCCGGAAGGTGCCGCCCACCATGAACGGAAGGAGGCCGCCTTCCCGCGTCTGCAGGAACGGGGTGATGTCCTCCTTGGGAACGTGGTCGTTGCCGACGAACCGGATCTCGCGGACCTGGATCTTGGCGTGCTCGTTGACCTGGTAGGTGACGTCGACCTGGTTGTCGGGCACGTCGGCGACCTTCACGGTCACGTCGGTCAGGAAGTAGCCCTTCTCCACGTACTTCTTCTGGATGGTCTGGACGTCCTTGTCGGCCAGGACCGGGTCGTAGAAGGTGCTGGGCTTGATGGCGACCGTGTCCTTCAGGTCCTCCTTCTTGAGCTCCTGGTTGCCGAACGTCTTCACCTCCCGCACGGTGGGCCGCTCCGCCACGCGGTAGACGAGCACCGGGTTGTCGAGCGATCCCTCCTGCTCGACCACCACGTCCGCGAAGGAGCCGATCGTCATGATGGCGCGGATGTCGGCGTCGACCTGATCCAGGTTGAGCGGCTGGCCGGCCTTGCTGGAGATGGCGGCGCGGATGGCGGCGGGGTCGGTGCGGCGGTTCCCCTCGACGCGCACCTCCTTCACCACCACGTCGGCGGCACGCGCGGCCGGGGCCGCGAGGAGGAACGTCGCGAGCACCCCCAGGATCGTGTGTCGGAGCTTGGGCACGGAGCCGCGGAATCTAAACCGGCATGCCAAAAAGCTCAAACGGGATCGTGCCCCCGGGCGGCCGGTGCCGGGCGCAGACCGCTGGATTGTCCCGCGCCACAGGGAAGGGCTCACGCGAGCCTTCCGCCGAGGAGCCGCAGGCGCCGGGGAAGCGCGCCGGCCAGTCGCTCGTTGTGGGTGACCACCACCGCGGTGATGCCGCTGTGGGCGTTGAGCTCGATGAGCAGCTGGTGGATGCCCTCGGCCGTCTGCGGGTCCAGGTTGCCGGTGGGCTCGTCGGCCAGCAGCAGCCTCGGCGACAGGCAGAGCGCGCGGGCGATGGCCACCCGCTGCTGCTCGCCGCCGGACAGCTCACCGGGCCGGTGGTCCAGCCGGTCCGCCAGCCCCACCAGGCCCAGCACCTCGGCCCCCCGCCGCCGCGCCTCCTCGCGACCCACCCGCCGGATCAGCGCCGGCATCATGGCGTTCTCGAGCGCGGTGAACTCGGGCAACAGGTGGTGGCTCTGGAACACGAAGCCGATGGTCCGGTTGCGAAAGACCGCCCGCTCCTCCTCGCCCCCGGCGAAGACGTCCACCCCCTCGAAGAGGATCCGGCCGCGGGTGGGGACGTCGAGCGTGCCCAGCAGGTGCAGGAACGTGCTTTTCCCCGCGCCCGAGGGGCCGGTCAGGGCCACCAGCTCCCCGGCCTCGATCACCAGATCGAGGCCGCGCAGCACCTCCAGCCTCCGATCGCCGAGGAGGTAGGTCTTCTGCAGGCCGTCGATGCGAATCAGCGGCGCCGTCATCACTCGCTCCGGAGCCCATCCACCGGATGGAGGCGGGCCGCCTTCACCGCCGGGT
>JADGQZ010000156.1 GCA_017881345.1 Myxococcaceae bacterium | reverse complement strand
CGCGCCTCTTCGGGACCAAGCTCTACTCGAAGAAGGCGGCGGACCTGCACTTCTGGGTGGCCACCGCGGGGATCATCCTCTACGTCGTCGCGCTCTGGGTCTCGGGAATCAGCCAGGGCCTGATGTGGAAAGCTCAGACCCCGGACGGCGCGCTGGCCTACCCGTCCTTCGTGGAGACGATCCTCGCCATCCGCCCGCTTTGGATGATCCGGCTCCTGGGTGGTGTCCTCTATCTGGCCGGCTTCGTCCTGATGGCCTGGAACCTGACCAAGACCGCACTGGCCGGCAAGGCGGTGAACGGACAGGTCACCGTCACCGTGGAGACGCCGCATGCGGCTCCCGCGCCGAGCGCCGGCTGGCTGGTGACCAGGCCCGGCTTCCTCTTCGTGCTGGCGGCGGTGGCGCTGTCCTTCTTCCTCGGCGGCGCCTCGCTGATGACCGGGGTCAAGGTCCTGGTGGTCCTGGTCATCCTCGCCGAGGTGGCCTGGCTCTGGTTCAAGGCCCGGCCGCGCGATCCGGATGCGCCGGGCTGGCACCAGTTCGTGGAGGGCAAGCCGCTCTTCTTCACCGTGCTGCTGCTGGTCGCGGTGCTGGCGGGTGGCATCGCCCAGCTCATCCCGACCATCTTCGCGCCGTCGGCGGTGCAGTGGGTCGGGGAGAAGCAGCAGCCGTACTCGCCGCTCGAGCTCGCCGGGCGCGACGTCTACACCCGGGAGGGCTGCTACGTCTGCCACTCGCAGATGATCCGCACGCTGCAGGGTGACACGCAGCGATACGGTCCGTACTCCCGACCCGAGGAGTTCGTGGTCGACCACCCCTTCCAGTGGGGGAGCAAGCGCACCGGGCCGGACCTGCATCGCGAGGGCGGCAGGTATCCGAACCTCTGGCACTACTCGCACATGATGGATCCCCGCTCCACGAGCCCGGGCAGCAACATGCCGAGCTTCGCCTGGACCGCGGACTGGAAGGTCGACCAGGCGCTGGTCCCGAGGAAGATGATCGCCCTGCAGAAGGTGGGCGTCCCCTACAAGAACCTGGACATCGACAACGCGCGTGACGCCTACCGCAAGCAGGCGGACCTGATCGTCACCGACCTCTCCAAGGAAGGCGTGGCGGTCCCGTGGGATCGGGAGATCGTGGCGCTGATCGCCTACCTCCAGCGGCTCGGCCGTGGTCCACAGACTCCCCCGCCCCTTCCCACCGCCGCGGCGCCGGCTCCGGCCCAGGGGGGACGCTGATGTACTCCGAGTTTCTTCGGTCGCATTCGCGGGAGCTGGTGGAGATCACCCTGGCCGGGGGCGTGCTCCTGGCGGCGGTGTTCCTCGGCGTTCTGGCCTGGCTCTTCCTGGAGCGCACGCAGCGGTTCGAGCAGGCGGCACGCCAGCCGCTCGAGGACGATGAGAGGAGCGTACGGTCGTGAGCGAGCAGAAGATGGACGTCGAGCGCGGCCACGCCTTCGATGGAATCCAGGAGTACGACAACCCGCTGCCCCGCTGGTGGCTCTTCATCTTCTACACCACCGTGATCTTCGGGTACGGCTACTGGGTGCACTACCACGTGGCCCGGACCGGGTTGACGGGGGTGGCGGCCTACGACGCCGAGAAGGCAGACGCGCTGAAGAGGGCAGCGGCGACGAAGCCGATGAGCGACGATCTGCTGCTCGCCATGGCCAAGGATCCCTCGACCGTGGCCGCGGGGCAGAAGCTCTTCGTGCAGCAGTGCGCGGCCTGCCACCTCGAGAGCGGCGCGGGGAAGATCGGCCCGAACCTCACCGACGACTTCTGGTTGCACGGCAACAAGCCCACCGAGATCCTCAAGACCATCTCCCGGGGCGTGGTCGAGAAGGGCATGCCGGCGTGGGAGCCGACGCTCGGTGGCGAGCGGGTGCGCTCGCTCGCCGCCTTCGTCATCTCCCGCGAAGGCACCAATCTCCCCGGGAAGGAGCCGCAGGGTGAGCGGCTTGGAACCGTCAAGTAGCGTCGCCGCGACCGGACGCCCGCGCTTCCTCGACGCCCGAGGCGGACGGATCAAGATCCAGCCGGAGGACGTGCGCGGCCGCTTCATGAAGTGGCGGCGCGTCGTCTACGCGGTGCTGGTCGTCCATCTCCTGGCCCTGCCCTTCATCAAGAACGGCAAGCACCCGGCGATCCACCTCGACATCGACGCCCGTCAGTTCTTCCTCGCGGGGAAGGCCTTCAACGCGCAGGACGTCTGGCTGATGGTGTTCCTGCTCGCCGGGTTCGCGTTCGGCTTGGTGTTCATCACCGCGCTGGCCGGGCGAGTGTGGTGCGGGTGGGCATGTCCCCAGACCGTGTTTCTCGAGGGCATCTACCGGCCCATCGAGCGGTGGATCGAGGGTCCCGCGCACGTGCGGCGGCGACTGGTGGAGGGTGGCTGGACCGGGAGGCGGATCGCGCTCTTCCTGTTCAAGCAGTCGCTCTACCTCGTCGTCTCGCTGATCCTGGCCCACTGGTTCCTGGCGTTCTTCGTCTCGGCGCCGGTGCTGGCCTCGCTGGTGGTGCACGGGCCGGCAGGACACGAGGTGCTCTTCGGCATCGCGATGGTCGTCACCGGACTGTTCTGGGCGAACTTCGCGTGGTTCCGCGAGCAGTTCTGCGTGATCCTCTGCCCCTATGGCCGCTTCCAGTCGGTGCTCACCGACCGGAAGAGCCTGGTCATCGGCTACGACGTCACGCGCGGAGAGCCCCGGGGCAAGCTGGCGAAGGGGCCCGGCGCGCCCTACCGTGGTGACTGCATCGACTGCGGGCGGTGCGTGCGGGTGTGCCCCACCGGCATCGACATCCGCAATGGCCAGCAGATGGAGTGCATCGGCTGTGCGCAGTGCATCGACGCCTGCGACGAGATGATGATCAAGGTGGGCCGGCCGGTCGGGCTGGTCCGCTACGACTCGCTCGAGGGATTCGAGGGACGGAAGAGGGGACCGATCCTTCGGACGCGCGTCGTGGCGTACGGGCTGGTCTGCGCGGCGGCGCTGCTCGCGGTGGGCCTCAACGTGTTCGCGCTCCGGACACCGTTCGAGGCGAACTTGCTCCGCTCTGCGGGGATCCCCTACGTCCTCGAGCCGACGAGCATCCGGAACCACTTCGAGCTGCACCTGATCAACAAGCACGTCGACGCGGTGGAGTTCGAGGTCTCGGTGGTCGGGCCAGAGGGGACCAGCGTCATCGTCCCCCAGCCGAGGATCAAGCTCGGGCCACTGGAGGGAATCCGCACGCCGGTGATGGTCACCATCGATCGGGCCCGGTACCACGGGCCGTTCGAGCTGAAGGCCACCGTGAAGGACCTCTCGACGGGACAGACCCGCGAGCTGGGTGCGCAGTTCCGCGGGCCGCCAGCCGGGCCGAAGAGCTGAGCGGGACCGTCCCGTTGCGCACGAGGATCGCCGGATGGACACGATCCAGCCGGCGCCGCTCGCGGCCCGTTCCCTGATATCCCGAGGACGGTCCCTCTCCGATGCTGCTCTTCCAGAAGCGCTTCCACGCCGGCCTCCTCGACGGATCGGTCCGCCTCACCTTCCGGCGCTGGCAGAAGCCCCACGTCCGCCCGGGAGGCCGCTACCGGTGTCACCCCATCGGCGTCCTCGAGGTCGACCAGGTCGACCGCGTGCCCGTGCGTTCCATCGCGGAGGACGAGGCGCGACTGGCCGGCTTCTCGAGTCGCGAGGAGCTCCTGCTCTTCATGACCGACGGTCCGGCCGGGCCGGTCACTGCAGCGACCGAGGTCTGGCGCGTCGCCTTCCACCACGGCGGTGACGGAGACCGCATCGAGATCGCCCTCGACGACAGGCTCTCCAGCGAGGACGTGGACGCCCTCGCCCGCCGGCTCGCTCGGCTCGGTGACTGGGCGCTCCCCACCCTGAAGCTCATCTCGAGGCGGCCCCGCATCGCCGCCTCCGCGCTGGCGAAGAGCCTCGGCCGCGAGCGCGACCCCTTCAAGGTCGATGTCCGGAAGCTCAAGCGCCTCGGGCTCACCCAGAGCTTCGAGGTTGGCTACGAGCTGTCCCCGCGCGGTCGAGCCCTCCTCGCGAGGCTCCCACGGCGCGCGTCGGCACCGGCTCGCCCGCGGCGATCCTCTCGGCGGCGCTGAGCATCCGCACCGCGAAACCCTTCCGACGGCCCGCGCCGCGCCGCGCAGGCGTAAACACCTGCAAGCGCCCGATTTCGCGCGAGGTGCCCCGCGCTCCCATGTCCGGGGCGCAAACCGTGCACCCGGTCTCGCCTCAGGCCGCAGAGACCGCGCGGCAGCACCCCCGGCCCCAGGGTGAAGACCCCCGGGCACCTCGCTTGCACCAAACGCCCGGCGATGGAGGCCACACTCCAGAAAGCGCGGACCGAGGAGCCCACCGGGATCGATCACGCCCTCCTGGAGCGCTACGGCGCCATCCCCGTCCCCCGCTACACGAGCTATCCCCCGGCGAACCACTGGGAGTCGAAGTTCGGCGAGCTCGAGGCCCGTGAGACCTTCCGGACCGCCGGATCGCGCGCGGCGTCGCTCTACGTCCACGTCCCGTTCTGCCGGAAGCTCTGTTACTACTGCGGCTGCAACATGCTCGTGACGCGGAGCGAGTCGCTCGTCGAGCGATACCTCCGGGCGCTGGAGCTGGAGCTCGACCGCGTCGCCGCCCTGCTCCCCTCCCGTCCGGAGATCGTCCAGCTGCACCTGGGCGGGGGCACGCCCACCTACCTCGACCCGGACCAGCTCGCCCGGCTCGCCGATGCCATCCAGGCCCGCTTCCCCTGGAAGCCCGGCATCGAGGCCTCGATCGAGATTCACCCGGCCGTCACCAGCGTCCAGCAGATCCGGACCCTCGCCCGGCTCGGCTTCAACCGGGTCAGCATGGGCGTCCAGGACTTCGACCCGGCCGTCCAGAAGCGCATCAACCGCAAGCAGTCGTTCGAGGAGACCCGGATCCTGATCGAGGAGAGCCGGGCGCTCGGTTTCGTCAGCGTCAACGTCGACCTCATGTACGGGCTCCCGCTCCAGACGGTCGAACACTTCCAGCGCACGCTCGACCGCGTCGAGCAGCTCCGCCCGGACCGCATCGCCCTCTTCGGCTATGCCCACGTTCCGACGATGAAGAAGCACCAGGGAGTCTTCGAGACACGGGAGCTCCCCGGCCCGGCCGATCGGCTCGCCCTGCTCGAGTCCTCGATCGAGCGGCTCCTCGCCGCCGGCTACGTTCACGTCGGGCTGGATCACTTCGCCCTGGAAGGCGACGAGCTGGTCCGGGCGCGTGCCGAAGGCACCCTGCGCCGCAACTTCATGGGCTACACCACCTGCTCCGACAGCGACGTGCTCGCCTTCGGCCCCTCCGCCATCTCCGAGGTGCGCGGGACCTACGTCCAGAACGCCCGTGAGGTGCACGACTGGGCGAAGATGCTCGAGGAGGGACGCCTCGCCGCGGTCCGCGGCCATCGCCCCAGCACCGAGGACCTCGCCCGGAGCGCGCTCATCATGCAGCTGTTCTGCAGCCTGGAGGTCGACCTCGAGTCCCTCCGGAGGCGGTTCCCGGGAACGCTGCAGGACCTCCGGGCCGAGGAGCGCGATCTCGGCGGGCTCGAGCGCGACGGCCTGGTGAGCCGGAAGGGAGCGAGGATCCGCATCACCCCGCGCGGTCAGCTCCTCCTCCGCACCGTGGCCGCCCCGTTCGACACCTACCACCGTGCCGACGCCCGGCTCCACGCCCCCGCCCTATGAACGCAGAACCGTCGTCGCTCCTGCTCTGGCTCAAGGCCTTCCACGTGATGGCCGTGATCAGCTGGATGGCCGGACAGTTCTACATCTGGCGGCTGTACGTCTACCACGCGATGGCCACCGACCCGGCGATCATGCGGGTGTTCCAGGTGATGGAGCGCCGGTTGCTCAATGCCATCACCACCCCGGCGGCGATCCTCTCGCTCTTCACCGGGATCGGGCTCCTGGCCCTCGAGCCGTTCTACCTCGAGCAGCCGTGGATGCAGGTCAAGCTGTTGTTCCTCGTCGTCATGTACGGCGCGCACGGCTTCTCGATCCGCTTCCGGAAGAAGCTGATCACCGAGCCCCACGCCTACCCGCATACGCTGTTCCGGTTCCTGAACGAGCTCCCCACGGTCCTGATGATCGTCATCGTCATCATGATCATCGTGAAGCCATTCGCCCGCTGATGGGCAGAGCGAGCGGACCCGGGTTGGACCTGGAAGCGCGGACGCGGTAAGCGCGTTGTCCAGGGGAGCAGGAGCAGGGCGCGGGCGATGACGAGCCGTTGGATCCGCTGGACGACGCTGCTGGTCACCTTCGCCGGGATCGGCCTGCCGTGGCTCTTCGCGCGGAAGGCGATCGACGCGAACGACCCGGCCGCCCAGGCGGTCACCTTCCTGCCCGCGCCGTACGCGTTCATCATCTGGGCGCCCATCTACACCGGCTTCCTCATCTTCGCGGTCTGGCAGGTGCGCGACCGGCGGGCGGCCAATCCGCGCGTGGCCGCGATCCGCCCCTGGCTGATGGCCACAGCGCTCCTCAACGCCGCCTGGATCGGCGCCGTCGAACGCCACCGGCCCAGCTGGACCATCCCGCTCATCTTCCTGATGCTGGCCACCGCCATCGCCATGCACGTGGCCGGCCGGATCGGCGAGGCGGTGGTCGATCCCGCCGAGGCATGGCTCCGGCTCCCCTTCTCGCTCTACGTGGGCTGGCTCATCGTGGCCGCCTTCGTCAACGTCTCGACCGAGCTCGCGCGGGTGGGCTGGGACGGCTTCGGCTGGAGCCCGGACACCTGGGGAATGTTGATGGTCATCGCCAGCACGGTCGTGGGGCTCCTCACCCGCTTCCGCCTGGACGATCCGGTCCTCGGCGGCGTCTTCGTGTGGGCGTACCTGGCGATCGTGGTTCAGCAAAAGCAGCGGCCGCTGGTGTCGCTCTTCGCCGGGATCGCCGCCGTGCTGTGCCTGCTCTCGCTCTTCGTCCGTGACCGGCAGGCGCCGCGCCAGAGCAACAGCGAGTGCGCGGAGGTCTAGTCGAGGTCGCGCCCGAACCACGCGCTGCAGTGCGGGTTGTCGTTGTACCGCGGAATCGGCGCGTACCCGGCGGAAACGTAGAGCCTCGTCGCCTCGGTCAGCGGCGTTGCCGTGTCGAGCACGATCCGTCGAGCGCCCAGGCCACGTGCCACCGCCTGGACTCCGCCGAGCAGCACCCGGCCGAGGCCGCGGCCCCGGAATGCCGGGGCGAGGAAGAAGTGCTTCAGCTCCAGCGTCCCCTCGCCCATCGGCCGCAGACCGGCGCATCCGACCGCCTGGCCTCCCTGCCATCCGAGCACCACCGCTCCATCCGGGCCACGGAAGTCCTCCGCCCAGCGCGAGGAGCACTCCACCACCGCGGGGGCGAGCCGCTCCTGGAGCTCGCGGAAGTAGGACTCCAGCAGGGCGCTCGCCTCCGGAGAATCCGGATTCGCCCGCGTCACCTCGAGGCTCTGGTTCCCGGTCGGGACCACGGACTGGACCACCATCGGCTCAGGCCAGCGAGTCCATCACCTCGTCCAGCACCTTCCGGGGCGGACGGGTCATCTCCTGGGGCAGCGTGGCCAGCGGGACGTCCGTCACGTTGAGCAGATCGTAGAAGTTCGGCAGCTCGGTGTTCACGTAGAGCACGCCGGTCAGCACCTCGTGCTGGGCATGGGAGGTCATGATCCGGGTCACCGCCCCCAGCTTGGCGCGCGGGTCGTACCCCTCCTCCACCTTCCGGAGCTGGAGGCGCGAACCGTCGTGCATCCGCACCTCGACCGTCGTCCCCGGGTCGTAATCCACTCCGATCTCCTCGTACGACGGCACGAACGACAGCTCGTGCAGCGGCTCGTCGTGGTCCTTCATGTACGAGTACGACTTGGTCGACCCCTCGTGGTCGTTGAAGGTCACGCAGGGCGAGATGACGTCGAGCACCGCCGTCCCCCGGTGCACCGTGGCCGCCTTGAGCATCGCCGAGAGCTGCTTCTTGTCACCGGAGAAGCTCCGCCCCACGAACGTCGCCCCGAGCTGGATGGCGAGCAGGCAGGTGTCGATCGCCGGGAGCTCGTTCACCACGCCCGACTTGGACGTCGAGCCGGCGTCGGCCGTGGCGCTGAACTGGCCCTTGGTGAGCCCGTACACCCCGTTGTCCTCGATGATGTAGACCAGCGGCAGGTTCCGGCGGACCAGGTGGACGAACTGGCCGATGCCGATCGACGCGGTGTCCCCGTCGCCGGAGACACCCAGCCCGATGAGCGTGCGGTTGGCGAGCAACGCGCCGGTGGCCACCGAGGGCATCCGGCCGTGCACCGCGTTGAAGGCGTGCGCCCGGCTCATGAAGTAGGCGGGGGTCTTCGACGAGCAGCCGATGCCGGACAGCTTCGCCACCCGCTCCGGCTGGATGCCCAGCTCGTACATCGCCTCGAGGATGCGCTCGCTGATCGCGTTGTGCCCGCAGCCGGCGCACAGCGTCGTCTTGCCGCCCTTGTAGTCCGCCTGGGTGAGGCCCAGTCGATTCGTCTTCTCCGCCATGGCTACCGGCCCTCCCGGGCGACGATCTCGTCGGTCACGCTGCGCGCGTCGAGCGGCAGCCCGGGGATGTGGGCCACCGGCCGCAGCCGCGGCACCAGCTCTCCCGGCAGCTCCAGCTTGAGGAGCGACGCGAGCTGCCCGTCACGGTTCTGCTCCACCACGTACACCCGCGGGTGCCGCTCGATGAACGCCTGCACCTCCGGGGAGAAGGGGTAGGCGAGAACCCGGAGATAGTCGGTCTTCAGTCCCTTCTCCTTGACCATCTGGTCCCGCGCCTCGACCAGCGCGTGGTGGCTCGAGCCGTAGCCGATGATGCCCACCTCGGCCCCGCCCCCGTCGACGATGGGCGCCGGGAGCTCGCGGCGCGCGGTCTCCATCTTCTTCTCCAGCCGCGCCAGGTTGTTCACCCAGTCGTCCGGCCGCTCCGAATACTGGGCCTTCTCGTTGTGGCCAGTGCCGCGGGTGAAGTACGCGGCACCCGGGTGATCGGTTCCGGGCAATGTCCGGTACGGGATGGCGTCTCCGTCCACGTCCCGGTACCGCTCGAACCCGCCCAAACGCTGGAGATCCTCCTTGGAGAGCACCTTCCCCCGGGCAATGGGCTTCTCCGGATACGAGAACGGCTCGGCCATCCAGTAGTTCATGCCGAGGTCGAGGTCGGACAGGACGAAGACTGGCGTCTGGAACCGCTCGGCGATGTCGAACGCCTCCACCCCGAAGCGGAAGCACTCCTCCACCGAGCCCGGGAAGAGGAGGATCTGCCGGGTATCTCCGTGAGAGAGAAACGCGGTGGAGAGCACGTCGCCCTGCGACGTCCGCGTGGGCAGCCCCGTCGAGGGCCCCACCCGCTGCACGTCCCAGATCACCGCCGGGATCTCGGCGAAGTACGCGAGGCCGGCGAACTCGGCCATCAGCGAGATGCCCGGGCCCGCGGTCGCGGTCATCGCCCGGGCACCCGCCCAGCCCGCGCCCACCACCATGCCCACCGCGGCCAGCTCGTCCTCGGCCTGCACGATGGCGAAGGTGCTCTTGCCGTCCGGCCCGATGCGGTACCGCCGCATGTAGCTGATGAGCGTCTCGACCAGCGAGGACGAGGGGGTGATGGGGTACCAGGTCACCACCGTCACGCCGCCGAACATCGCTCCCAGCGCGGCGGCCGCGTTGCCGTCGATGATGATCTTCTCCTTGTTCTCATTCATCCGCTCGACCCAGAACGGATCCTG
>JADGQZ010000155.1 GCA_017881345.1 Myxococcaceae bacterium | reverse complement strand
GGCTTGGTCCCGAGATCGAGCACCGGCCACCCGTCGGTCACGTGCTGGCCCGTCGGCACCTGGGGCATCCCGTGCCGGTTGGGTGGTCCGCTTCCCAGCGGCTTTCCGTCGGCGGCGGCCGGCGTGGACTTCATCCGGTCGAAGAAGCGGGCGCGGAGCTTCATCCGCGCCTCGACGATGCGCACCTGCTTCTCGTCCTCGGCCACGGCAGCTCAGCTCGGCGAGGGCTTCGCGTCGATGAGCGCCTGCAGCTCTCCGCGCTCCTCCAGCTCCCGGACGATGTCCGATCCGCCCACGAACTTTCCGTGGATGAACACCTGGGGAATGGTGGGCCAGCGCGTGTACTCCTTGATGCCGTCACGCACGTCGGGGTCGGTCAGCACGTCGACGCCGTGCACCGGCCCGTAGGCCTGGAGGATCTGGACCGCGGCGGCGCTGAAGCCGCAGCGGGGGAAGATCGGATTGCCCTTCATGTAGATCACGACGGGATGCGACTGGGTCTCCCGGTCGAAGCGCGCCTTGAGGTCGGGGGTCATGGGTGGTCAGGTCCTCGTGGCCCCGAGCTTCTTCCACTGCTCGGGGGAGTAGGTCCTTAACGCAAGCGCATGCAGGGCGCCCGATTCCAGGAGGTCCTGGAGCGGGGCGTACACGGCGGAGTGCTGGTCCACCATGCTCTTCCCCTCGAAGGCGGTGGAGACGACCCGGGCCTCGAAGTGGTCGCCGGTGCCGGTGAGGTCCCGGATGGTGACCTGGGCGTCGGGCAAGGCCGTCTTGATGCGCGATTCGAGCAGGGCGGGGTCCAGCATCAGTTCACTCCTCCTCCGGGCTGGAGCATTGCGGGGTCGACCCCCAGCGAGCGCAGGGTGTCGTCCCAGAGCGTCTGGGGTGAGCCGCCGAGGACCGCGCCGCTGGCGGCCTCGGTGAAGAGCCAGGCGCCGGCGGCGAGCTCACGCTCCAGCTGGCCCGGGCCCCAGCCGCTGTAGCCCAGGTAGAAGCGGAGGTTCCCCTCCTGGTCCGCGAGAAGGGCCTCGAGCGCGTCCACCGTCTCCGAGAGGAAGAGACCGTCCGACAGGGGCTGCTTCTCGTCCACGCCGTTGATGTCGTGCAGGACGAAGCCGCGCTGAGGCTCGACCGGGCCGCCGACGAAGATCTTCTGCCCGGCCAGGCGGGGAGCCACCGGGAGCGACTGTCCGTCGGCCACCTCGCGCAGGGTGAAGGGGCCCGGACGGTTCAGGACGAGGCCCCGGGCGCCCTCGGGGCCGTGCTGGAAGACGAAGACCACGGTTCGCTGGAAGTTCGGATCTCCGAGCTGAGGCATCGCAATGAGGAATCCCGGAGCGAGCGTCTCCACGCCGTCGGACCTTACCAACTCGGGGCTCCCCAGGCGTGCTAGGAGCGCCGGCCATGCGTGCGCTGACCACCACCCGATTCGGTCCTCCGGAGGTCCTCGCCGTCCGGGAGGGACCGGACCCGGTCCCCGGTCCTGGACAGGTGTGCATCCGCGTGCAGCGAGCGGGCTTGAACTTCGCCGATGTGTCTGCGCGGGTCGGCCTCTACCCCGACGCGCCGAAGCCGCCGATGGTCATGGGGTACGAGGTGAGCGGCACCGTCCTCGTTCTCGGCGAGGGAGTGGCCGGCCCGGCGGTAGGCACCCGGGTCCTGGCGATGACACGGTTCGGGGGACAGGCCACCCACGCGCTGGCCGACGCGAAGTACGTCGTGCCCCTGCCGGAGGGGATGGACATGGACCAGGCGGCAGCACTGCCGGTCAACTGGCTGACCGCGCACCACATGCTCCACCGGGTGGCAAACCTCCGCCCGGGGATGACCCTGCTGGTGCACATGGCGGCGGGCGGCGTGGGCCTGGCGGCGATCGCGCTCGCGCGCGCCATCGGCGGGGTGACCATCTTCGGGAGCGCGTCGGCCTCGAAGCACGCGGTGCTGCGCGAGGCGGGTGTGGACCACCCCATCGACTACCGGACGCAGGACTACGTGGCCGAGGTGAAGCGCCTCACCGGCGGCCGTGGGGCCGACCTGGTCCTCGACGCGCTGGGCGGACCCGAGTGGGCGCGGGACACCTCCGTGCTCGCACCGATGGGCCATCTCATCTGCTTCGGCTGGGCGAACGCGACGACCGGGGAGTCTCGCAACTACCTCAAGCTCGTGGCCGGCGTGGTGACGATGAAGCGCTGGAACGCCCTGGATCTGATGGGGAAGAACATCACGGTCTCGGGCGTGAACGTCGGCGAGCTCTGGGGAGAGACGGCGACGGTGCGCGCGACGCTGGATGCGCTCATGGCGCTCTGGGGCGAGGGGAAGGTGCGGTCGCGGATCGACGCGGTGTTTCCGCTCGCGGAGGGCGCAGCGGCCCACCGGCGGGTGCACGAGCGGAAGAACGTGGGGAAGATCCTGTTCGACTGCGCCTGAGCGGCGCACCGCGGGATCAGTGCCAGCTCTGGTGCTGACTCCGGAGCGCCTCGGCGAGCCTCGCGGGCTCGAGCGGCTTTCCGATGAAGGTGTCGGCGCCGATGCCCTTGCATCGCCGCGCAGTGGCTGCCGTCGACAGGGCCGAGATGCCGATGAGCACGGAGTCGGGGAACTGCTCGCGTAGCCGGGTGATGAGCTGGACGCCGCTCTCGCCGGGAAGGAAGACGTCGACCACCGCGATGTCGAGCGCGCCTGCCTGCTCGAGCAGCGCCTCGGCTTCCTCCGCGCTGCCGACCGCGACGGTGCGATAGCCCCAGAGCGAGATGAGCTCCACGAGCATGGCCCACTGGGCGGGATCGTCCTCCACCACCAGCACCGAGCGGCGCACCGGCTCGACGCGGCGGCGCCCGCCGACCGTGGTCTCCTCCGCGGCGTCCTCCTCCGACGCTGGCTGGCTTTCGAGCTCGGGACTCATACGCTGCCTGGAACTCCCTCCTACGGACTGTCGAAGGTAAGAGCGCCAACCTGCCCCGGATAGAGGCCTTGGAGCGCTCCTTTCGCCAGTGAACGTGGAAAGGTTCAGCCAGTCGGAAGGGAACGTTCCACGCTGCGGCTTCCCGTCCAGGCCGTTCCCTTCGGGTCAGCAAACGCGGTACCCGCCCGCGACTCCCTCGGGCAGGGAGCGTTCCAAGAAGGTTCGCGAACGGGCTTCGGTGGGCGGGAAGGCTCGAGCGTCTGCCCGGCCAGCAGCCTACCAGGCTGAACGCCGCTCAGGCTGATGCGGGCGGAGCCGCCGCGGGGACCTGCTCGGCCTCCGGCAGGGTCTTGCGGAAGAACTCGTCAGGCTTCTCGAGGAGGAGCGCCTCCCGGAGCACATCGTCCACGTACTCCACCGGAATGATGCGGAGCTGGTCGCGGATGCGCTTGGGGATGTCCCGGAGGTCCTTCCGGTTCTCCTTGGGGATGAGGACGGTCTTCATCCCCGCCCGGTGCGCGGCGAGCGTCTTCTCCTTCAGGCCGCCGATGGGCAGCACGCGCCCGCGCAGGGTGATCTCCCCGGTCATCGCCACGTCCCGTCGCACGGGGATCTTCGTGAGCGCCGACACCAGCGCCGTGGCCATGGTCACCCCGGCCGACGGCCCGTCCTTGGGGATGGCTCCCTCGGGCAGGTGGATGTGGATGTCGCAGGTCTCGGCGAACCGCCGGTCGATGCCGAAGCGGTCGGCGCGGCTGCGGACGTAGGACATGGCCGCCTGGGCGGACTCCTGCATCACCTCGCCGAGCTTCCCGGTGATGATCAGCTTGCCCTTCCCGGGCATCACCGTGGCCTCGGTGGTGAGCAGCTCGCCACCCATCTCGGTCCAGGCCAGTCCGGTGACGATGCCCACCTGGTCCTCGCGCTCGACCTCGCCGAACCGGTAGCGGGGCACTCCCAGGTACTTCATGGTCTGCTTCCGATCGACGCGGATCGGGCGCTTGCCGTTCTTCAGCACGTCGCGGGCGACCTTGCGGAACACCGCGGCGATCTCTCGCTCCAGCGAGCGAACGCCCGACTCGCGGGTGTAGCGGTGGACGATGACCTGGATCGCCGCCTTGGTCAGGGTCAGGTCCACGTCGGCCAGGCCGTTCGCTTCCTTCTCCTTGGGGATCAGGTAGCGGCGGGCGATGCTCAGCTTCTCCGCCTCGGTGTAGCCGGCGATCCGGATGACCTCCATGCGGTCCTGGAGCGGCCCGGGGATGTTGTGCATCGTGTTCGCGGTGCAGATGAACATCACCTTCGACAGGTCGTAGTCGCAGTCGAGGTAGTGGTCGTTGAAGGTGTTGTTCTGCTCCGGGTCCAGCACCTCGAGGAGCGCGCTCGACGGATCGCCTCTGAAGTCGGTCGACATCTTGTCGACCTCGTCCAGGAGAAACACCGGGTTGTTGCTCCCGGCCTTCTTCAAGGACTGGATGAGCTTCCCGGGCATCGCGCCGATGTACGTGCGCCGGTGGCCGCGGATCTCCGCCTCGTCGCGCACGCCGCCGAGCGACAGACGGACGAACTTCCTCCCGGTCGCGCGCGCGATGCTGCGGGCGAGCGACGTCTTCCCCACGCCGGGCGGCCCGACGAAGCAGAGGATGGGGCCCTTCAGCTTCTGCACCAGCGCCTGCACCGCGAGGTACTCGAGGAT
>JADGQZ010000154.1 GCA_017881345.1 Myxococcaceae bacterium | reverse complement strand
TGCCCTGCAACCTCCCCGACCCGCGTGACCCCAGCCTCTTCCCGGCCGGCACCCCGCTCTCCACCGTCCTGGACATCTCCACCTCGCGGGCAGGTCAGGGCGGGCCGATCAGCCTGTACTACGTCTTCCGTCTGCGGGGCGGCAAGGAGTTCACCTTCGCCTGGCACAACACCACCGGCGCCCTCCGTGAGGGCTGCGCGCTCCCGAACAACGTCCCGGGGACGAACCCACCGGTGCCCAGCCAGCCCGGCCAGGACGCGAAGGGCTGCTTCGGACCGGACGTCGGGCGCCGGCTCGGGAATCTCATGGAGCTCCTCGGGCCCACCGACGTGGAGCTCGGCTCGGTGGTGAGCCTCGGGTTCGGCATCAACGGCGAGCGGGACATCGTGGACTACAACTCGCACGTGAAGCCGAGGATCTTCATCCCCAACCACGTCACCGCGGTGGCGGTGGAGAGCTCGTCCCTCGAGTGGAAGGTCGGTTACAGGATGCAGCAGGACGCGATGGGCGTCCCGGCCGAGGATCGCCCCGAGCTCAAGTGGCTCGTCGACCCGAACGATTACCTCCGACCCATCGCCTTCGACGTGGATGACGGGCGCTGGGACAAGTCACACCGGCACGACCGCTGAGCGTCGAGCGGCCCGAGGGAGGACCCCCGCACCCTCCGCGAGGGTCCTCCCGGCCGTCATGCACTTGTCGTCCCGGGCCCTTCTCCGGTAGACGGCCGACCTTCGCTTGGAGGAGTTCCGGATGAGGAGAGCAGTTCGTGCAGCCGCGCTGGCGCTGGCCATCGCCGCCGCGGGGTGTAGCGGGAGCGACGACAGCGGCAGCATCCAGGACTTCTGCAACAAGGGAGCGCCGGCCATCTGCGCCCGCATCTTCGCCTGCGACCCGACGACCGCCGCCCAGGTGTACGGCACCCAGGCGCAGTGCACGAGCCAGAGCAGCAGCCAGTGCTCGTCCGCGGCCTGTCCGTCCGGCAAGACGTTCGACCCGTCCGCAGCGGACCAGTGCGTCGCCGCATACCCGAACGCCAGCTGCTCCGACCTGGCGCAGGGGACGTACCCGACGGTCTGCACCACCGTCTGCCGCTGACGGTTCCGCCCCGACAGGGGAGAGGGACGGCGCCGCAGAATCTGCGTGCACGCCTGCCTGCACGCAGCCGATGCGGGCACAAACGCCCGATTCCTGGGCTCGCCCCCGGGGGCACCAAGGGTCCAGCCGTTGCACGTCTCGCGGGGCGAGATGGGTGCGGACCTCGGCAGGTTGCTCGAGGCGGAGCAGACGTTCGCCTCGCGGGTCGACGCTGCGCAGCGTGAGGCCCGGGCCGTGGTCGAGATCGCCCGGCAGGAGGCCCAGGCCCTTGGCAGCGACTCCGCGGCGGAGCTCGCCCGGGCCAGGAAGGCCCTGGTCGAGGAGGAGGAGGGCGCGCTCGCCGCCGAGCTGGCCCGGCTCGATGCCGAGACCAGCGCCCGCGTCGCCCGGCTCGCGGCGGTCGACGACGCCCGCGTCACCGCCCTCGCCGATGAGGTCCTCCACGCGCTGCTCGACCGAGGGCAGCTGTGATCCGCACCATGCGCCGCGTCCGGGTGATGGGGCCGCGGCGCGACCTCGAGCCCACCCTCCGTGTCCTCCAGGACCTGGGGTCGATGCACCTCGCCTCCCCTCCCCGGCTCCCGGCGCTGAATCCCGCTCCCACCACCCGACGCGAGCAGCGGCTGCTCCGGCAGCTGCGGACGCTCGTCGCGGACGGAGAGACGGCGCGCACGCTCCTCGCGCTTCCGCCGGCGACGCCCGGCGGACCGATCCCGACCCCACCCCCCTGGGCCGCCTGGGCCAGGACCGCCCGCCGGCTCCGCCGCCAGGCCGAGCAGCTCCGCGAACGTCGGCAGCGCCTCGAGGAGGAGCAGGCGCTGCTCGCGAAGTACCGCGAGATGCTCGACGCGTTCGCCGGGCTGTTCGAGGCGGGCCACCTCCCCGGCTCGGTCCGCGCCTACCACGTCATCCTCCGCCCCGGTCAGGCCGCAGTGGTCGAGCCGCTGCGGCAGGCGCTCGCCGAGGCGCTCGACTCCGCCTTCGAGCTGCGCACCCGGACGCTCTCCGCCGGCGACACCGCGCTCTTGCTGCTCGTGCCTCTGTCCCGGACCGCGCGGGTGGAGCACCTCCTCACCGAGAGCGGGGTTCAGGAGGTGCCACTGCCGGCGGGCTACGAGCGGGCCACGGCCGCCGAGGCGCTCCCCCGGATGCGGGCCCGGCTCCAGGCCCTGCCCGCGCTGGTGGACACGCTGGAGTCGGAGCGGAAGGCCCAGGCCGGGGCCGCCGGCGGGCTTCTCCCGCCCATCCTCACCACCAGCCAGGACGCCATCTCCCGTCTCGAGGCGGTGGGCCTCTCGGCATCGACGCGGACGGCCTTCGTCGTCGAAGGATGGGTGCCGGCCCCTGACCTGGCGCCGCTCACCGAGAACCTCCGCCGGCGGATCGGTCCGGAGATCAGCGTGGAGGAGCTCCCGCCCGGTCCGGACGTGGACGCGCCGGTCATTCTCCAGAATCCGCGCCTCTTCCGCCCGTTCCAGCTCCTGGTGGAGATGCTCCCTCTGCCCACCTACGGCAGCATCGACCCCACGCCCTTCGTCGCGGTCTTCTTTCCCGTCTTCTTCGGCCTCATGCTGGGGGACATCGGCTACGGCGTGGTGCTGCTCGGGCTCGGCGCCTTCCTCGCCCGGCGCGCGCGACCGGGGACGCCCCTGAAGTCCGTGGCCCAGATCGCCCTCGTCTGCGCCGGGTTCACCATCATCTTCGGGGTGCTGTTCGGCGAGATGTTCGGGGATCTGGGGCGCCACCTCTTCGGGCTCCATCCGCTGGTGCTCGACCGCGAGGAACCGAAGGACATCGTCTCCTTCCTCATCCTCTGCGTGGGGATCGGCGGGGTGCACGTCCTCCTCGGCCTCGTGCTGGGAGTCTTCAACGCGCTTCACGGGCGCGGACATCGGCGCCAGGCGCTGGGGCGAGGGCTGTCGGCGGTGATGATCCTCCTGGTGGTGGTGGCGCTCCTCGCGGCGGTGCACCGCCTGCCGGCCCAGCTCTTGACCCCGGCGGTGGTGGCGCTCCTCGTCGCCTTCCCGGTCCTGATCATCGCCGAGGGCATCGTCGCGCCGGTGGAGCTCCTGGCCACCATGGGCAACATCCTGTCCTACGCCCGTATCATGGCGCTGGGGACCGCGTCGGTGATGCTCGCCGTCATCGCCAACCGGATCGCCGGCGCGATGGGCAGCGTGGTGGTGGGCGCCATCTTCGCCCTGCTCTTCCACCTGGTGAACTTCGCGCTCGGGCTCTTCAGCCCCACCGTGCACGCGCTCCGTCTCCACTACGTGGAGTTCTTCGGGCGGTTCTACAGCCCGGGCGGAGTCCGCTACCGACCTTTCACTCACTGGAGGACGCACTGATGCAGATCTTCTGGATCACCCTCAGTGCCGCAATGGCGATCGCCATCCCGGCGCTGGCCACCGCCTGGGCGCAGTCGCGCATCGGTCCAGCGGCCGCGGCCAGCCTCGCCGAGAAGCCAGAGCTGAGCACCACGGTCATCGTGATGCTCGCCATCCCCGAGACCATGTCCATCCTCGGCTTCGTGGTGGCGATGTTCATCATGCTCCGCGCCGGGGGCTGACGTGCCGTTGCCGGACCTGCTCGAGGCGCTCGGGCGCTCGAACGAGGAGGAGATCGCCAGGCTCGTCGCGGCAGCCCGCAGCGAGGCCGAGGGCATCCGGTCCGCCGCGCGCACCGAGGCCCAGGATCGGCTCGGCCGGCTGCTCTCGGAGGAGCGCGCCCGGTTCCGTCAGACGGGAGAACGCCGCAAGGTCGCCGCCCGGCGCGAGGCCGCGGCGCGCGTCCTCCGTGCCCGCGCCGCGCTGGTGGACCGGGTCTTCGACGCCGCGCGCGCCCGGGCCTCCGCCGTGCTCGGCTGGGCCGACTACGGGCAGTGGGTCGAGGAGGTCATTCGCCGCCTGCGCGAGCTGCTCGGCGACGATGCGGCGACCGTGCGCTGTGCGCTCGCCGACGTGGATCGGGTGACCGCCCGGGTCGCCGGCTCGGCACTCACCGTCGTCCCCTCGCCCGACGTCTCCGCCGGCCTGCACTGCACCGCGGACGACGGGCGGCTCACGGTGGACCTCACCCTGCCGGCCAGGCTCCTCGTCGAGCGACCGGCCTTGACCATCGCCCTCGGACCGGCCCTGGAGGCGATGGGATGAGCGCCCTCGACGCTCCCATCGCCCGGGCCCGTGGGCTGTCGACCCATCTGCTGCCCGCCGCGGCGCGGGAGGAGCTCCGGGCGGCGGCGGACCTTCCGGTGCTGGCCGAGCGGCTGCGGACCGTCTCGGACCCGGTGGCTCTCGCCGGAACGGGCGCCGCCACGGCCGAGGCGCTGGAGACCGCCCTGCGCCGGAGGGCCGGTGCGCGGCTCCACGCGCTCGCCCGCTGGTGCGTGGACGCGCCCGACGTCCTGACCGTGCTCCTGGGCGAGGAGGATCGGCGCGATCTCCGCCTCCTGCTGCACGGGGTGGTCCAGGGTTCCGCGCCGGCCGAGCGGCTCCGGGGCACGGTACCCACCCCCACGCTCCCCTCCGGGGCCCTCGCCACGCTGGCGGCGCAGACGACGGTGCCGGCGATGGCCGCGCTCCTCGTGGCCTGGCATCACCCCGACGCCGACGCTCTCTCCACGCACCTGGCGCCCGGGCTTCCGGACCTCCTGGCCCTGGACACCGCGCTCACCCGCGCCTGGGCCGCCCGGGCCACCGTGGCTGCAGCCCGCGTGGACGCAGAGCTCCGCCGGTACGTGGCGGCCACCATCGACCTGGAGAACGCCCTCACCGCGGCGATGCTCGCCGGCGGGGCCGCGGACCGACCGGAGATCGAGCCGATTCCCGGAGGACGGCGCTTCACGCCGGCGCGCTGGAAGGCAGTGGCCGGGGCCGGCTCCGTCGCCGCGGCACTGGTCCTCGCCCGTGAGGCGTTCGCCGGCTCGCCCTTCGAGCGCGCCTTCACCGGCGTCGGGGGGGCCGGGCGCGCCCGGGCCCGTACCTGGACCACGGCGCTGGAGCTGGCGCGGACCCGCGCACGCACCGCGCCCCTCAGCTCCGCCCCGCTCATCGCCTACGTGCTCGGGGTACGCGACGAGCTCCAGGAGCTCCAGCGGCTGGTCTGGGCGGTGGCCCTCCGCGCGCCGAACGCCGAGCGGGGAGGACGAAGGTGAGCGACCTCGGGGTGACGCTGCTCTGCCGGCCGGAGGTGGCCCCGGCGTTCGCCCTCGCGGGCTTCCGTCCCATCGAGGTCCTGGACGGGGCGGAAGCAGGTCGCCGCCTCGTGCAGATGCTCTCCGATGCCCGGGTGGGCCTCGTGCTCATCGAGGCGCCCCTGCACGACGCGCTCGACCCCGAGCTCCAGCGGCGGCTGTCCGCCCGCCCCGTCCCGCTCGTCGTCCCGGTGCCCGCCCCCAGCTGGGCGGAACACGCCGCCGCGGACCAGGTCATCGTCGAGCTGCTCCGCAGGGCCATCGGCTACCAGGTGCGGCTGCGATGAGCCCCTCCCACGTCCGGCGCGTCAACGGCTCGCTGGTGGAGGCTGCCCCGGCCTCGGGGGTCGCGCTCTACGAGCTGGCCCATGTCGGCACGGCGAAGCTGCTCGGTGAGGTCATCGGCCTGGCCGGGGACGTGGCCACGCTCCAGGTCTACGAGGACACGAACGGCCTCGCGGTGGGCGAGCCGGTGGCCGCCACCGGGGGCACGCTCCAGGCCGAGCTCGGGCCCGGACTGCTCGGCTCCATCCTCGACGGCCTCGGCCGCCCGCTCGATGTCCTCGCCGCCCAGGCCGGACCCTTCGTGCCGCCGGGCCGCGAGCTGCGGATGCTCGACGCTCGGAAGAACTGGCGCTTCGAGGCGTCGCTCGCGCCCGGCACGCGGGTGCGCGGGGGCGACGTGCTCGGCTCCGTGGAGGAGCGACCCGGCTTCGCCCACCGCATCCTCGTGCCGCCCGACGTCGAGGGCACCCTGGCCACGCTGGCAGCAGGAGATTTCACCATCGACCAGCCGGTGGGGACGCTCGAGGACGGCCGGCCCCTGCGCCTCGCCCACCGGTGGCCGGTGCGCCGCCCGCGTCCCGTCGGCGCGCGCCTGCCGCTCGCCCGTCCCTTCATCACCAGCCAGCGCATCCTGGATCTGCTCTTCCCCGTCGCCGAGGGCGGGACGGTGGCGGTGCCCGGAGGGTTCGGCACGGGCAAGACGGTCATCGAGCAGTCCCTGGCCAAGCATGGCGACGCCGACGTGGTGGTCTACGTCGGCTGCGGCGAGCGCGGGAACGAGATGGCCGAGGTCCTCTCCGAGTTCCCGAAGCTCGCCGACCCGCGCACCGGCCGGTCGATCATGGACCGGACGGTGATGGTGGTGAACACCTCGAACATGCCGGTCGCCGCGCGCGAGGCGTCGGTCTACCTGGGCATCACCATCGCCGAGTACTTCCGCGACCTCGGGCTCCGCGTGGCCCTGATGGCGGACAGCCTCTCGCGGTGGGCCGAGGCGCTCCGGGAGATCGGCGCCCGGCTTCAGGAGATGCCCGGCGAGGAGGGCTACCCGACCTACCTCGCCAGCCGCGTGGCGCAGTTCTACGAGCGCGCCGGGCGCGTGGTGCCGCTGGGCGGCGAGGGCGAGGGC
>JADGQZ010000153.1 GCA_017881345.1 Myxococcaceae bacterium | reverse complement strand
GGCCGTGGCGCACGCCGCGACCTTCCTGCCGGCGAAGCCCGAGATGCCGGCCTTCAGGACAGCGGCGGAAGGCGCGATCCTCGCGCCGTAGGGACGCCGAGCCCGTCGGGCCGCGGCCCGCGCTACTTGCCCTGGTAGATGCCCATCACGTCCCGGAGGAGCTTGATGGCCTCGTCCTTCGGGCGCTGGAAGGCGTTGCGGCCCATGATGGAGCCGAAGCCGCCGCCGTCGCGGATGCCGCGGATCTCCTCGAGCACCGCCGGGGTGTCCTTCGCCTCGCCGCCGGAGAAGATGATGATCCGCTTGCCGTTGAAGCAGCTCTGGACCACGTGCCGGACCCGGTCGGGGAGCGTCTTGGTCGGGATCGCGTACTTCTCGTAGACCTTCTTGGCCTCGGCGAGCTCGACCGCGTCCTTGGGCGGCTTCACCTTCACCACGTGAGCGCCCAGCTGGGCGGCCTCCTGCGCGGCGTAGGCGATGAGGTCCACCGCCGTCTCGTTCTCCTTCGGGATGGCCGCGCCGCGGACGTAGGCCCAGACCACCGAGGGGAGGCTGTGCTCCTTGGCCTCCTCGATGATCTCCCGCAGCTCCTGGAGCAGCACGTTCCGCTGCCCGCTGCCCGGGTAGATCGTGTAGCCGACTGCCGCGCAGCCCAGCCGGACCGCGTCCTTCACCGAGCCCGTCACCGCGGACGCCGGCTCGAGCTTGCTGAGCGAGTCGGAGTTGTTGAGCTTGAGGATGAGCGGGATCTCCATCGCGTAGTTGCCGGCGATGGCCTCGAGGAACCCGAGCGGCGCCGCGTACGCGTTGCAGCCCGCCTCGATCGCCAGCTGCACGTGGTAGTCCGGGTCGTAGCCCGGAGGGTTGGGCGCGAACGAGCGGGCAGGGCCGTGCTCGAAGCCCTGGTCCACCGGGAGAATGACCAGCTTGCCGGTTCCGGCGAGCGTCCCGGTGTTGAGCAGCCGGGCCAGGTTCATCTTGGTGCCCGGGGTGTCGGACGGGTACCAGGACAGGATCTGCTTCACGCGGTCGGTCAGGCGCATGTCGATTCTCCGGAGTCCCCTCGGGACCTCGAACGGCGCCCCGGTGTTACACGCACTGGCGGGAGGCTGTCACCTCTTCGCTGACCTCGGCGGCACCCTGGCCGAACAGTCAGGGTCGGGCGTGCTCCCCGCCCGAATTCTTCTCGTGCTCGGGCTCCGGCGGAGCGACGAAGCCGGAGCGTGCCTCGGGGTGGCGAATCCGACCCCCGAGCTCGGCGGTGCGGATGACGATCGCGGTTCCGAGCGCCGAGAGGACCAGGAGGGGGAGGGTGACCTCGCGCCCGAGGCCCCCGCGCCGCCAGCCCCAGACGCCCGCGGCCGCGAGCAGGATGGAGGCGCCGAGTGCCCAGCCCGCGGAGTCGTCATGTTCCTCGACGATGGGGTCCAGCGTCTTCTGCTGGGCCTTCTCCACCGCCATCACCACGTCCGCCGCGGCGTCGCCCGTCAGGTACGACGCCCCGGCGAAGATTGCGGCGACCCAGCCGACCACGATGCCGGTCCGCAGCACCGGGAGCGACTTCCGCCAGGTCGCGACCGCGAAGATGACGAAGGCCGCCGGGACCAGCACCACCGGGATGTGGTTGATGGCGATGTGAAGGTGGGCGAGGTTCCACATGAGCGACGCATGCTAACCCTGAAGCGGTCGAGAGTCGTTCGTTCGCATCACGAGCGCCTAGCGGCGGAAACCGCCGCCGCCGCGGAAGCCACCGAATCCGCCGCCGCCACCGCCCCAGCCGCCTCCACCCCAGCTCCGACCCCCGCCACCGCCGGAGCCGCCGCCCCAACCACCGCTTCGCTCGCCTCCACCCCAGCTCCCGCTGCTGCTTCCGAAGGAGCCCCCGCCGAAGCTCCCGCTCCCGCCCCAGCTCCCTCCCCAGGAGGAGCTCGCCGACCTCGCGTCCCCCTCCTGTCTCGAGGCGGCGGTGTTCTGCCACGAGGAGGTCTGCGCCGAGGTTGGCTTGTCCACGTTGCTCCATGAGCCGTTCGAGTCGTACTTCTGGGCCTGACCGGTCGCGGAGTTGTAGTTGTAGACGTTGCCGTCGTGGTCCGCGTAGGTCTCGTTCCCGGCCCGTGCGACCTGGGTGCTCTGACCGCCGGGCCCGGTCACGCTGGCGTGGCCGACCGTCGTCTGCTGTCCGGTATAGGCGTTGCCCACCGTCGCCCGGCCGCCGGAGGCGCTCACTCCGGTGCTCGGGTTGTAGGTGGCACCGCGGCTCCCGTAGGCGTAGTTGCCGGTGTACGCGTTGGAGACCGAGGCTCTCTGTCCGGCAGACATGCGCCCGGTCACCGAGTTGTAGGAGGTGCCGACCTTGCTGCTCCAGGCGTTCCCGGTCCAGGCGTTGTAGCCGGCCGAGTCGCGGGTGACGGCGGAGGTCGGGCCGTACGAGTGGTAGATGTTGCCACTGGTCGCCGCCCAGCCACCCGGACCCCAGGCTGCAGCGCCGCCGTACGCGCCGTAAGCGACGCCATGGTACGCGTACGGCATTGCGCCCCAGTACGGTGCCGGCGCGTAGCAGGCGGCGCCAATGCCCCAGCCGATCGCGAAGCCGACCGCGAACCCCGTCCACGGCGTGTACGTCACGTTCGCCGCGTACCCGTAGGTGACGGGGACCGGGTAGTAGACCGTGGTCCCGACGTAGGCCGGGTAGATGTAGCCCGTGCCGTACACCACGGTGCCGCCGGGCTCGATCACCACACCCATGTATCCGGGCGTGTAGCCGACCACCACCGTCTCCGGGGTCACCGCGTAGATGGAGACGAAGGTCACGTAGTACAGCGGCGCGCTGGGGGGGATGGAGTAGATGATCGGCGGCACCGACGTGGCCACCGTCCAGGGACCCTTCAGCGACGAGGCGGTGAACCACACGCCAGTCTGAACTGCGTACCACTGCGACGATGAAACCCGGATGATCGCGTCCGGTGAGTTGAACACGTAGCTCAGGGGCGTATCCGGGATGGGCTCGAGCACCGGCGCGCCGCTGAACACCGGCTTGAAGCTCACCTTGCTCCGGTAGATGGTCGCCATCTGCGGGATCTCCGCAGCGATGGCGGCCTCCTGGGCCTGCGGCGTGCCGGGCACCGAGGCCTTCACGTTCTCCTTCGGGCTGGTGTCCGGGATGAGGGCGAAGTCGATCGGGAGGTCGGTGCCCGGCAGCCAGGACCACGGCCCGGTGAGCTGCGAGGCATGGAACCAGCGACCGGTGACCAGCACGTAGTACCCCCGGGAGACGAGGTCCTGGAACACGTTGCCGGTGGTGTTCGACACGTAGAGCAGCTGCGTTCCCTCGAGGGGTACCCAGTCCATCGGGCCCTCGGTGGTGATGATCTCGGTCGGCCGGGTCGCCACCACCACCTCGGGCGCGCCCGCGGCGAGCGACGGACGCTTGCCGGTGGTCCCATCCACCGGTCCCTCCATGAGGTCGACCTCGTGCTTGCTCGACAGCTGCTGCGCGACCTTGTTCGCCCCCTTGGGAGCCGAGGCGGCCACGGTCCAGGGGCCGTCGAGCGACGGGGCGGTCATGTAGCCGTCGAGCACGTGGACGTAGACGTGGCCCGAGGCATCACGGAGAACGAGGGCGTGGGTGTCGAGGATCCGTGACAGCGAGGTCCCCGAGACCGGCCTCCAGACCGGATCGCCGTGGATGAGCACCAGCACCATCGGGTGCGTCCCGAAGACGATGCGAGGCGGCTCGTTGAGCACCGGGACGCGCCGGCCCTTCCGCTCCGCGCCCTCGATGCCCAGCGCCGCCTCCATCCGGGCGAGTGACATCGTCGCCGGAGCCTTGAGGACCAGGGTCTGGAGAGTCCGCTGGTACGTCGCCGCCATCGAGGGGACCGAGGGGAAGGTGGCCTTGGTGATGGAGATGTTCT
>JADGQZ010000152.1 GCA_017881345.1 Myxococcaceae bacterium | reverse complement strand
TCCAAGGCCTGAACGGCGGCCCGGAAATGGCCGGCCCCCGTCCCGCGTAGATCCTACCGTGGACTTCATCCTCAACGTCCTGTGGGTCATCCTCGGCGGAGGCTGGCTGATCTGCCTCGAGTACCTGCTCGCCGGCGTCGTGCTCTGCCTCACGGTGGTGGGCATCCCCTTCGGGCTCCAGTGCTTCAAGCTGGCGAAGCTGGGCCTGGTCCCGTTCGGGCACGACTTCGACGAGGTGCCCGGCGCGGGTGTCGGCAGCTTCGCCCTGAACGTGCTCTGGCTGGTGGTCGCCGGGGTGTGGATCTTCCTCAGCCACCTGGTCCTGGGCGTGGGGCTGGCCATCACCATCATCGGCATCCCGTTCGCGTTCCAGCACCTCAAGTTCGGAATGCTCGCGCTCGCGCCGTTCGGGAAGCGGCTACAGCACTAGGCGGTCAGCGGCAGGCCCGCCAGGTCCCGATCCCCAGGACCGCCATCGCGATGGCGCCTCCCGGCGGAGCCCGGAGCAGCAGCGTCCAGACGAACGTGTAGAGCGTCGCGTAGCCCACGGCTCCGAGCAGGATTCCCGAGGCGCGTGGAGCCGCCTCTCCTCGCAGCTTGCGACGGGCGACGAGGAGCGACCCGCCGACGATGAACACCAGATCCGGCAGGAGGAACGCGACGAAGGCCGGGTCGAGCCCCCCGTAGGGAAAGAACCAGGTCCGCACCGTCTCGCTGAAGAGGACCGTCCCCCACCAGAGCAGCACCACCACGGCCTGCGCGACGAGGTAGCCCGCGGCCGCGCGGTCCGGAACTGCGTCGACACGGGCGGTGGCGGTCACGGAGGCCGACTGTACCGCCGCCTCAGCGCGAGAGCGACGCCAGCACCTCGGACGCGTGCCGATCGGGGGGGAAGACCGGGTACCAGACGCGCTCGATCCGCCCGTCGCGCTGGAGCCAGCTGAGGCGCGCGAGCAGGACGTGGCCACCGATGCTCAGGGTGGGCAGGTGAAGCGCATCGGTCAGCGTGCGCGCCGCGTCGCTCAGAACGGGGAACGGCAGGTGCAGTCGCTCGGACAGCTCGCGCTGGTATTCGGGCTGCTGCGTGCTGAGGCCGAAGAGGCGCACGTCGTGCTTGCCGAACTCGGCCGCGAGATCGCGGAAGGCACAGGTCTCGGGCGTGCAGCCGCGGGCACCGGGGACGAGGTCCCAGTCCGGGGTGAGCGGGGGCTGACCTGGCTGTCCCGTCCGGGGATAGGCGAAGACCACCGCGCGGCCGGAGATCGCCGAGAGATCGATCTGCTCGCCCGTCGTGGCCTGCAGCGCCACCGAGGGAACGCGGAGCCCGGTCAGGTGGGCGGCCCGGCCGTCGTCCACCGGAACGGGGAGACCGGCGGGCAGCTCGGTGAGGTCACGGGTGGAGTACTCGGCCATGGTGTCGTCGTCATAACCGGGCCCGCTCGGCCCGGCCGACCGCTAGTCTCCCGGCCGCATGACGTCACCGCTCACCGTCGGGCTGCTCGCCTTCCCGGACCTCACCCAGCTGGACCTCACCGGCCCCTACGAGATCTTCGCCCGCGCGCCCGGCATGCGAGCCGTGGTCGTCGGAACGCGGCCAGGTCTCATCCGGAGCGACTCGGGACTCTCGCTCGGGACGGACTGCATGCTCGACGACGCGCCTCCCCTCGACGTGCTCTGCATCCCGGGCGGGATCGGGGTGAACGGGCTCCTCACCGACGACCGGGTGCTCGACTTCGTCGCGGACCGCGGTGCGCGCGCTGCCTGGGTCACGAGCGTCTGCACCGGAGCGCTCGTGCTCGGCGCCGCCGGGCTCCTGCGCGGCTACCGCGCGACCACCCACTGGCTCTCGCTGGACCTCCTCGCCGACCTCGGGGCGACGCCGGTGGAGGCGCGCGTTGTCCGCGATCGCAACCGCATCACCGGCGGCGGCGTCACCGCGGGCATCGACTTTGCGCTGACCCTCGTCGCCGAGCTGCACGGTCGCGAGGTCGCCGAGCGCATCCAGCTGACCATCGAGTACGACCCGGCGCCGCCCTTCCGGAGCGGTTCGCCCCGGCAGGCGGCAGGGCCCCTCGTCGCCGCCCTCCGGACCGACCGGGCGAGGGTCCAGGATGAACGGAAAAGACGCCTCCGGGAGGCCCTGGCACGCCGGGGAGGCTGACGGGGGTCTTTGCCTGATTGACCCAGAGGTTGCGGGCAGTTAGGTAAGGGAGAGCGCCCCATGTCCGACGACCTCCCGACTCCCCCCGCGCCCCCTGGTTCCCCGGGCGGCGGCGCCGGCGATCTCATCCCGATCAACATCGAGGACGAGATGCGCCGGAGCTATCTCGACTACTCGATGTCCGTCATCGTGGGTCGGGCCCTCCCCGACGTGCGCGACGGCCTCAAGCCGGTCCACCGCCGCATCCTCTACGCGATGCAGGACGAGGGGCTGCTTCACAACCGCAAGTACAGCAAGTGCGCGGGCGTGGTCGGCGAGGTGCTCAAGAAGTACCACCCCCACGGCGATTCGAGCGTCTACGACGCGCTGGTCCGCCTGGCCCAGCCGTGGAACATGCGCTACCTGCTCGTCGACGGGCAGGGGAACTTCGGCAGCGTCGACGGGGACTCGGCCGCCGCCTACCGCTACACCGAGTGCCGGATGATGGAGCTGGCCGAGGCCATGCTCGCCGACATCGACAAGGAGACCGTCGACTTCGGCCCGAACTTCGACGACTCCACCAAGGAGCCGCTGGTCCTTCCCACCCGCTTCCCGAATCTCCTGGTCAACGGGAGCTCGGGCATCGCGGTGGGCATGACCACCAACATCCCGCCGCACAACATGCGGGAGGTCATCGACGGCACGCTGCACCTGATCCAGTACCCGAAGGCCACCGTCCGCGAGCTGATGCAGCACATCCCCGGCCCGGATTTCCCGACGGCGGGGTTCATCCTCGGACGGGAGGGCATCGGCCGGGCGTACGAGACCGGTCGTGGGCAGATCACGCTCCGGGCACGGCACGAGATCGAGACCTCCGCCAAGGGCGAGCGCGAGGCGATCGTCATCAGCGAGATCCCGTACCAGGTGAACAAGGCCCGGCTCACCGAGAAGATCGCCGAGCTGGTCCGGGACAAGAAGATCGAGGGCATCAGCCAGATCCGCGACGAGTCCGACCGCCGAGGCATGCGCCTGGTCATCGAGCTGAAGCGCGACGCCATCTCCGGGGTGGTCCTGAACAACCTGTTCACCAACACCCCGCTGCAGACCACCTTCGGCATCGTGCTCCTGGCGATCGACGGCGGGCAGCCGCGCACGCTCAACCTCCGCGAGCTGCTCGAGCGGTTCGTCAGCCACCGCCGCGAGGTCGTCACCCGCCGGAGCCGCTTCGAGCTGCGCAACGCCGAGCGCCGCATCCACGTGGTCGAGGGCCTGCTGGTCGCCCAGGACATCATCGACCTGGTCATCACCATCATCCGCCGCTCGCGCGATCCGGACGAGGCGCGGTGGGGCCTCATGCACGTGCTCGCGCCGTCGCTCTACGAGCACGAGCGGTTCCGCGAGCTTCCGCGCCTGGACCTGGACGCGGCGAAGGCCCAGATGGAGCAGCTGGTCGCGCGCGCCCGGGCCGAGGAGCCGAAGTATGCGGGCCTGCAGCACCGCTACGAGGACGGCGGCTTCACCGAGGAGCAGGCCAAGCAGATCCTCGAGATGCGGCTGCAGCGCCTGACCGGCATCCAGCGCGAGGAGCTCTTCACCGAGCTGATCTCGCTGACCCGGGAGATCGCCCGGCTGCGCGACATCCTGGAGAACGAGTCGTCGCTGCTCGACGTGGTGAAGACCGAGCTCCGCGAGGTGCGAGAGAAGTTCGGCGACGAGCGCCGGACCGAGATCACCGGCGAGGCCGACGAGCTCACCAGCGAGGACCTGATCGCCGAGGAGGACATGGTGGTCACCGTGTCCCACGCCGGGTACGTCAAGCGGAGCCCGCTCTCGGAATACCGCTCGCAGCGGCGTGGCGGCCGCGGCAAGACCGGCGCCTCGATGAAGGAGGACGACTTCGTCTCCGACCTCTTCGTCGCCAGTACCCACGCGTACCTGATGCCCATCACCACCCGGGGCAAGCTGTACTGGCTCAAGGTGCACGAGATTCCTGCGGCCAGCCGCACCGCCCGCGGCAAGCCGATCATCAACGTGGTCCAGATGGGCGAGGGCGAGAAGCTCGCCTCGATCCTCGTCACCAAGGGGTTCGAGGAGGCCCGCTTCGTCTTCTTCGTCACCAGGAAGGGTGTGGTGAAGCGCACCGACCTCAACGCCTTCTCCAACGTGCGCTCGGCCGGCATCATCGCCCTGAGCATCGAGGACGGCGACTCGCTGGTCGCGGTCTTCATCACCGACGGGAGCAAGGACATCCTCCTCTCCACCGCCCGGGGCATGAGCATCCGCTTCGCCGAGGCGGAGGTGCGCTCGATGGGCCGGCAGGCCTACGGCGTGAAGGGCATCACGCTCGAGGAGGGCGACGAGGTGGTGGGTGCCGACGTGGTGGAGCCCGGCACGACCATCCTCACCGTGACCGAGAATGGCTACGGGAAGCGGACCGAGGAGGCCGAGTACCGGGTCCAGGGTCGCGGCGGCAAGGGCATCATCGACATCAAGACCACCGAGCGGAACGGGACGGTGGTCGGTCTGGCCCAGGTGAAGGACCGCGACGAGGTGATGCTGGTCACCAACGCTGGGATGCTCATCCGGATCAAGGTGCACGGCATCTCGGTCATCGGCCGGAACACGCAAGGGGTCCGGCTCATCTCGCTGGAGAGCGCCGGGGAGAAGGTCAGCGGCATCTCCAAGCTGCCGGAGGCGGCGGAGGAGAACGGTGACTCCGGGAACGGCGTGGAGATCGTCCCCTCCACTCCCGAGCCCACCGAGGGCGGGGAGTCCTAGAGACGTGGCGCTCGAGCGGACACGGACCGTCACCAAGCTGTGGCGCTACCTCCGGGACCCGGGCGTGGCGGCCTGGCGGAAGCTCGCCGGAGTGGCGGCGGTGGCGTACGTCCTCTGGCCGCTGGACCTGATCCCCGACGGGATCCCTGTGCTCGGCTGGCTGGACGACGCCGGCGTCCTCGCCGCCGCCGCGGCCTTCCTGGTCGCGGAGGTGCGCCGGCACGAGCGCAAGCTCCAGGCCCGCGATCAGGTCGTCGACGCCCCCTGAGGCTCCGTGCCTCGCCCGGTCAGTCGAGCCGCTTCCGCGGACGCGGAAGCCCGTAGATGTCGAGCCTGGCCACGAGCGGCGCGCGCGAGATGCCGAGGAGCTTGGCCGCCCGGCTCTGGTTCTTGGAGCGGGTGGCCGGTCAGGCGGCGAGGCGGTGGAGCGCTTCGAGGAGCTCCGACGCGGTGAACGGCTTCTCCACCACCGCGTGGATGCGGATGCCCCGCCGCGGCAGGGTGTGCACCTCGGCGGTTCCGGCGCCGGAGATGATCACCACCCGGAAACGGGCCGCATCGGCGCGACCGTCGAGGCGGTTCAGGACCTCGCTCCCGCGCAGACCGGGCATGACCTCGTCGATGACGAGCAGGACATCACCGCAGATCGCGCTCGCGGCCTGGAGCGCCTCGAGGCCATCCGTCGCCTCGACCACCGCGAACCCCTCGTCGCGCAGCAGATCGACGTAGGCGCCGCGGATGAAGTCGTCGTCGTCGACGAAGAGGATGGTGGTGCGATCCATGGATGTTCCGCCCTGTGTCACCGATCATTCGCCTACCGGTGTCGCCGCGATAGAGAGTCCGGTCGGACCCGATGCCCGCTGGTCCTCAGTGACGGACGTGGGTGTCGTCCCCCTCCTGTGCCACCTGCTCGATGACCTTGTTCCGACGCCGCACGAGGCCCTGGCTCTCGTCCACGAACCAGAAGGCCACGCGGAGGAAGGCGGCGATCACCACCACCAGCATCGAGGACAGGAACCAGTCGAGCAGCGTGGTCAGCACCCCCCATTGGACCTGCACTCGTATTCCGTAAACACCCGTCAGCGGAACGAGCACGAAGGCCACCCAGTGGGAGGCGCAGTAGGGGCACGAGACCAGGTACCCCAGCCAGGTCTCGTTCCCGCCCAGGCGCTGGCGGAGTGGCTCGAACATCCGTTCCTTGGTGAGGGTCTGGGCGATTCCCATGACCACCGCCGAGAGGGCGACCAGCTGGCCGAGGTAGGACATGTCGTCAGGGTGGGCAGGCGGCCCTGAGTCGGCAACACCCGGCCCCGAAATGACCCTGCGTGCTCCTGAGTGCGGGTACGACACGGGCGGGATTGCGCCGGGTGTTCGCGGATCCGGAAGATCATCCGGCCGCCGAAGGTGGGCTAGCCTTCCAGCCGTGGACGACGCTTCTGCCCGGGACGTTCGCACGCCGTACGTGCTCGTCGTCGACGACGAGGCGTTCTTTCGCCGCCTGCTGAGCGAGGAGGTCGAGCGCCAGGGCTACACGGTGCTCGGCGCCCGCGATGCGACCGAGACGCTCCGCTTCTTCGAGCGCGCGGCCGCGGACGACGCGCCGGTCATCGTGGTGCTCGACCTGATGCTCCCCGGGATGAGCGGCATCGAGCTGCTGTACGGGCTCGCCCGGAAGGTCGGGGCCAAGGTCCGGTTCATCCTCTGTTCGGCCCACAGCGCGCTGGACCAGGTTGCCCCGGAGCACCCGCTGGTCTCGGGCCGCCTCGCCAAGCCGGTCGAGCGGTCCGAGCTGGAGTCGCTCCTCGCCTCGGCGAGCTCGTCCCTCGGCGGGACGCTCCACTAGGCCCGCTCCAGTCGAGCGTCCCCTGCTTGACTGCAGGGACACCGCGTCCTATTCCTGCGCGCCCTCGAACCGCTCGGCTTCCCGCCGTGTGGTGCGGGGGCGCATCACGCCCAGGTAGCTCAGTTGGTAGAGCAGGGGACTGAAAATCCCCGTGTCGGTGGTTCGATTCCGCCCCTGGGCACTGTTTTCGCACGAGGCCCTGGTCCGCCGATGACCTCCTACGGTGGCGCTTGAAGTCTCTAGGGCGCCGGTGGGTTGCTGGGGAGAGACGGGATGGCGCGCAGGTACTCGTAGATGGCCCTGATGTCGTGGTCGGTCATCAATCGGAAATTGGGCCAGGGCATCACCTGAAACTCATAGGCCGGCTCATCCGGATCGTGGCCTGTGGTGAGCACGAATCTGAAACCGTCCAGCGTCAGCCCAGCTGGTCGACCTGCAGAATCCGGCGTGATGTTGCGCGATACAAAGGTGCCGATGGGCGTGGCAAACGTCCTGCCGCCGGCCAGGTAAACCGCGACGTTGACCTGTTGCTGCTGACCGGGAATGTAGGGATTGTGGCCCGGCGCCCAGTTCGGAAAAGTGTGGCAGTCATTGCATCCGCCGATTGCGTTGACGAGATAGCTGCCCAGCCCGACCAGTTCGCGATTCTTGCCTTTGAAGTTGAGCGGCACTGGTGCGATTTCCAGTCCCTGCCGCACGCGGCTTTCGTGCTGCTCGTCGAACTCGGACTCGGCACCTGCCCTGACCGGTGGTGCTCTGAATCCAACCGCAACGATCACGAGACCTACCGCACCGGCAACGCCGCCAAGATGGATCTTTCTCATCGTCATTCCCTCCCACTCGAGACGAAAGCCACCGCACCCTGCTCTCGAGGCCCCGGAGAGGAAGCGACGGGGTGTACGGCATGTCTCGCCAGCGTGTGCAGATGGGACGCCCTCGGCCCCCGAGGTGCCGTTCCGGCGGTGCGCTCCGCAAAGGAGTTCTCCTCCGGCTTCAGCGCAGGGAGGATGACTCGGGAACTCTCGCAGTGGGATTGCAGCCCGGCGTTTCCGGGGGAGACTGCGGGACCTCCCGTAGAGCAAGGAGGACCGATGACACAGGCGTCTCGTCACGAGCTGGTCGCGGTGATGGCTGAGAACCGGCGCGCATTCCTCTCGTTCCTGGAGCGGCGCGTCGGGCACCGAGAGACGGCGGAGGACCTCCTTCAGGAGTCCTTTGCCCGGAGCCTGGACAGGGTGCCGCTCGAGCCCGAGGAGAGCGTGACCGCCTGGTTCTACCGGGTTCTTCGCAACGGGGTCATCGACCACTATCGGCGGATGGGCGTCAGCGATCGCGCGCTCACCGCGCTCCAGCGGGAGCTCGACCAGGAATCGGATCCCAGCCCGGATGAGCGGGACGCGGTCTGCCGGTGCGTCGCTCGCCTCTCGGAGACGCTGAAGCCCGAGTACGCAATGGCACTGCAGCGGGTGGAGGTCGACGGCCTATCGGTGCAGGACTTCGCCTCGGAGGCGGGGATCACCCCCAACAACGCCGGGGTGCGCCTCTTCCGGGCGCGGGCGACGCTGCGGAAGCGCGTGGTCCACTGGTGCGGGTCGTGCGCCGACCGCGGCTGCGTCGACTGCTCCTGCGGCGAGCCGGGCAGCAACGGATGCGCCCACGACGCGAAATGAAGCGCAGGAGGCGTGGTGCATGCGCCTCCCGCGCCGGCGGCGGAACCGGGTCTACTTCGCCGACCCTCGAGAAGAGCCATTCGCGCAGCTGCAGCTCGCCTGGCAGGTGCAGCGGGCGCCGCAACGGCAGGGCTCGACGGTGGTGCAGCCACAGGTCCTCTTCTCGCAGCGGCAATCGTTCTGGGACGTCATGGTGTGTCTCCTCGTCTGTTGCAGCAGGCGGTGTTGCCCGCTGTCGATGACTGGCGACGCAGGTCCGGCGGGGGCATTACACCGGGCGCGCAGACACAGGGCGGTGCACCCGGAGCCCGGGCCCAGGCGAGGTCGAGCTCCCGGCCCACCACCGCGGGGTCGTCCATGAAGCGCGGGACGACGTGGCTGGCAAGGGCGAGGGTGGCGACGACGAGGGAGGGCAGCAATGGGCGGCTCATGTTCGAGGCCCAGACGCAGGAGCGAGAAGCGCCTTACAGGCCCAACTCTCGGCTGCCGGGAGGGCCTCGCACACCCGCGGAGGGCGCGGTGAACGTCCACGAGAAGCCCGCGGCTCGTGCGCTGCGTTCCCCCCGGCGGCGCGTTCTTCTCCGGGCGCCCACGAGCGCCGACCAGAGGGAATTTCTCGCCCTCGCCCGAGCCAGCCGGAAGCTACACCGGCCCTGGCTGCATCCTCCCGGGACCGCCGCGGCGTTCCGGAACTACCTGCGGCGGAGCCGGGAGAAGACCTTCCGGGCCCTGCTCGTGGTGAGGCCGGAGGACGGGGCCATCGTGGGCGCCTTCAACCTCTCGCAGATCTTCCACGGGCCGTTCAGGAACGCGTACCTCGGCTACTGGATCGGCGCGCCCTTCGCCGGGCAGGGCTACATGACGGAAGCGATGGCGCTGCTGCTCAGGTACGCGTTCCGGACGCTGAAGCTGCACCGGGTGGAGGCGAACGTGCAGCCCGGGAACGCCCGCTCGGCGGAGCTGCTCCGTCGCACCGGGTTCCGGAAGGAGGGGTTCTCGCCCCGCTACCTCAAGGTCGGCGGTCGGTGGCGCGACCACGACCGCTGGGCGATCACCGTCGAGGACGTCCGCTCACCGTCGCCATGAGACCCAGGGCCCTGCTTCACGTCAGGGCGAGTGGTGAAACGGAGGGCTGAAGGTCTGGATCAAGGTGGTCGAGCGTCCGCGATGAAGCCACTCGCGCCTCAGCCGGCCCGGCCGCGACGGCCGAGAAGCGCCCGGCGGACACCCGCGGGCGCCCAGATGAATTGCCCCGTGCTTCGGGTCTGGCTGCGCCTACTTGTCCCAGCGGTGGAACGGATCGGGACCCTTGGCGCGGTCGATCTCGGTGGCGGTCACCGCGGCCTCCAGCACGCCCCGCTTGGGCGGAGGCCTGGAGAGAGCGGCACGGACGTCGCCCTCGAAACGAACCTTGCCGGTGGCAACCTCGCGGAGCGCGACCACCGCGGACTTGTTGCGCTGCGTCTGGACCAGCGGCGTGGCGCCGGTGGCGAGCTGCCGGGCCCGGCGGGTGGCCAGGATGCAGAGGGCGAAGCGGTTGTCGACGAACTCGACGCAGTCCTCGACGGTGATGCGAGCCATGGAAACCTCGGGGTTCTGCGGGTCCGAAGCGTCCCGAGGCTTCAGGTGCAGATGCGAGACAGCGTGTTCATCTGCAGTATCAGGGATGTCGGGCGGCATCAACCCGGCGGGATTGCGGAAGATTCGCTTTCACCTCGGGTGCCTGCTAGATGGTCTTCATCGCGGGAGGCAGCTCGCCGCGACCTCCCGCCCCTTTTCTGGGGCGTGTGTTTCGTCCGGCCGGTCTTCCCTGCTCGACAGAAGGTAGTTCTCAGACGTGTCCACAGAGCCAGTCTCTGCTCTCGATTTCCATGCCCTGGGCCTCTCGCCCGCCTCGCTCCGCGCGGTGGCCGCGGCCGGGTTCACCACTCCCACTCCCATCCAGGCGCAGGCGATCCCGCCCGCGCTGACCGGCTCCGACGTCATCGGCTGCGCCGCGACCGGCACCGGAAAGACCGCGGCTTACCTCCTCCCGATGCTGGAGCGGCTGGCCGGAAAGACGGGCACGCGGGCGCTGGTGCTCGCGCCCACCCGTGAGCTTGCTCTGCAGATCGCGCAGGCCGTCGACACCCTGGGCCGCGAAGCGCGGATGCGCGCCGCGGTGGTCATCGGCGGCGTCGCCCAGGAGGGTCAGCGCAAGGCCCTCCGCGAGCGCCGGCCCATCCTCATCGCCACGCCAGGCCGGCTGGTCGATCACCTCGACTGCGGCACCGCGCGTCTGGACGACATCGAGATCCTGGTGCTCGACGAGGCGGACCGCATGCTGGACATGGGGTTCGCCCCCCAGCTCCGCCGGGTGATGGCGCGGCTGCCGGTGAAGCGCCAGTCGCTGCTCTTCTCCGCCACCATGGCCGGGGAGGTCGCCGAGTTCGCGAAGAAGCACCTGCGTTCGCCGGTCCGGGTGGAGGTGGCCCGCTCCGGGACCGTCGCCGCGCGGGCCGAACAGCTCGCCTACCGGTTGGGGCAGAACGAGAAGAACGCCCTGCTCGAGTCGATCCTCCGCGGCTCCGAGGACAGCACGCTGGTGTTCGTCCGCACCCGTCGCCGGGCAGACAAGGTCGCCCGCTCACTGGAGAAGACCGGCCACCGCATCGACCGGATCCACTCGGATCGCTCGCAGGCCCAGCGCCAGCGCGCGCTGGAGAGCTTCCGCCGCGGCCAGGTCCGCGTGCTCGTGGCGACCGACATCGCCGCCCGCGGCATCGACGTCGCGGACATCGGCCACGTCGTCAACTACGACCTGCCGCACGTCCCGGAGGATTACGTGCACCGCATCGGCCGGACGGCTCGCGCCGCCGCCAGCGGGCGCGCGTCGAGCTTCGTCGCTCCGGACGAGCAGCCGCTGCTCCAGGCCATCGAGCGGCTGATGCGGACCCGCGTTCCCGAAGGGCGCGTCCCGCGCGACGAGCCGGGCTTCAAGGCCGCGGTGGAGAGCAGCGTCTCCCAGCAGCGTGACCCTGGACCGCGGCAGCGCGGGCACGGAGTCTCGTCCCGGCCCGCGGGTCAGGCGCCGGGGCGGCATGCCCGGAGCCACGGCAACGGCGCCGCCTTCTCCGGCCGCCCGTCGCGGAACGGCGCGTCCCGCCGGCCGGCCGCCGCGTCGCGCTGGTAACCGGTCGGTCGTGAGGGCCGTCCCTCGCGGGGCGGCCCCTCCGTGGCTCAACGGTAGACGAGCACCGGCACCTTCGAGTGCGTGAGCACCTTGGTGGTCTCGCTGCCGAGGATCATCCCGGCGACGCCGCGCCTTCCGTGCGAGGCCATGAACACCAGGTCGCAGCCGCGCTCCTTCGCGGTGGCGATGATCGCGTCGAACGGATGCGCGTTCACGACCCGGAGGGTCTCGACCGGCACGCCGATTGCGACGGCGGTGGTCTGCACCCGCTCCAGCGTCTTCTGCGCCCTCGCGGCCTGGGCCTTCTCGTACTCCGGCTCGGTCGTGACCAGCATCATCGGCTCGGTGCCGATGAACTGGAACGGCGGGGTCACCGTGAGGACGGTCACCTTCGCGTCGAGCGCCCTCGCCAGCGTCAGTCCTGCGGACTCCGCCTTCGCCGACAGATCCGACCCATCGGTCGGGATCAGCACGTGCTTGTACATGACGGCCTCCTCGTCGATTGAGGCGTATCGCAGCGAACGGCCGGAGCAAGGTGCCCTCCGGAGTACGCCCCGGCGAGCGCGCAGACTTTGCGCGTGGGCGACCGCCTGAAGCACGCGCCCCCTTCAGCGGACGCTGCACCTCGTGACGAGAATGAGGCTCGCCGCGGTGAGCAGCCCCGCCACGACCACCGTCCACCCGACGCGGGGAAGCAGGCCTGGCATGGGCGGCGCGATGGCGAACCAGGCCGCCGCCGCGAGCAGGGGACCCAGGGCGAGCAGGTGCCCGAGGCCGAACCCCGTCCGCAGCAGGGCAAGTGCGGTCGCAAGGGCCAGCAGGACGGGGAAGACCCGCGTCCAGAGCGAGCTGCCCTCCCGCCGCCGGGCGCCGATGCTCCGCACAGGGACGAGCAGCGCGCCGAAGCCGAGCGCCCAGACGCACCAGGCGCGGGCCGCGGCGCCAGGAGTCAGTCCAGCGGCGATCGCCACCGGAGAGGACACTGCGGCCAGGGCGAGGGCGGCCAGTCCCTCGCCGACGAGCGACCGTTCCTGGCCGAGTGCGAGAGTCGCTCCGAACGCCGCACCCAGGATGACTGGCAGGACGACCGCCGAGCGCACCTCCGACGAGGCGAGGGCGAGCGCTGCCACGCCGAGGACGACCCCGACCAGCACGAGCGCCGCGAGCCTCACCATCGCTCGAGGCCGCTGCTCCACCTGGAGCCGTTCGCCCCGCCGGCCGAGGAGCACCAGGAGCGGCTCGTGCGCGAGGAACAGGGCCCAGGCGCTCACCGACAGGAGTGCGGCGACCACCCCTGGCTCACCTGACCCGAGCGCGGCGAGCATCGGCAATCCGAGCTGTCCGTACGCGCCGTGCTCCCTCGGAGCGAGCGAGCGTGGACGGGGAGAGGAACTATCCATCGGAGCACCCCCGAGGATGCCACAGGCCCGGTGGTGAGCCGGCGGTCGTCAGCCGGGCTCTCCCCGGCTCAACCTCATCCGAGTCGCGCTCTCAGGAGATCGCCGACCCGGAGCCCGTTGGCGATGACCGTCAGCGCCCGCGTCCACCGCGGCGCTCGAGGGTGACGCGCCCGCGCAGCTCTTGCGCGTTGGCCTCAGGACCCACGGCACTTGCACCGTCCTGGCCCGAGGAACATGACCAAGGCGTGGTCGCCACGCGCGAGACGGGCCCGCTCCCGGGCTTCCCGGGGCTCGGCAGCGAGCAGGCCCACCGCCTCCTGGAGGAGGTCGGACCGAACGCGCTCGAGACCGAGCGGCGGGGCGGATGGTGGCGCGTGCTGCTCGAGGTGGTGCGCGAGCCGATGGTGCTCCTGCTCATCGTCTGCGCGGGCGTCTATGTCGCGTTCGGGGATCTCTACGAGGCGCTGATCCTTGGCGCCTCGGTGGTCCTGGTGGTGGTCATCACCCTGCTCCAGGAGGGCAAGACGGAGCGGGCGCTCCAGGCGCTGAGGAACCTGTCGAGCCCGCAGGCGTCCGTGCGTCGCGATGGCCGCGCGGTGCGCATCCGCGCGTCGGAGGTCGTCCCCGGCGACGTGCTCCTCCTGCAGGAGGGAGACCGCGTGGCGGCCGACGCGGTGGTGGTCTCCGCAACCGGGGTCAAGGTCAACGAGTCCCTGCTCACCGGCGAGTCCGCGGCGGTGCGCAAGCGCGCCGTGCCCGTTCCCGTGCCGCTGGAGCCTCCCGGCGAGGGCACCACGCCCTTCGTCTACGCGAGCACACTCGTCGTCTCCGGCAGGGCAGAGGCGGTGGTCGGTGCCACCGGCGCCCGGAGCGAGGTCGGCCGGATCGGCCATGCGCTGGAGACGCTCTCCGCCGCGGAGAGCCCACTCAAGCAGCAGCTGGCCGGGCTCGTCCGCGCGGTGGCCGTGGCCGCGGCGATCTGCTGCGCAGCGGTCCTGCTCATCTACGGGCTCGGGCGAGCGGACTGGAAGGGAGGGCTCCTCGCCGGGCTCACCCTCGCCATCTCGCTGCTGCCGGAGGAGTTCCCGGTGGTGGTGACGGTCTTCCTTGCGCTGGGTGCGTACCGGATGGCGCGCAACAACGTCCTCGTCCGGCGGATGGCCGCCCTGGAGACGCTGGGATCGGCGACGGTGCTCTGCACCGACAAGACCGGCACCCTCACCGAGAACAGGATGCGGGTGGTGGAATACACGACCGCGATCGAGGGCCGCCCCGGCGGCGAGGAGCCGGAGACCAGCACGCTGCGCGAGACCGCCGCGCTGGCCTGTCCTGCCGAGAGCTTCGACCCGATGGACCAGGCCACCGTCGAGTTCGCCCGCGGGGAGCGTCCCGTGGCGGGGCCGGCGCTCCGAGAGTACCCGCTCACGCCCGAGCTCCCGGTGATGGCCTTCGCCCATGCCTGGCGCGGCGGCGTGGTGGTGGCGGCGAAGGGCGCGCCCGAGGTGGTCGCCGCGCTCGCCGGCTGGGATGGCCAGGCGCGGCGAGCACTGGACGCGCAGGTCCACCGCTTCGCCGAGCGCGGGCTGAGGATCCTCGCGGTGGCCCGCGCCGATCTGACCGCCGCGTCGGCTCCCGAGCAGCTCGGTGGGCTCCCGCTCCGCATGATCGGCCTCCTCGCGTTTGCCGATCCGCTCCGGGCCGGCGTCCCGGAGGCGGTGGCGGAGTGCCGGCGGGCCGGAATCCGGGTGATGCTCATCACCGGCGATCATCCGAGCACTGCGCTGGCGATCGCCCGAGAAGCGGGGATCGACGCCACCCACCTCCTCACCGGCGCGCAGCTCGAGACGCTCGACGACCAGGCGCTCCGCGCTGCCCTCGCTCGGACCCAGGTGTTCGCGCGCGTGGCTCCGCTCCACAAGCTGCGGCTGGTCGAGGTGCTCGAGGCCATGGGCGAGGTGGTGGCGATGACCGGCGACGGGGTGAACGACGCGCCCGCGCTCCGGGCGGCCCACATCGGCGTGGCCATGGGCGGGCGAGGCACCGACGTCGCGCGCGAGGCGGCGGACCTGGTGGTGCTCGACGACAACTTCGTGTCCATCGTCGGCGCCATCCGGGCAGGTCGGCGCATCTATTCGAATCTCCAGAAGTCGCTCGGGTTCGTCCTGGCGGTGCACGTCCCCATCGCCGGCATGGCGATGCTGCCCGTGCTCTGGGGATGGCCGATGCTCTTCACTCCGGTGCACATCGTGTTTCTGGAGCTGGTCATCGACCCGGCATGCTCCATCGCGTTCGAGATGGAGCCGGGGGACCCGCGCGCGATGGAGCGACCACCCCGCGCCCGGGACGCACGGCTGATGGGCCGGGTGGAGATTCGCCGGAGCCTCGTCGAGGGCCTGGCGGTCTTTGCCGTCGTGGCGCTGGGGTTCTGGATCGGCCTGCAGAAGCACGGCGGGACCGCGGATGCCCGGACGCTGGCGTTCAGCGGGCTCCTGCTCGGCAATCTCGGCCTGATCATCGCCCACCGCGCGCACGCGAGCGGGCTGTGGCGGTCCTTCCGGGTGCCGAACCCCGCGTTCTGGGCCGTGCTGGTGGGGGCGCTCGCCGTCCTCACACTCATCCTGGCGGTGCCTGCTCTCCGTCGGGTCTTCCAGTTCTCGCCGCTCCACCTCGACGACCTGGCCATCTCGGCCGGGCTAACGTTGGCCCTGGTCCTGGCGCTGGTCGCAGCGGGCCGGCTCGGGACGTCGCACTCGCGGAGGCACGCATGAGGAGGCTGCTGGTCGGCGGAATGCTCGGCCTTGCGATGGTGGGCGGCGGGTTCGCGCTCGCCCAGAGCGGGGCCCGGCCGCTGGACGACTCGCAGCCGCCCGAGCTCACTCCGGACGACGGACTCGGCGCGGTCCGGCGCCGGATGTCCCGGCACCGGGCGATGGTCGAGGCGCTGACCCTGGCCACGCTCCGCCTCGACCGTCCGAGGGTCGCGGAGCTCGCCGCGGGTCTCGAGCGCGACACGGGGCTCGGCACCTGGCCGGGTGCGGATGCCGGCGTGGCCTCTCGGACCTCGCTCGGTCGGCTCGAGTCACAGCTCCGGGCCCGGAGCCAGGCGCTGGCGGACGTGGCGCGGCGGGGCGCAGACGACGCGTTGCCCGATGCCTTCGGGCGACTGATGGAGACCTGTGTCCAGTGCCATGCGCAGGCCCTTCCGGCGCGGCCCGGGCAGGCCACCGCTCCGCGCTAGGTTCGCCGGTCCGCGCGCCGCCGGGTCCGCGCCGGGGCCGGGAGCCGGGCGGTGAGCGCGCGGGCCCGCTCCCACAGCCGGCGACTGCCCGCGAGCATCGCCTTGCGCTCGGAGGGGCGGAGAGCTCCGGCGAGCTCCGCCAGCCGGTCCGCCATCAGCGGGAGCAGCGCCTCGATCCGGCGTCGGCCCGCGGCGGTGAGCAGGACGCACTGCGAGCGTCGATCGACGGACATTGCCCTTCGCCGGACGAGGCCCTCGCGCTCGAGCGAGCGGAGCACTCCGGTCATGCTGGGCGGGGTGGTGCCGGCGCGCTCGGCGAGCTGGGCGGCGGTCAACCCGCGCTCGGCCGCCAGCAGCTGGACGAGCACGTGCCCGCGGGCGCTCGACAGACGATGTGCAGCGTAGAACGCCTCGAACGATGCGGACATCTCCTCCGAGAAGCGCCAGAGGCACAGACAGGTGTCGACTGCCTCCGGGTCCGCCCCCGGGACGCGGGCGATGAGCCGGCGGGCAGCCGCGTAGCGCTCGAGCGAGGGCGGGCGGCGGGGGAGGGCCAAAGTGACGAATCCGTTCGAGCAGTCACCTAACGGGAGGCCGCGGCGCGAGGAAAGTTAAGTTACGTAGGACCTGCTTGCCCGCGTTCTCGGTGGCGATTATCGAGCGCTCGCGCAGTGGAGGTCCGAGGGAGACACGGACATGGCCGATGCCGTGGTGGAACGGGCGCCCGAGCAGGGGCGGGATGCGCAGGGGACAGCGCCCGCCGACTCTGCGGCGAAGCGCCGCCGCGCGCTGATCATCATCGGCGGTGTGGCGGCGGTGGTGATCGTCGGGGTGCTCCTCTATCTGCTGCTCAACGCTGGCAAGGAGAGCACCGACGACGCGAACGTCGACGCGGATGTCGTCCCGCTCGCGCCGCACGTCGCAGGCCAGGTGGCCGCCGTTCCGGTGACCGAGAACCAGTCGGTCAAGAAGGGTGACGTCCTCCTCCAGATCGACGACCGCGACTACCAGGCTCGCGTCGCCCAGGCCGCGGCCGAGCTGGACAGCGTCCGCGCGCAGGCCCAGGCGGCGGACGCCCAGGCCGCGGTGGCCGAGGCCACCGCCCGCGGCGGGCTCACCCAGGCCCAGGCGAACCTCATCGGCACCGGCCGCTCGGTCTCGGGTGCCCGCGCCCAGCTCGAGCAGGCCAGGGCCACGCTTGCCAGCCGGCAATCCGATCTGAAGCTGGCCGAGTCCAACGTCGCCCGCGCAAACGAGCTGCAGAAGGCGAATGCCATCCCCCAGCAGCAGGTCGACCAGGCGCAGGCACAGTTCACCTCCGCCGAGGCCGGAGTCAGCGCGGCGAAGGCGGCAGTGGACGCGGCATCGGACCAGCTCCGCCGCTGGCAGGCCCAGGTGAACGAGGCCGAGGGCCGCGTGGTGGTGAGCCGGCCGGTGGACGCCAGCATCGCGGTGGCGCAGGCCAACGCCGCCTACCAGCACGCGCGGGTCCGGAGCTCGGAGGCGAGCCTGGCGCTGGCCAACCTCAACCTCGAGTGGACGCGCATCCTCGCCCCGGACGACGGGACGGTGAGCCGGATCAGCGCGCACCCCGGCGCGCTGCTCGGCGTCGGCCAGACGGTCGCCCAGTTCGTGCCGGTGAGGAAGTACGTCACCGCGAACTTCAAGGAGACGCAGATCGGGAAGATGCACCCCGGTCAGGAGGCGGACGTCGACGTGGACACCTACGGAAAGACGCTCCACGGGAGGGTGGAGAGCGTCTCCGGCGGCACCGGCGCTCGCTTCTCGCTGTTCCCCCCGGACAACGCCTCCGGCAACTTCGTCAAGGTGGCCCAGCGCGTCCCGGTCCGGATCGCGCTGGACGCCGTCCCAAGCAGCATGGTCCTCCGCGCCGGCCAGTCGGTGGTGGTGACCGTGCACGTGAACCAGTGACCCACGGGTCCGGAGGTGTGTCCTTGATTCGAACGCTCACTGCCGCCGCGCTCCTGGTCTCCTCGGCCACGCTGGCCGAGGAACGCCAGGTCCTCACCATCGACGAGGCGGTCACCGAGGCGCTCCGGGTGAACGACCAGCTCGCGGCTGCCCGTTACCAGGCCGAGGGTGCGGAGGACACGGCCCGCAGCGCCCGGGGACGGCTGCTGCCCACGCTCAACGCCAGCGACACCGTCCAGCACTGGAACGCGCCCTTCGTCATCACGCTCGGACCACCGGGCAGCTCCGGTGTGGTCGCGCGCAACGTCAACACCAACACCGTCACCGTCGCTGCGCAGCAGCCACTTCTCGGGCTCTTCCACCGGGAGCGGGACCTCAAGGCGGCGAGCAGCTCGGCGGGCGCCAGCCGCGCCAACGAGGCGGCGGCACAGGCCGACATCGCCGAGCAGGTGCGGATCACCTACCTCCGCCTGTTCGAGGCGCGGGCGGGCATCTCCATCGCCGAGGCGAGCGTCGAGCAGCTCCGCAAGCAGGTCCAGGACGCCCAGGCCCGGTACAACGCCGGGACCATCACCAAGGCCGACCTCCTGCGGTTCCAGACCGCCGAGGCCAACGCCCAGCAGCAGAAGATCCAGGCGACGACCCAGGCCCTGACCGCGCGGCAGCTGCTCCTCACGCTGCTGGCCCGGAACCCCGAGGACCCGGCGCTGGAGTTCGTGGAGCCGGTGGACATCGAGCATCAGGCGGCGGTGCCCGAGGCCAGCTCGAGCGACGAGCTGATCAACCGCGCGCTCGAGAACCGGCCCGAGGTGCAACGCGCCCAGAAGGACGCCGAGGCGGCGCGGGCCAACGGGCAGGCACGGACGTTCGAGCTTCTTCCGGAGGTCGACGTCCAGGCCGCTTACAGCAACGTCCACGGCCAGATCTTCCTGCCGGAGAACAGCTTCTTCGTCGGCGTGGTGGCCAACTGGCCGTTCTGGACCTGGGGCACGAAGTGGTACGCGGCCCAGGGTGCGCAGCGCCAGGCCGACGCCGCCGGCGCGCAGCTGCAGGGCACGCGCAAGCAGGTGGCCTACGACGTGGCGAGCAAGCTGTCGATCCTCGATTCGCAGTTCGTGGTGGTCCAGGTGGCCCAGACCGCCATCGCCAGCGCCGAGGAGGCCTACCGGGTGACGAGCGCGCAGGTCAACGCCGGCACCGCCACCACCACGGATCTCCTGGACGCGCAATCGGCGCTGACCACCGCGAAGCTCAACCTGGCGCGGGCGCAGTACGAGCGCACCATCGCCCGGGTGCAGCTGGATCGAGCCGTCGCGGGGAAGTGACCCGGTGTCGAGGGAGGAACACCCGGACGTCGCCTGGCGACCCAGCCACAGCCCGTGGCTGGTCGGGCTGACCGTCACCCTGGCCACGTTCATGGAGGTGCTGGACACCAGCATCGCCAACGTGGCGCTCCCGCACATCGCCGGTGGACTCTCGGCGAGCCAGGAGGAGGCGACCTGGGTGCTGACCTCGTACCTGGTGTCCAACGCGGTGGTGCTGCCGATCAGCGCGTGGATCTCGAGCCGGGTGGGCCGCAAGCGCTTCTACATGGCCTGCGTGGCGCTCTTCACCATCAGCAGCTTCCTCTGCGGCTTCGCGCCCAATCTCCAGTCGCTGATCTTCTTCCGGGTGCTGCAGGGGATCGGGGGCGGGGGGCTCGCGCCGAGCGAGCAGGGCATCCTGGCCGATACGTTCGAGCCGCGGCAGCGCGGCATGGCGTTCGCGATGTACGGCCTGGCGGTGGTGTTCGCTCCGGCCATCGGGCCGACGCTGGGCGGCTACATCGTCGATCACGCGAGCTGGCGGTGGATCTTCTACATCAACGTTCCGGTGGGAATCGCCTCGCTGTTCTTCAGCTCGATGGTCGTCGAGGACCCGCCCTGGCTCGAGCAGGAGAAGGAGGACTCCCGCGGGCTGAAGGTGGACTGGCTCGGCCTGGGCCTGGTGGCCCTGGCCTTCGGCAGCCTGCAGATCATCCTGGACAAGGGGCAGCAGGATGACTGGTTCAGCTCGCCGCTCATCGTGGTCTTCACGATGGTGATGGTCACCTGCATGGTGGGGACCGTGGTCTGGGAGTGGGCCCATCCCAACCCCATCGTGAACGTGCGGCTGTTCCTGAACCGCAACTTCGCCACCAGCGCCGCCCTGATGTTCACCCTGGGGGCGGTGCTCTATGGCAGCACGGTGCTCATCCCCCAGTTCGTGCAGACGCTCATGGGGTACAGCGCCGAGCGGGCCGGGATGGTGCTCTCACCGGGCGGCTTCACCACCATGGCGATGATGCCGCTGGTCGGGTTCCTCGTCTCGCGGGTGCCGGCGAAGTACCTCATCACCCTCGGCTTCGCCGGACTGTCACTGGCGCTCTGGCACATGACCAGCATCAATCTCTTGATCGATCCGCACACCGCGACGATGTACCGGATCTACCAGGCGGCCTCGCTCGCGTTCCTCTTCGTGCCGATCAACACCGTGGCGTATCTCGGCGTGCCACGCGAGCAGAACAACCAGATCTCGGGCCTGATGAATCTGGCGCGGAACATCGGGGGGAGCGTGGGGATCTCCTTCTTCGTGACCACGCTCGCCCGGAGCTCGCAGCGCTACCAGAACCAGCTTGTCGACGGTCTGTCGTCCTCGAACCCGGTCCTCCAGGAGCGGCTCGCCCAGCTGCAGCAGGCCTTCGCCCATGCCGGTCCGGCAGACGCGCTCCGGCGGGCGTACGGCGCGATCTACATGAGCGTCCAGCAGCAGGCGGCAGTGCTCTCGTACATCGGGATCATCCAGGACCTGGCGGTCGTCACCGCCATCTTCGTCCCCCTCATCCTGCTCTTCCTCCGCACGAACCGGCCCGGGGCCCCCGCCGGAGCGCACTGAGGGCTTCCAGGGCCGAGGAGGCATCCCCACCTTCGTCCGGAGGGCCCGTGAAGCGAGGTGACCGGCGAGGGTCCCGGGGCGGGGCTGAGGCAGCTCGGCACGGCCTTCGTTCATCCGGGAGAGATGCGGCGTGCCATCCGCACCACCGGAAACTCCACGCCCGGCGGCAGCATCACCTCGAACCGCTCCACCAGCGTGAACCCCGCCGCGGCGTAGAGCCCCACTCCGGAGAGCGTCGCCACGAGCTCGAGGGCCTGGAAGCCGGCGCGGGCTGCCTCCTGCTCGCACAGGGAGAGCAGCGCCCGGCCGAGCCCCCGGCGAGCGAAGGCCGGGTCCACGAAGAAGGCGCGGATGCGTGCCGGCTCGTGCGCCGGGTCCAGCAGGGCCCCCACGCTCCGTCCGCCGACGGACTGGTCGCCGCCGAAGAGAGAGCGGCGGCGGCTCCACCCCCCGGCAGCGACGAGCGTCCCCCCGTGCTCGCACACCCAGTAGGTCCGGTCCGCGAGCAGCTCCCCGTCGACGCCGAAGATGTGACGTCGCGCGGCCTCGAGCTGGTCGTGGCTGTAATCGGCGCTCATCAGCCCGTGAACCGAGCGCGAGATGAGCGCCTCGATGACCGGGCGATCCGCCTCGGTCGCGATGCGAAAGGGCATGGGCGCCGGGAGCATCCTGCTGGAAGCGAGTAGCACGACGCGCCGGAGAACGTGGAAGTGCGGCGGCCGCGAGGTTTACCTTTCGCTCGCTCTCGACCCGGGAGATCTCGATGCGTGCACCTGCGAGGCTGTGTTCCCTGCTGCGGACCGAATATCCGCTCGTCGCTGCACCCATGGCCGGCGGCCCATCGACGCCGGCGCTGGCTGCGGAGGTCTCGCGTGCGGGAGGCCTCGGGTTCCTGGGCTGTGCGTACTCCACGCCCGAGCAGATCCTCGAGTGGAGCCGCGAGGTGCGGGCCCGGACGGACCGGCCCTTCGGCATCAACGTCTTCGCCGACGTGCCGGACGGCCCGCCAGTCGACCCGGGGCCGATGCTGGAGCTGCTCCGGCCGATCCATGCGGAGCTGGGGCTGCCGCCCCCGGAAGTGCCCGGCATGCCCACGCGGTCGCTGGATGCACAGATCGAGGCCATCCTCCAGAGTGGTGCCTCGGCGTTCAGCATCACCTTCGGGCTGCCCTCCGCTGCGCAGGTCGCGCGCCTCGGACACGCGGGGCTGGTCCGGATCGGCACGGCGAACACCGTGGACGAGGCGCGGCGCGTCGAGGCGTCGGGCTTCGAGGTGGTGGTTGCGCAGGGGAGCGAAGCCGGAGGGCACCGGGGAACGTTCATCGGCAGCTTCGAGCGTGGGCTGGTGGGCACGATGGCGCTCGTCCCGCAGGTGGTCGACGCGGTGAAGGTGCCGGTGGTGGCTGCTGGCGGGATCATGGACGGGCGCGGCTGGGTCGCTGCCGAGGCCCTCGGCGCCGCGGGGGTGCAGCTGGGGACGGCATTTCTCGCCTCCGACGAATGCGGTGCGGTGCCCGCGTACAAGGAGGCGGTGGTCGCGGCGACGGACGACGCCACCGCGATCACCCGGGCCTTCTCGGGCCGCCCCGCACGGGGACTGGCGAACCGGTTCCTGGATGCCGCGGAGCTGCAGGGCGAGAACATCCTTTCGTACCCGCTCCAGAACGCGCTCACCCGGCAGATGCGGACCGCCGCGGCACGCGCCGGACGGGCCGAGCTGCTCTCGCTCTGGGCGGGACAGGCAGCGCGGCTCGCCCGGCGTGGGCCCGCGGCGGAGATCGTCCGCTGGCTGGTGGCGGATGCCACGCGCGTCCGGGCCTCGTTGCAGAGCTGAGTTCAGGCGGCGGGCTGGGGTTCCCGTCGGCCTGCTGCCGACCGTCCCGCTAGCGTTGCTCTGCGGCGACCTCGCCCGGGCGCAGCAGCGAGCGGGGCAGGGCCGACTTGCGGCCGAAGAGGAGCGCGTCCAGCGACGCCTTGCCGGCACCCGCGACGAACAGCCAGAGGAAGCCCGCCAGATACGTGGACTCCTCGAAGGCGAGGAGCGAGCGAATGCCCGCGATCTCCGGCCTCTTGGCGGTCAGGATCGCCACGACCATCGTGCTCAGCAGCGGCAGAGCCGCGAACCGGGTGAAGAGACCGAGGATGATCAGCGTGCCGCCGACGAGCTCGATTCCGGAGACGATGGTCGCCTGGGCCGCGGGGAATGGGATCCCCAGCTCGGTGAAGAAGCTCGTCACCTGCGCGAGGTTGTGCACCTTGCCCCAGCCCGTCCCCAGGAACACGGCTCCGAGCGAGAGGCGAACGGCGAGAGGCCCGACCCAGGAGAAGCGGTCGAGGGTGGCGAGGATCCGGGTACGGAGGGCGTCGAGGTTCACGTGCGACTCCTGAAGGGGGCGTTCAAGATACGGGTCGCACCGCCGGGGGGTTACTGGGATCAGTCCGGAAGGAGTCTGGCCATTGCGCGGAGCGTTACGCAGGGTCTCGTCACTGCGCCAGCGCCCGGCCGCCCCGGTGCCGGGCGCGAGCCACTCGATGCCAGTCCAACGCTCGCCCCCGAGAAGGACACCGCTCGCAACTTTCGCCAGGCACACGGCCGGTGAAGATGCGAAGACCCGGCGATGCCCTCCGAACGTCCTCTCCAGGGAGACCCTGCAATGCGCCGTGTCCTGCAGCTCCTCGTCGTGCTGGCCGCCTCGGGTGCCGCTGCCGCCGGCCCGGTCACCGTCGTCCGCGCGGCCCGGCTCTATGA
>JADGQZ010000151.1 GCA_017881345.1 Myxococcaceae bacterium | reverse complement strand
TCCACGAAGCCTGCCGCCGGCCAGACCGCACCGGACGTCCCGGCGGCGAGGAACACCAGCCGCTCGTCCTGCCAGCGCTCGAGGAACGCGTCCACCGCCTCGAGGTGACCCGGATCCAGCATCTCCCCGAACCACACCACCGCCGGACGGAGCGCCGCACCGCACCGCTCGCAGGGGGGGACCGTGCCCTCCGGGTACGCGGTCCGGTCGGGCGTCTCGGGCCTGCTGCACCGGGAGCAGCGCGTGCCGAGGAGCCGGCCGTGGATCTCGATCACCCGCTCGCTCCCGGCGCGCCGGTGCAACCCGTCCACGTTCTGCGTCACGAGCAGGAAGCGCTCTCCCAGCCGCCGCTCGGCCTCGGCCAGGGCCAGGTGGCCGGCGTTGGGCTGCGCCGTCAGGGCCGCCTCCCGCCGCTCGGAGTAGAATCGCCACACCAGCGCCGGATCGGCGAAGAACCCCTGCGGAGAGGCGAGCCGCTCGAAGGCGAGCGATCGCCAGAGTCCCCCCGACCCCCGGTAGGTGGGCAGGCCACTCTCGGCGGACACGCCGGCGCCCGTGAGAACGAGAAGCGCCGAATCGGCCCCGAGCCCGAGCCCGGGGTCAGCGGATGAAGTAGCCCGCGCCACGGAACCGTTCGCCGGGATCGAGTGCGACCGTGACCGTCTCGCGGGCCTGCTCCTTGTGCTCGAGCCGGGTCTGGTAGACGACGACGACGTACGTCCCGTCCGGAGCTCCGGGGAGAGCGTGCACCAGCTGGCTCGAGACGAGCTTGCGCGACAGCACCTTCCCCAGCGGCACGCGCACCGCCCCGGCCTGCCTCACCCAGTCGACGCGGGTGACCGCTGCCCTGAACATCGCGGCGGACGCATCCCACGACGCGCCGTACTGCCCGTCGTCGATGAGCTTGAGCCAGGCCTCGGCCGCCCGCACGCCTTCCGCCGGATCGGGAGAGGTGGCCAGGGCCGCAGGAGTCACCAGGACGAGGAGCAGAATGCCCTGCACCATCCAGCGTCTCACGAGCTCACCCTCCTGGCCGAACATGGTCTCCCGGTCACCGCACGTCGTAGCCGGCACCACGGAACTTCCCGCCGGTGTCGAGCATCATGGTGACCGTCTCGACGGCGTGCTCTCTCTTCTGGAACTGCGCGCTGTACTCCACGATGACGTACGTGCCACCGGGTGCCCCCGGAATCGAGTGCGTCAGCTTCTTGCCCGAGAGCTTGCGAAAGAGGAACTTTCCCAGCGGGCCCCGGGCGGCCTTCATCTTCTTCTCGAAGTCGCGCCGCGGAACGACCGTCCGGAAGGTCGTCGAGGACTGGTCCCACGCCGTGCCCAGCTGTCCCGCATCGATGAGCTTGAGCCACGACTCGGCCGCCTGCTGTCCCGCTGCCTCGCTCGCTTCCGTGGACTGGGCCGCCGGCGCGCCGGCGGACAGAAGGAGGCAGGCGATCAGCGGTCCCGAGGTCATGGGAGGAGCATGCCCGAGCACGGCCAGCCCCCGCGAGTTCTCGGCCGCCGCTCAGTGGAGCGCGCCGACTGCCGGCTGCTCGCCATCCTCGCCCTGTGCGAGGCCGGGCCCCGGCGCGAGCGCCCGGCGGCCTCGCTCGAACCCCACCGGCAGCTCGATCATCGACGGGTCCAGCTCGGACAGCGACGCGCAGCCGAGCAGCCGGAGCGTCCGGTTGAGGTCCGCCGCGAGGATCTCGATCGCCCGGCCCACCCCGGCAGCCCCGGCCGCTCCGAGACCCCAGGCGTAGGCCCGGCCGACCAGCACCGCCCGGGCCCCGAGGACCAGCGCCTTCACGATGTCGCTCCCGCGCCGGATGCCACCGTCCATCAACACGTCGATCCGGCCGCGCACCGCCGCCAGCACCTCGGGCAGGGCGCGCAGGGTGGGAAACACGCCGTCGAGCTGGCGGCCGCCGTGGTTGGAGACCACCACCGCCGCAGCGCCCGCGTCCACGGCCCGCTCCCCGTCCTCGGCGGTGAGGATCCCCTTGACGACGATGGGCCCCTTCCAGATCTCGCGGATCCACTTCAGATCCGCCCAGGACACCACCGACTGCTCGAGGGCCGCCGCGACCGCCTCGTAGCGCATCGGACCGTCGGGCAGCATCACGTTCGGAAAGCGCATCAGCCCGCCATCGGCGAGGTAGCCCATCAGCCACCCCGGACGGGAGAGCACCTGCCATGCGTACCGCAGCTTCCCGAACGGATTCACCCCGAGGAGCTGCTGGATGCCGTTGCGGTAGTCGCGCTCCCGGAGCCCGGAGATCGCCGTGTCCGCCGTCACGACCAGGGCGGTGTAGCCGGCTTTCCGGGCGCGCTCGATCGCCGCGCTCGCGACCTCCCTCCCACCGACCAGGTACACCTGGTACCAGCACACGCCGTTGCTCGCCGCCTTCACCTCCTCGAGCGACGTCCCGGCGAGCGTCGAGAGGATGTAGCCGACGCCTGCCGCCGCGGCCGCCCGCGCCGCCTCCACCTCTCCCTTCGGATACAGCAGCCGGGTGCTCCCCACCGGGGCGAGCAGGAACGGGAGCGAGAGCCGCTGTCCCAGCACCGTCGTCTCGAGGTTCGCACGCGGCGAGGCGACTGCCCCGCGCGGCCGGAAGAGCACCTGGTCGTAGATGGCGCAGTTGGCCCGGAGCGTGAGCTCGGCGTCCGCGCCGCCGTCCACGTAGTCGAAGACCACGCGTGGGAGCCGCCGGATCGCCGCGCGCCGCAGGTCGGCGATGTTCAGCACCGCGGGAGCCTTCACCCTTCGAGCGAGCGACATGTGGACCTCCTCCTCACACCCTCACCGCGCCACGCCGGACGAGGTGCGTCACCGCCTCGCCGAGCCCGCCGAGCGTGAGAGTGAACATCGGGAACACCTTGCGGATGGTGCGCACCGTCTGGGCCCACCAGGCGCTCTGCGGCTCCGGGTTCAGCCAGACGTGCCGCTGGAAGTGCTCGGCGAGCCGCATCAGCCAGACGATCCCCTCGGGCCCCTGCTCGTCGAACAGATCCGTCCCGCTCGAGCGCAGCATCAGCTCGTACGGAGCCATCAGCGCGTCGCCCACCACGACCAGCTTCCAGTGCGGTCCACAGTCGGCGAGCAGCGTCGGGACCGGGATCGGATCCGAGAAGCGCTCGGTCCGGTACACCCGCCCGTAGACGCAGTTGTGGAAGTAGTAGGTGCGTAGCTCCTTGAAGTGCGTGGCCTGCTTCGCCGCGCTGAACAGCCGATCCACGACGTGCGAATGCGGGGTCATCGAGCCGCCCACGTCGAGCAGGAGCAGCACCCGGGTGTCGGGCCGGCGCGGGGGCCGGAGCACCACCTCCAGCTCGCCGGCGTTCCGGGCCGTGGCGTCGATGGTCCCGTCGAGGTCCAGCTCGTCCGGGGCGCCCTCGCGGGTGAACGCTCGGAGCTTCCGGAGAGCCATCCCCAGGGCGCGGGTGTCCAGCACCTGGTCGTCCCGGTAGCCGCGGTAGAGGCGCGCGTCGGCCGTCTTCAGCGCGCTCCGGCCGCCGCCGTCACCCTCGATGCGGAACCCCTCCGGTGCCGCGGCCTTGCCGGCGTTGCCGAAGGGAGAGGTCCCGCGGGTGCCGATCCAGCGATTGCCCTCGTCGTGCCGCTCGCGCTGCTCGCGCATCCGCTGCTCGAACAGTGCCTGCAGCGTGGCGGCGTCGAGCGCGTCCAGCGCTGCCGACTCCTCTGCCGATCGCTCGCGGGGCGGCTTGTCCGCGGCCTGCTGCAGCCACTCCAGCAGCTCCCCGGCGAGCGCCAGGCCCTTCTCCTCGATGCCCTTGAAGTGGGCCAGGAAGGCCTGGTCGAACGCGTCGAGGTGCGCCTCGGTGTGGACGCAGAGCGCGCGGGCCACGTCGTAGAACCCCTCCAGCGAGCTGTCGTGCAGGCCCGTCTCGAGTGCCCGGGCCAGCGCCAGCGCCTCCTGCGCTCCGACCGGGACCTTCCGTCGCCTCAGCTCGTAGAGGAACCCGACGAACATCTCACCCCCGGGCGCGGCGTGCGCCGGCGGCCTCGGCCAGCGCCTCGAGATCCTGCTCCTTCTTGAGCAGGGCGCCCACGAAGGGCAGCTGGGCCTCGAGCTTCACGTTGTGGATGCCCGCCGCCTGCAGCACTGCCAGCCAGTCCACCAGCTCGCTGGTGCTCGGGCGCTTGCGGAGGCGGGTCAGCGCGCGGAGCTGGAAGAAGACCTCCAGCGCCTGATCGACGAGACCCTCGTCCAGGGTCGGATGGTGCACCCGGACGATGCGCTTCATCAGCTCGGCGTCGGGGAAGTCGATGAAGTGAAAGACGCAGCGGCGGAGGAAGGCGTCGGGGAGCTCCTTCTCGTTGTTGCTGGTGATGACCACCACCGGGCGCTCGGCGGCGACGATCTCCGCGTCGGTCTCCATCACCCGGAAGCGCATCCGGTCCAGCTCGTGGAGCAGGTCGTTGGGGAACTCGAGGTCCGCCTTGTCCACCTCGTCGATGAGCAGCACCACCCGGGACCTGGAGCGGAACGCCTGCCCCAGCGGGCCCCAGCGGATGTAGTGGCCGACGTCCTTCACGTCGCCGTCGCCGAAGCGGCTGTCGTGGAGCCGCTGGACCGTGTCGTAGACGTAGAGGCCGTCCTGGGCGCGGGTGGTGCTCTTCACGTGCCAGGTGAGCAACGGCAGGTCCAGCGCGGTGGCGATGGCGTCGGCGAGCAGCGTCTTGCCGGTGCCGGGCTCGCCCTTCACCAGGAGCGGGCGCTCGAGCGCGAGCGCGCAGTTCACCGCGGCCTGGAGCGCCGGGTTGGTCAGGTAGCGGTCGGTCCCGGTGAAGCGTCGGAAGGCGGTGGGCATGGGCGTCAGGCGGGGAGCAGGGTCCCGAGGAGCTGGGCCATCCGGTCCAGCGCGTCCGGGTGGACGGTGTGCGGTCCGTCGAAGGGGATGAACTCGACCGAGAGCCCCCCGGTCGTCAGGAGGTCCCGGAGCGCCTCTCCCTCGGAGTAGGGGAGCACCGGGTCCTGTCGGCCGTGAGAGAGGATGACCGGCAGGCCGGCGCGGCGGGGCGCAAGCTTCCTCCACGTCTCGGCGGTGACGGGCACCGAGCTCAGCGCGACCAGCGCCGCCGGCCGGTGCTCCCAGTGCAGCGCGAGGTCCGTGGCCAGCATCGCCCCCTGGCTGAATCCGCCGAGCACCACCCGCTCGGGTCCGAGCCCGGTCCCGGCGAGGAGCGCCTCGATGGAGGCCTGCAGCTTTCGCCGGGCCGGGACCAGCCCCTCGGGGGTGTCGTTCCGGAGTCGCTCCCGACCCTCCGCCGTCCGCGAGAGCGTGGAGAGCTTCATCCAGTCCAGCGGCCACCAGGCGCGCGAGTCTCCCCAGGCGGCTGCCCCCAGGCTCAGCGGCGCGGCAGGGAAGGCGAAGCGCACGGCGGCGAGTCGACGCTCGCGCTCGACCAGCTCGGGGACGAAGGGCACCAGGTCCTCTCCGGACGCTCCGTACCCGTGACAGAACACGACCAGCAGCGGTGGCCGGGCGGCGGCCTCCGGCTGGACCACGTGCACCTCGAGCTCGCCCACGGTGCTGGTGACCCCGGCATTCATGAAGTCGTCTCCACGCTAGCAGAGCATGGTAAGGCTTCCAGCGACGGCCATGGCTCGCTCGCACGTCCTGGTGACGGTCACCGGCGCGGATCAACCCGGCATCACTGCCCGGCTGACCGGCATCATCGCCACCAGCACCGCCTCGCTGCTCGACATCGAGCAGGTGGTGGTGCAGGGCCACCTGACGCTCGCGCTCCTGCTCGCCCTCGACGACGACGACGGGCTGCTGAAGGATCTCCTCTTCGCCGCCAAGTCGCTCGGGGTGGAGCTGGACTTCGCACCGGTGGAGCCGGACGACCCGTCGTCGCCGTCCCGCGACGACCAGCGCTTCGTGGTGACCGCCATCGGACGGTCGCTCGGCGCCCGCGAGCTCCACGCCGTGGCCAGCACCCTCGCCGACCACCAGGGGAACATCGAGCGCATCCACCGGCTGTCCAAGGGAGACCTGGGCTCGGTCGAGATCCACCTCGGCCTGCCGGCCGGAGCGGACCCCGAGCCGCTGAAGCGCTCGCTGCTCGAGCTGGGGATGCAGGAGAGCTTCGACGTCGCGCTGCAGCGGGAGGGCCTGTTCCGCCGGAGCAAGCGGCTGGTGGTGATGGACATGGACAGCACGCTGATCCGCATCGAGGTCATCGACGAGCTGGCCCGGGCGCATGGCGTGGCCGAGCGGGTGGCCGCCATCACCGAGCGCGCGATGCAGGGGGAGATGGACTACGACGAGTCGCTCCGGCAGCGGCTCGGGCTCCTCGAGGGGCTCGACGTCTCGGTGCTGCGCAAGCTCGCCTCCGAGCTCCCGCTGACCGAAGGGGCCGAGAAGCTCATCGCGACGCTCAAGCGGCTCGGGTACCGCACGGCCGTCATCTCCGGCGGCTTCTCCATCGCCGCCGAGGCGCTCAAGGCGCGCCTGGGCATCGACTACGCGTACTCGAACACCCTCGAGGTCGCGGGCGGCAAGCTCACCGGGCGGGTCATCGGCCCCATCGTCAACGGCAAGCGGAAGGCCGAGCTCCTCGAGGTCATCGCCCAGGCCGAGGGCGTCCTGCTCGACCAGGTCATCGCCGTCGGTGACGGCGCCAACGACGTGCCGATGCTGGAGAAGGCGGGCCTCGGCATCGCCTTTCGCGCCAAGAAGTCGCTCCGCGAGCGCGCTGACACCTCGCTGTCGGCCACCGGACTGGACGCCATTCTCTACCTGCTGGGCATCAGCGCCGAGGAGCTGCAGGACGCCACGGCGCGATTCGGCGAGACCCCAGGGGAACGATGAGCGCGCAGACGTGGGAAGCCTGGTGGCGCGGCCGGCGGGACGCCTTCGAGGAGGCGCTGCGCGGGCTGGTCGAGGTCAACTCGTTCACCGACAACCGCGAGGGCGGCCTCGAGGTCGGCCGCCGGCTCCGGAGCCTCCTGGCGGTCCCCGGCGTCGACGCGTCGTCGGTCGCCAGCACGCGGTACGCCGACCACTGGGTGTTCCGCACCGCCGGCAACTCGCGGCTCGCCCCCGTCGCCCTCCTCGGGCACCTGGACACGGTGTTCCCGCCGGGCGTCTTCGAGGGCTACCGGGTGGACGGCGGGCTCCGCCGCGGGCCGGGCGTGCTCGACATGAAGGGTGGCCTGGTCGTGGTGGCCTTCGCGCTCCGGGGGCTCGCCGAGAGCTTCCCCGGGGGGCTGGACGCGCTGCCCCCGCTGCGCATCGTCGTGGTCTCGGACGAGGAGGTGGGCTCGCCCGAGGGCGCCGGTGTCATCCGCCAGGCCATCGCGGGGAGCGCCGCCGCCCTGGTGTTCGAGTCGGGGCGAGCGCAGGACGCCATCATCACCCGGCGCAAGGGCACGGGCGCGGTCACCGCCATCGCGCACGGGAAGGCTGCGCACGCGGGCAACCACCACGCCGACGGGAAGAACGCCATCTGGGCGCTCGCCCGGTGGATCGACGCCGCGCAGCGGCTCACCGACTACGACCGGGGGGTCACGGTGAACGTGGGGAAGATCTCCGGCGGGCAGGGGAAGAACACCGTGCCCGACCGCGCCGAGGCGCAGGCCGACATCCGCTACATCACCCGCGCGGACGGCGAGGCCCTGACCGAGCAGCTGCGCGACGCGGCCGAGCAGGCCGGGGCCGGGGTCCCCGGCACGCGGCTCGAGCTCTCGGGCGGGGTGGGGCGTGAACCGCTCGAGCGAACGGCGGCAAGCGTCTCGCTGATGGAGGCCTACGGCCGGGCAGCGCACGCCTCGGGCCTCGGCGCCGGCGAGGCGCCGCTCATCGGCGGAGGAAGCGACGCGAGCACCTCGGCGGCGATGGGAATCGCGTCGATCGACGGGCTCGGTCCACGCGGGAAGGGCTTTCACACCGTCGACGAGCACATCGAGGTGGACACCCTGGTGCCCAAGGCCGAGGCCCTGGCGCGGTTCCTGGTGTCCAGGAGCGAACCGGCCGGTGGATGAGGACGCGCCCGTTCCGCTCCCGCTGGACGGCCGGCTGGACCTGCACCTCTTCCACCCGCGTGACGTCCCGGCCTTGCTGGACGCCTACCTCCCGGAGTGCCGCGCCGCCGGCGTGCTCCAGCTGGAGATCGTCCACGGCAAGGGAACGGGCGCGCTCGGGCGGCGTGTCCGGGCGCTGCTCGAGGGCCGCCACGACGTCCTCCACTGCTCCGCCGCCGACGAGGCCCGGGGCGGGTGGGGAGTTACCCTGGTGACTCTCCGACCCCTGCCGGGGAAGGGTCCCCAGGACCCATCGCCAGCCAGGCGGCAGTCCGAGTAGAAGATTCTCCCGTGGCCCGCCCCTCCTCACTCACCGTCATGGTGGTCGACGACCAGTCGCTCTTCCGCCGGTCTCTCCAGGATCGACTTCGCTCGGACGGCTACGACGTGGTCGGGGCGGAGAACGGCGCCGAGGCGCTCGAGCTCCTCGAGGGCGCGTCGAACCCGTGCGTCGTGCTCCTGGACCTCATGATGCCGGTGATGAACGGCGTCGAGTTCCTCCACGCCCTCGACCGGCGACCCCAGACTGCCAACGTCCGGGTGATGCTCGTCTCGGGGCACGGCGTGCTGGAGCGCGTTGCGCTGGACTCCAAGCGCGTCGTCGCCCGGCTGCAGAAGCCGCTGGAGATGACGGAGCTGCGGAGCGCGCTGGAGACACAGCTCGGACCTGGCGGCGGCCGGCAGGACCTCATCCGCCCCGTCCACTGAGCCGTCAGTCCTGAAGGTGGCTCACGTCGTTCCAGAGCCAGATGACCTCGGAGGCGTGTTCCCGTCCGAGGACGCTCACCGAGGCGGTGCTCAGCGCGTAGCGCTCCCCCATCGAGGGCGTGGTCTGCAGCCAGCGCGCGGTCAGGACCCGGAGCACGTGCCCGTGGGCGAAGAGCGCCACGTCGCCATCGATGCCGCGGACCTCGGAGAGGACACGGTCGACCCGCACGCCCACCTGCTCGGCGGTCTCCCCCTGCGGGCAGCCGTCGCGCCAGAGGCTCCACTCGGGGCGCTCGTGCAGGATGTCCGCCCGCGTCCGGCCCTCGTACGCGCCGTAGTCCCACTCCATCAGGTCGGGACGCAGCTCGGCGCGATCTCCGAGCCCGGCGAGCGCGCACGTGTCGCGGGCCCGTGAGAGCGGACTGACGAACACCCGCGCGAAGGGCCAGGCCGCCAGCCGGTGCCGGAGGCGCTCGCCTTCCCGCCGTCCCTGCTCGTTCAGCGGGATGTCCTGCCTCCCGGTGTGCTGCTTGGACTTGCTCCAGTCGGTCTCCCCGTGCCTCACCAGGACCAGGACTCGGTTCGTCTGGGACATGTCACGCACCATAGAGCTAGAGCGGTCGTTCCCCCGAGCGGTTACAATGCGCCGCCCATGGAGACCCTGGTTCTCAGCACGGGGTACGAGCCTGTCGCCCGCGTCTCGTGGCAGCGGGCCATCAATCTCCTGTTCCTCGGCAAGGTGGAGGTCGTCGAGGAGTACGAGGATCGGCTGATCCGTTCGGTGACCTTCGCGGTGAAGATGCCGTCGGTCATCCGGTTCCTGCGCGCGGTGCGCAACCGCAAGCGGGCCATCAAGTTCAGCCGCGAGAACGTCTACGCCCGCGACCACGGGAAGTGCCAGTACTGCGCCGAGCGGGTCAGCCGGCAGGACGCCACCTACGATCACGTCGTCCCGCGCGCCCAGGGGGGCCACACCACCTGGGAGAACGTCGTGATCTGCTGCTTCGGGTGCAACCAGCGCAAGGGCGGACGCACGCCCATGCAGGCGGGGATGGCCCTGAACAGCACCCCGGTGAAGCCGAAGAAGCTGCCCGAGACCTTCCACCTGACGTTCACCTACGAGCCCGGGATGCCGCTGTCCTGGCGCAAGTTCCTCCGGGACGTGGCGTACTGGCACGGCGAGCTCGAGGACTGAGCGCCGTCCCCGGCGCGGTGTGGCGGGCCTGGTCCGGGCTCCCGCCGTCGCTCCGGCGCGCCCTCGGCAGGGCGGTGCTCCTCGCCGGCGTCCTGGTCGCCCTGGTGAACGGGGCGGTGAACTTCGTCGGCGGCGCGAACGTGTTCCTGCTCTCGCCGCTGCACCTCCGCGCACGGGTCCGTGCCCTCGGGCTCTATGCCCTCCACCGTCCGGGCTGCGCGTTCCGGGCGCACCCGCCGCTCACGCCGCTGATCACCGCCGCCGAGCGGCGCCACGGGCTCCCGCCGGGTCTGCTCGAGGCGGTGGTGGACGTCGAGAGCGGAGGACGGCCGCACGCCATCTCGGGCACCGGGGCGGTGGGGCCGGGCCAGCTGCTTCCCTCCACCGCGCGACTCCTCGAGGTTCGCGACCCGTTCGACTCCGAGCAGGGGGTGGACGGGAGCGCGCGCTACCTCGCGGCGCAGCTGCACCGCTTCGGCTCCATCCGGCGCGCGCTCGCCGCATACAACGCCGGCCCCGGCGCGGTGGGGGCAGGGGGACCGTGGCCCGACGAGACGCGCGCCTACGTGGAGCAGGTCACCGAGCGGTACGCTCGCCGGCGGCGGGTCCACGCGCAGCGACGGCCCGCGGGCTGAGCACCTGGAATCCCGTGCGTGGTCGTCGCCACGGGGGTAGGAAGGCGGACCCCATCGCATGGTGTTGACCCGTCAGCAGCAGCTCTACACGTACCTGAGCGGCGTCTTCGTGGCGGCGCTGCTCATCGGCGACCTCACTGGCGGCAAGGCCTTCGCCATCGACATGCACCTGTTCGGGCTGCGCTACGCCCAGCCGGTCTCGGTCGGGCTGTTCGCCTTTCCGATCACCTTCCTGCTCACCGACATCGTCAACGAGTTCTACGGGACGAAGGGCGCGCGGTTCCTGACGCTGCTCGGGATGTGGATGGCGGTGTTCGCCTTCGTGGTGCTGAAGGTCTCGCAGCTGCCGGCCGCGGACCCGAACAGCTATTTCACCGACGCCGAGTTCAACAAGGTGTTCGGCGTCGGCGGCAAGCTCTTCATCGCGTCGATCATCGCCTACCTCTGCGGGCAGTTCCTCGACATCCACATCTTCGCCTTCTGGAAGGCCCTGACCCAGTCGAGGCATCTCTGGCTCCGGGCGACCGGCTCCACCGTTGCCAGTCAGGTGGTGGACACCTTCGTCATCAACTACCTGTTCTGGTTCGTCTTTCCCTCCGTCGGGAACGCCGAGCCGCGGCCGCTGATGTGGGTCACCGGCAAGGCGGTCGGCGAGTACCTCATCAAGGTGGTCATCGCCATCGGCCTCACCCCGGCGGTGTACGCGCTGCACGAGCTGGTGGTGCGCCGGCTGGGCATCCACCCACATCCGCACGGTCCGGCCCCCGAACCGTTGCCGTCGCACGCCCCGTCCGGTGGGACCGGGTAGGTGCACCGGGGGTTGACGTCTCACGCGAGCGCCGGGCACGGTGAAGGACCATGTCCGACGGCCCCATCCTCATCGTCGACGATGACGTCTTCGTCCGGACACTGCTCCGGGAGATGCTTGCCGGACGCGGACATCCCCTGCGCGAGGCCCAGAACGGGCAGGAGGCCCTGGACCTCCAGGGTCCTGCGCCGCGGGTGGTCCTGCTCGATCTGCTGATGCCGGAGATGAGCGGGATGGAGGCGCTCGCGTTGATCCGCGACCGCTGGCCGACGACGCCGGTGCTGGTGATCAGTTCGATGGACAGCGACGCGCTGGTCAAGGAGGCGCTCGAGGCCGGCGCCTCGGGGTACATCACCAAGCCGTTCCATCCTGTGGAGATCACCCTGGCGGTGGAGCGAGCGCTCGCCGCCTGAACGACCCGCGCCAGGACCCTGACGAATGCCCGAGTACTGGATCGGAGATGCGGAAGGACGGGTGCTCGGGCCGGTCAGCCTGGACGTGGTCCAGGATCTGGTGAACACCGGCCGGCTGATGGAGATCACCCGCGTCTCCCGCGACGGCCGGAACTGGGGAAGCCCCGCCTCCTTCCCGGAGGTGATGACGCTCCTGCTGAACGCGCCGGCCCCCGATGCGCTGCTCCAGTCCGAGCGCCAGGAGGCGGCGCGGGTTCGCGAGCAGCTGCGGGCGATGATGGGCCGTCCGCCGCACGAGATCTTCCGGCTCGACCGCAACGCGTCGGTGGACGCGTACCGGAATGCCTTCTTCAAGCTGGTGAAGCGCTTCTATCCGGACCGCGTCCGCGCCCAGGCGCACGCGGATCTCCGGAAGGCCTACGCCGACGCCTTCCAGTTCCTCAGCCGGCTGATGGTGCACATCGAGAAGGAGCTCGCCGCCGGCGGGCCGGTGTCGCCGCTGCCCATGGTGCGAGCGGTGCCCGCGCCGCCGATGGACGACGAGCCGCTGACGCCCGTCCCGGCGCCGCCTCCTCAGACCGCGCGGCCGCTCACCGTCGTTCCCCGCAGCCTGACCCCGCTGCCCCGGCAGAGCCCGCTGTCGCCGCCTGCGCACGAGGGCCGGTTCAGCTACCAGCCGCACGAGTTCGTGGGCTTCGAGCGTCGCGAGGACCGGGTCGAGGTGACCATCCGCGTGACCGCCCGGAACAGCCGGATGTTCACCGACCACCCCCTGGCCAACCTCAAGACCGACGGCTTCTTCCTGGCCTGTGCCAAGTCGCTGCCGCTCGGGACCCTGGTGGACGTCATCTTTCGGTTCGACGAGGAGAAGCGCGAGGTCCGCTCCCGGGGACGGGTCATCCTCGAGAACACCGGTGGGGACCCCACCCGGCCCTCCGGCTTCGGGGTGCGCTTCATCACCCTGGTGGACCAGGACCGCCGCTTCATGCAGCAGTTCGTGGAACGCACCGGGGTGCCCTGAGCCGAGCGGTACCGGACCGTCGTCCGAGGTCACGCGGGTTCAGGAGAGCACCCCGGAGGGGTGGCGCTTAGAGTCCCGCCCTCGGTGCCAGCCTCCAGCACAGAGCACACCGTGTCCCCGGACCCCGGCGACGGGCCAGTGCTCGTGCTGCGCGACGTGGCCCGGAGCTTCGGCGGCCACCCGGCGGTGCGCCGGCTCTCGCTCGACGTGTCGCGCGCCCGGACTACCGTCCTCCTCGGAGAGAGCGGGAGCGGGAAGAGCACGCTCCTCCGGTTGATGGCCGGCCTTCTCGCCCTGGACTCGGGCGAGATCCTCCTCGAGGGAACGGCGGTCACCCCCGGGACGGGTCCCGCGCTGCGCCGGCGCATGGGATTCGGGCTTCAATCCGGGGGCCTCTTCCCGCACCTCACGGCGGCGGACAACGTCACCCTCCTTGCCCGCGCCCTTCGCCGTCCGGCGGAGTGGCGTGCCCGGAGGCTGGCGGAGCTCGGGGCGCTGGTGAGGCTCGAGCCGGAGCTCCTCGCCCGCTGGCCAGCGCAGCTGTCGGGCGGACAGCGGCAGCGGGTGAGCCTGATGCGGGCCCTCTTCCTCGTGCCCGCGGTGGTGCTGCTGGACGAGCCGCTCGGAGCGCTCGACCCGGTGACCCGGGGAGAGCTCCAGGGCGAGCTGGTCCGGGTCTTTCGTGCGCTGGGGACGACGGTGGTGCTCGTCACCCACGACCTGGACGAGGCGGCGAAGCTCGGCGACCGCGTGGCGCTGATGCGGGAAGGCGCGCTGGTGCAGGTCGGTCCCATCGAGGAGCTCGCCGCGCACCCGGCGGATCCGTGGGTGGCGCGCTTCCTCGCGGGCTGGCGGGGGGGAGCGGACCGGTGAGCGCGCTGCTCCTGCTGGTGCTCTCCGCTGCGGCCGGGCCGGCACCGGTCCGGGTGGGGAGCAAGGTCTTCACCGAGTCGGTCATCGTGGGGGAGCTCGCGACCGGTGTGCTCCAGCGACGGGGCATCCGCGCCGAGCACGTGCGCGGGCTCGGCGGAACGCGCGTGGTCTGGGATGCGCTCGTCCGTGGCGACGTCGACGTCTACCCGGAGTACACCGGGACGCTGGCGGAGGAGATCTTCGGCGGGCGCGTGCGCCCCGACGCGCTCGGCCCGGCGCTGGCCGCGGCCGGCGTCGCGCTGGGACCGGCGCTGGGGTTCGAGGACGGCTACGCGCTGGGCATGCGCGAGGAGGTGGCGGCGCGGCTCGGCATCCTCCGCATCTCGGACCTTCGCTCGCATCCCGCGCTCCGGCTCGGCTTCAGCAACGAGTTCCTGGATCGCGCCGACGGATGGCGTTCGCTCCAGCGGGCGTACGCGCTGCCGCAACGGGACGTGCGGGGGCTCGACCACGAGCTGGCCTACCGCGGGCTTCGCGCCGGGGCGCTGGACGTGGTGGACCTCTACTCGACCGACCCGGAGATCCAGGCCGAACGCCTGAGGGTGCTGGAGGACGATCTGCGCCACTTCCCCGAGTACCGGGCGGTGCTGCTGATCCGCGCCAACCTCGCGGGCCGCGTGCCCGAGGCACGGGCCGCCCTGGAGGCCCTGGCGGGGCAGATCGACGCACCGGCGATGATCGCCATGAACGCCCGGGCGCGGATCGAGCGTGTCCCCGAGGCGCAGGTGGCCTCGGAGTTCCTCCGCGCGCGTCTCGGCGAGGACTCGGTGGCGCCGGGCGTCCCGGGGCCGGGAGTCGTCCGGCGGATCGCCGCCCGGCTCGGGGAGCACCTGACGCTGGTGGGCATCTCGCTCGGCCTGTCGCTCCTGGTGGCGGTGCCGCTCGGGGTGCTCGCCGCGCGCCGGCGCCGGGTCGGCCAGGCGGTGCTCGCCGGGGTGGGCGTGGTGCAGACCATCCCCTCGCTCGCGCTCCTGGTGCTGATGATTCCTCTGCTGGGCATCGGCACGCGGCCGGCCATCGCCGCGCTGTTCCTCTACGGGCTGCTCCCCATCGTCCGGAACACCCACGCCGGGCTCCTGGGCATCGCCCCCGATCTCCGCGAGTCGGCCGACGCGCTCGGGCTGCCCGGCTGGTTCCGCCTGGTGAAGGTCGAGCTTCCGCTCGCCTCGCCCTCCATCGTCGCGGGGGTGAAGACCTCCGCGGTGATCGCAGTCGGGACGGCGACGCTCGGCGCGCTGGTTGGCGCGGGCGGCTTCGGCCAGCCCATCCTCACCGGCATCCGCCTCGCCGACACCGGGCTGCTGCTCGAGGGCGCGCTGCCGGCGGCGGCGCTGGCGCTGGCGGTGGAGGCGGCGTTCGACGGCCTCGAGCGCCTGGTCGTCCCGCGAGGGTTGCGCCTCGAGCCTGAGCAGCCGGCATGAGCGTCCGCCTCGCCAGTCCGCGGGGGCGAGGCGTGCTCCTCGCCTCCATCGTGGGATCGGGGATGGCCTTCCTGGACTCCACCGTGGTGAACGTCGCGCTGCCGGCCCTCGGGCGCGCGCTGGGAGCGGACCTCGCCGGGCTGCAATGGACGCTGGACGCGTACCTCCTGACGCTCTGCGCGTTCCTGCTCACCGGAGGAAGCCTGGGAGATCGGCTGGGGAGGAAGCCGATGTTCCAGCTCGGGGTGGCGGGGTTCGCCGCGGCCTCGGTGCTCTGTGCGCTCGCGCCCTCGGTCCTCACGCTCTCGCTGGCCCGGGCGCTCCAGGGACTCGCTGCGGCCCTCCTCGTCCCGGTGAGCCTGGCCCTGGTCCACGCGGAGATCGACGAGTCCGACCGGGGCGCCGCCCTGGGGATCTGGACGGGCCTGTCCGGGGTCACCTCGGCCATCGGACCCCTGGTCGGCGGCTGGCTGGTCGAGACCGTGGGCTGGCGGGCCATCTTCCTCCTCAACCTGCCGCTGGCCGCTCTCGCGCTCTGGGCCGCGAGGCGGTACGTGCCCGACTCCACCCCGGTCCGCGAGAACCGACCTCTCGATCTGCGCGGCGCCGCGGCCGGCGCGCTGGCGGTCGCCGGGGTGACCTTCGCGCTCATCGAGGGGCCGGCGCACGGGTGGACCGGCCTTCCGATGCTCGCGGCCCTCCTCGGAGTGGCAGCGCTCCTCGTCTTCCTCCGGCTCGAGCGCCGTCCGGACGCGATGATGCCGCTCTCGCTCTTCCGGGACCCCGCCTTCGCCGCGACCAACGCGGTGACGCTGCTCCTCTATGCGGCGCTCGGCTGCGCGCTCTTCCTCCTGATGCTCGAGCTGCAGCTCGGCCTCGGGCTGCCGCCGGTGAGCGCGGGTCTGACGCTCCTCCCGGCCACGATCGTGATGCTCGCGCTCTCTCCGCTCGCCGGGCGGTGGGGCCAGGCGAACGGCGGCCGGTGGCCCATGACGCTCGGGGCGCTGATCGCCGCGCTGGCGTTCCTGGCGTTCCGGATGCTCGCGCCAGGTGCGCGGTGGACCACAGCCCTTCCGGGAGCGCTGCTCCTCGGGCTCGGACTGTCGCTGGCGGTGGCACCGCTCACCGTCGCGGTGCTCGACGCGGTGGGCCCCGAGCGGGCGGGCATCGCCTCCGGGGTGAACAACGCCATCGCCCGGCTCGCCGGGCTCCTGGGTGTGGCGGCGGTGCCCTGGGCCGCGGGGCTGTCCAGACCGGGCGCGCAGCTCGACCCGGTGCGCCTCACCGAGGGCTTCCAGCGCGCAGTGCTGCTCTGTGCAGCGCTCTGCCTGGCGGCGGCGGTCGCCTCGGCGGTGTGGGTTCCGTCCGGGCACCGGTCTGGCCCGGCTCGGGGGGGCTGAGCGGGCTCGCTCGGCCGCACGAGGGGCGCTCGTGGGCTGCCGGTGCCGACCGGGCTCAGCCGAGCGCGGCGAGGCCGGCGCGCGCGACCTGCTCGTCCTCGTGCGAGGCGACGCCGGAGACGCCCACCGCGCCGACCCAGTCACCCTCCACCTGGATCGGAAGCCCGCCCTGCACGCGGAGCTGCCCGGGGAACCCGAGCAGGCCCGGTCGCTCCTTCACCATGTCCTCGACGGTCTTGGTGGGGAGGCGGACCATGGCCGCGGTCCAGGCCTTCCGGGTGGCGATCTCGGGGGTCTGCGGGCCCGCGCCATCCATCCGCTCGAGCGCGAGGAGAAACCCCCCGTCGTCCACCACCGCGATGCTGACGTTCCACTTCCGCTGCTCGGCCTCGGCGCGGGCGGCGTCGATGATCTTCCGGGCATCGGAGAGGGACAGTGCGCGCTTGGTTCTCATGCGCGCCCCTTACCGCCCCCGCCACCCCAGGGGAAGGGGTGACCCGGTGCCGAGCGGGCGCTGGCCAGCGCGAAGGCGAGGGGAACCGTGGCCAGCGCGGTCGCCGCGGTCGCCACCGTGGCCCATGCCGGTCCGCTCGCGTCCCCGAGCACGCCGAAGGCGATCGGGGCGACGGCCCCGGCGCCGATCACGCCCGTGTAGAAGAGGGCGAAGGAGCGTTCCGTGCTTCCCGAGGTCCGGAGCTCGGGCACCGTCCCGTAGAGGACCGAGGAGGTGCCGTTCAGCATCGTCCCGAGCAGCGGCAGGACGACCAGCACCGGCACGAGCGGCAGCGCGAGGACGAGGAGGATGAGCGCCGCGGTTCCGCCCTCGGTGACCAGCACGGTGCGGAGCAACCCGAGCCGCGCGCCGAGCCAGCCGCACGCTGCCTTTCCCGCCGCGCCGCCCAGGAACACCAGCCCGAGCCCGAGCCCGATCGTGGCGACCGAGGCGCCCTTGTCTCGCAGCAGGAACGGCAGAAACGTGAGCAGCCCCATCCGTGCGCTGGTGTCGAGCATCCCGATGGTGAGCAGGAGCCCGAAGCCCGAGCCGCGCGCACGGCCTTCGGCCCCTCCCGGACGCGGAGCCTCGATCGCGGGCTCCGGCGCCATCGCGGGCATGGCGGCGAGCACGACCGTCGCCACGGCCAGCCCCAGGAGCGACAGCCCCCACAGCGCGTGCCGCCAGGAGCTCGAGACAAGCACGAGCGAGATGGCGGCCGGGACCGCTGCCTTCCCCAGGTCTCCGCTGAAGTTGTAGATCCCCAGGGGTCCGCGGGCGGCGCTCCCATACGCCCGCGAGACGGCTCCGGCCGCGATCGGGTGCTGCACGCTTCCACCGGCCCCGGCGAGGAGCAGCGCGAACGACAGGCCGATCACCCCCGCGGAGCCGCCGGCGAGCGCGTACCCCAGCGCCGCGAGCGCCGTGCCGGCAGCGAGGACCATCCTTCCGCCGAGCAGCGTCGCGAGGCGACCCGCCGGGACCTGGAGGCACGCCATCGCCCCCGCGTAGAGCCCGCGCATCAGCGCCAGCCGGCCGTAGCCGAGCCCGAACTCGACCTGCCAGAGCGGCAGGAGGACGTAGATGGTGTCGGTGTAGCCGTCGTGCAGCGCGTGGGCCATGCCCGCGACAGCGAGCGTCCGGAGCCCGGGTGCGCCGGCGGCGGGGCGTCGTCCCAGCACCGCGGGGGCCTCTCCAGGCTGCATCTGCCCGGGACTACAGCAGTTCTGGACGCGGAGTCCACGGGTGCCTGGACGTCAGTCCAGGCCCGTACGGTGGTTCTCCCCGGGCGCGGACCAGGGGACAAGGAGCGTGCGTTCGATGGAGCTGTCCTGGGTGGCGGGGACGGGGGTGCTGGTGGCCGCGGCTGCGGTGCTCGGCTGGGTACTGGGCCGCGCCCGGCTCTCGG
>JADGQZ010000150.1 GCA_017881345.1 Myxococcaceae bacterium | reverse complement strand
TGTCGGCCGCAAGCACAAGGGCAACGATGGCCACTGCCGTGTGCATGGCCTCGAGCCTACTCGCCCGGCGCGGGAAGCGTCAGACTGCCTGTCGGCCGCTGATGATCCTGAAGAGAACCGTCACGATTGCCAGGATCAGCAGCACGTGGATCAGGCCGCCCATGGTGAAGTTCATGGCGAAGCCGAGCGCCCACAGCACCACCAAGACCACCGCGACGACCCATAGAAGATTGCCCATCGCGTCTCCTCCTTCTGGTCAGCGTGTGGCGTCGTTGAACGCAAGACGCGATGCCAGGCCACACCGCCTCGCTGCCCACCGTTGTGCATGGCTCGTGCCGATGCAGCGGATGCCGGATCTCAAATCAGAACTCCCGGCATCCACCCGGAACGGAGCGCAAGCTTCACGTTTCACCGAGGGGCAACGTGCACGGGTTGCGGCCGCCGCCCTCGGGCGCAATCCTCGCGCGGGCCCGTTGGCAATCGCTACTCCGCCAGCACCTTGTGCACGAGCTGGATGCAGACCGAGCCCTCGCCGACGGCGGCGGCAACGCGTTTCACGCTTCCCGCCCGCACGTCTCCGACGGCAAAGACCCCGGGCCGGTTCGTCTCGAAGAGGAGGGGAGGGCGCTGGAGCGGCCAGCGGGACGCCGTGAGATCGGACGGCAGGAGATCAGAACCCGCCTTGACGAAACCCTTCTGGTCCAGCGCTACGCAACCCTCGAGCCAGCCGGTGTTCGGGTTCGCGCCCGTCATCATGAAGACGTGACGGACGGGGACCGTGCTGGCCTTCCCCGCTGCGTCCTCCCACGTCACGCCCTCCAGGCCTTCGGTGCCTTCGAGGGCGACGATCCGGGTGCGCGTCTTGACCTCGATGTTGGGCGTCTCCTCGATGCGGCGGGTCAGGTAGCGCGACATCGTGTCGGAGAGTCCTGGTCCCCGGACCAGCATGGTGACGCGCCGTCGGCCGTCGGAGAGAAAGATCGCGGCTTGCCCGGCGGAATTCGCGCCTCCGACCACGATGACGTCTTCGCCCTGACAGAGGATCGCCTCCACCTGGGTAGCGCCGTAGTAGACGCCGACGCCCTCGAAACGGGTGAGGTTCGGAATGTCGGGCTTGCGGTACGTCACGCCCGTTGCGATCACGATCGTCCGCGCCGCAACGCCGACTCCGGGGGCGAGCCCGACCCGATAGGGCCGCCGGTCGCACTCGAGTGCCACCGCTGTCCGCGCCACGACGAGCTCCGCACCGAACTTCTGCGCCTGCAGGAGCGCGGCGCTCGCCAGGTCCTGGCCCGAGACGCCCGTGGGGAAACCGAGATAGTTCTCGATGCGCGAGCTCGAGCCGGCCTGCCCGCCCGGCGCGGTCGAGTCCAGGATGAGCACGTCGAGACCTTCCGATGCGCCGTAGACCCCCGCCGCCAGCCCTGCGGGACCCGCTCCGATGACGACGAGGTCGCGCACGACGTCCCGGCTGAGGCGGTTGAGCCCAAGGCAGTCCGCGACCTCTTCGATCGTCGGCTTCCTCAGGACCTGCCGGCCGCTACAGATGAGGACCGGCACGTCGTCCACGCCCACGCCGAAGCCCTCGAGCGTCGCCTGCACGCCCGGATCGTGGTCGGCGTCGAGATAGGCGTACGGCTGGTTGTTGCGGGTCAGGAACTCCTGCAGCGTCAGAGTACCGGCCGAGTGGCGGGACCCGATGAGAACGAGGTTTCCCGCGCTCCGCGTCATGAGCAGGGCGCGCCGCAGGATGAACGCCCGCAGGAAGATCTGGCTCAGCTCCGTGTCCGTCAGGACGAGGCGGCGGACGCGCTCCGCGGGCACCTCGAGGACTCGGCCCGCGCGGCGCGCTCGCGCTCGAACGACGGCCGGATGTCCCGCGATGAGGTCGACGTCGCCAGAGAAGTTGCCCGGACGATGGACCGTCACGAGGCTATCCCGGTCGGAAAGGATCTCGATCTCGCCCTCGAGGACGATCATGAGCGGACGGTTGATACCGCCCTGTTCGAACAGGACCTCGTCGGCCTCGAACGGTCGCTCGCGCCCGAGCGGCGCAATCCGCTCGATCTGCGCAGCCGTGAGCGTGGGGAAGATTTCCTTCTCGGGAACGCCGGGAGCGGGGCCTTCCGTGCTCACGTCGGGGATGCAATCTCGAACCTCAGGCGCGTTGCAACCTCAGTCTGCGGGACAGCCTTTGTCACTCGGAAACACCCCGGCCGGAAGGCGATTGACACCCCGTCGAACGTGACTCGAGGGCGGCCAGCTCGAGAGGGACGGATGCAGAGTAGGATGGGCAGCGTGGAGCCTGCACAGATCGCGTTGTGGGTCCGGTCGACGGCGCGGGTCTCGATCGCTCTCTACTCACTTGCGCTCGGCGGTCTTGCAGTTCAGGCCTACCGCGGGCGCGAGCCGCGCGCGCCGCTCTCGCTTCTGCAGTTATTCATTCTCTCTTTCACGATCCATTTCGGGTTCGTGGCATGGCTGACCGTCGCAACTGCGGGTGAGAACATCGAACGGCGGGGTGGCCCGCTCTTGACCACCCTCGTAGGAGTTGCCCTCTACGTCGCAAGCTTTGCGCTGCTCGCCGGCGCGCAGCTGCGACGCCCATCGGCCTGGCTGGGGGCGACCGCCATCTGGCTCATGATCCTGGGAACATACGTCGGCAGGATTCCTCGGAACGCGGCCTTTGCCCTGCCGGTTGCAGTGGCAACGGTGGCCCTGGGCGCCTTTCTCTTCGCGCCGCGTGCGTCAATGCGACGACCCGGGTGACGTCACCGTCAGGGACCTCCTCGCTCGAGGTTGGGAACGTCGAGCAGGCCCAGCAACCGTCGCCGGCCACCCGGGCAGGCGTTCAGGGTCACAATCGAGTTGCACGCCTGAAACGTAGCCCGCAGACAGTGCACGCGGCGTCAACGTGCAGTGTCGACCGCCTGGTGCGCTTCCGCGTCTACACCCGGACGCTCCACTGGAGCGTGGCGCTGACGTTCTTCATCTGTCTCTTCACCGGACTTCCCATCTGGACGCCGATCTTCGGCGCTCTTCGGTGGGATCCAGGTCTGCCGATGGCTGCACGCCTGGACGGGAATCGCGTTCGCCTTCCTGGCCCTTCTGTAGTTCGTCCACTGGGCGGGGCAGATGAAGATGGGTGAGGCGGACCGGCGCTTCGTCCGGCTCGCCAACTTCCGGGCCTACATGCGCTGGGAGACGCACGACGAGGACGTCGGCAAGTTCAACGGCGGGCAGAAGGGCCTGTTCTGGCTGAGCGCGCTCGCGGCGCTGGGCGTGCTGGTCACCGGGGTGGTGCTCTGGTTCCCGAATCTGTTCGGACGGGGGCTGTGGCAGGCGTCCTGGCTGCTCCACGACGTCACCTTCATCCTCTTCACCTTGTTGATCATCGGGCACATCTACCTGACCATCGCCGAGCCGGGGACCTTCACCGGGATGGTCAAGGGAACAGTCACCCGGGCCTGGGCACGTCTGCACCATCCCAAGTGCTATCGCGACGTGACGGGCGACCGGCGCTGAGGGGCGACGCGGAGGAGACACCGATGAAGCGGATCTTCAGCAGCGGTTGGTTCGTCGTGGCCGTGGGTCTCGCGTGCGGCAGCACCAAATATTACATGGTGAAGGACCCGAGCACCGGGAAGGTCTACTACACGGAGAAGGTCAAGAAGGAGGACGGCTCGACCACGCTGACCGACGCCAAGACCAAGAGCACCGTGACGATCCAGAACTCGGAGGTCACGGAGATCAGCGAGCAGAGTTTCGAGCAGGGGATGGCCGCCGCTCCCGCGGCTGCTCCGGCAGAGCCCCCGGCAGCCATGCCCGCAACTGCGGCAACTGGCCCGGCGACCTCGCCGTCCGCGACACCGCCACCCGCGAAGTAAGGCGGCCTTCGCCCTGCCGGACGCAGTGGCAACAGCGGCCTTGGGCGCATTTCTCAACGATTGCGCCCGTATTTCTCGTGCGACGACACCCACTCCAGCGACGAGATCGCAGCGGCGAGGGAGATCTCTCCGGCGAGCACCACCCCCGCAACGATCCCCGCCGTACGTTGCCACGATCAGCGAGGGGAACGTGATGGACAGGTAAAGATCCTTCTCCGGTGTGAGCTCGGTGTAGACGATCCCGGCCGAGCCCTCGGCGAAGTTCGCCACGTCGGCGCTCGGGGTGCATCTTCCTCTCGCGCGGCGGAACGGGCAACGGGGGAAGATGGAGCATCGCTCCCTCCGAGGAGTTGCGCCCACAGGCGCGGGAGTCTGCGAAGCTCCGACGATCTGACGACCAAGCAATTCAATGCCCTGGCAAGCCTCGGCGTCCGGGCCATCCTGATGCTCGCGCCTCTGTCGGGCTCCGCCCAGGTCGTCTCCTCCAGCGGCAGTCACCGGGCACCCGTGACCCCCGCCCCCGCCTCCGAGCCGGCCACGCCCTGGGCCGTCGGGCTCTCGATCAGCGGGAACTTCTTCCCCAAGGGCACCCAGTCCGACTTCGTCCAGCCGACGGTGACGGTGGACCACGGCTGGCTCCACCTCGAGGCCCGGTACGCCTACGAGGCGCTCGAGACCGGATCGCTCTGGATCGGGTGGAACTTCTCCTGGGGGGACTCGGTCACCTTCGCTCTGACGCCGATGATCGGCGCGGTGTTCGGGGTGGCAAAGGGCTTCGCGCCGGGCATCGAGTGGGACCTGACCTGGGGCCCGCTGGAGCTCACCTCGACCGGCGAGTTCGTCTTCGACTTCGCCAACTGGGAAGCGAGTGACTTCAACTACTGGGCGGAGGCGCGGGTGTGGCCCTGGCAATGGCTCAAGCTCGGTGTGGCGCTCACCCACACCCGGGCCATCCAGACGAGCTCCCCGGAGCAGTGGGGGCCCCTGGTCGGGGTGCAGGTGTGGAAGATCGGCGCCGCGGTGTACTGGATGAACCCCGGGAACTCCTCGGACCAGTACTGGAGCGCCACGCTCAGCCTCAACTTCTGACCCGATGGTGACCCTCCGTGACTGGCTCCGGGCCAGACCCTTCACCCTGGTGATGTCGTCGGGGTTCTTCGGATTCTTCGCCCACGCGGGCATGGTCTCCGTGCTCGAAGAGGAAGGGTTGTTCCCTTCCCGCATCGCCGGCTCGAGCGCCGGCGCGCTGGTCGGCGGGCTCTGGGCCGCGGGTGTCCCCGCCGCGCGCATCCGGGAGGAGCTGACGGGCCTCCGCCGCGAGCACTTCTGGGACGTGCGGCCCGGCCTCGGGCTGCTCCGGGGCGCCCGCTTCCGCAGCCTCCTCGAGCGCGTGCTCCCGGTGCAGACCTTCGAGGGCTGTCCCGTGCCGCTCGCGCTCTCGGTCTGGGACGTGCTGGCCCGGCGGACCGTCGTGCTCCGGAGCGGAGCGCTGGCGGCGGCGATCCACGCCTCCTGCGCCTTCCCGGTGCTGCTGCAGCCGGTCCGGATCGGACGTCGGCTCTACGCCGACGGTGGCATTGCCGACCGGCGGGCGATGGCGGGCGTGGGCGACGAGGAGCAGGTGCTCTACCACCACCTAACCTCGCGGTCGCCGTGGCGGCGGAGGGAGAGCCCGGCGCTCGCGATTCCGGACCGCCCGCGCCTCCAGTCGATCGCGCTCCCGGACCTCCCGCGGCTCGGCCCGTTTCGTCTCGGGCGCGGACCCGAGGCGATGGAGCGCGCAGCGGCTGGAACACGCGCGGCGCTGTCGAGACCGGTGGCCGGCGGCTGACGGGCCCCCGTGCTCCGCGCGGCCGTGCTACATCGCGCGGCGTCCATGGCCGCCGTCCATGATCCCACCGTCGCCGAGCGCGAGAAGAACCTGGTGGCGCTCAGCTCGGTCGGCGCGGCGGTGCTCCTCACCGGGATGAAGGTGGTCGTCGGTCTGGCGACCGGCTCGATCGGCATCCTCTCCGAGGCGGCGCACTCGGGCATCGACCTGCTCGCCGCGCTGATGACCTTCTGGGCGGTGCGGGCCTCGGCGAAACCGCCCGACAGCGACCACCTCTACGGCCACGGGAAGATCGAGAACTTCTCCGCGCTCTTCGAGACCGGTCTGCTCCTCGCCACCTGCGTGTGGATCGCCTACGAGGCAGGCAAGCGGCTGGTCTTCGGCGGCGGGCACGTCGAGGTCACCGTCTGGTCCTTCGTCATCATGGGCGTGTCGATCGTCGTGGACCTCTCGCGCTCGCGCGCGCTCGCGGCGACCGCGAAGAAGCACCGCAGCCAGGCGCTCGAGGCGGACGCGCTCCACTTCTCCACCGATGTCTGGTCGTCCGCCGTGGTGCTGGTCGGGCTCGCCGGGGTCTGGTTCTCCCACCGGTCGGGCCTGGAGTGGCTGGCGCGGGCCGACGCGGTCGCCGCACTCGGGGTCGCCGCCATCGCCGCCCTGGTGAGCGTCCGGCTGGGCCGGAAGTCGGTCGATGACCTGCTGGATGCGGCGCCCAGCGGGCTGCTCGAGCGCATCGCTCGCGCGGCGTCCGCGGTGGAGGCGGTGGAGGGTGTCTCGCAGGTGCGGGTTCGCCGCTCGGGGCCAAAGACCTTCGCCGACGTCATCCTCCAGGTCGCGCGTGGCCTCTCGGTGGAGCAGGCCCACGAGATCGCCCACGCGGCCGAGGACGCCATCCGCGGCACGGTGCTCGACGTGGACGTCATCGTGCACACCGAGCCCGCCGAGGGCGAACCGGCCGCGTCGCCCGCCACCGGGGCACCGGCGCAGGTCTGAGGCACGTCTCGCGGCGGGTCAGGTGCTCGGGGCCAGCACGGAGCTCAGGCTCAGGTCCAGCCTCGGGCCGAGCTCCTCGAGCAGGCTCTGCAGCTCGGAGGGCGGCAAGGACAGGGTGGCCACCAGGCGACTCCGGGTCCGCTCGAGCAGGAGGTCGCGCGCCCGCGCCATCCGGCGGCTGATGGTGGACTTGTTCACCTGATACATCGCGCCGATCTGGTTGAGGCTCAGCCCTTCCTGGAAGTGCAGCCGGAGAACGTTCTTCTCCTGCGCGTCGAGCGACGCGAACGCCTCGCGCAGCGCTCGCCCGAACTCGGCGGCGTACTTTCCCCGGAGAATCTCCAGCGTCCGGTCCACGGTGGGCGCGACCGGCTCCCAGAGCGAGACCTCGGGAAGCGGCTCCGGTCCGCGCCTGGCGTCACGCCGGGCGTTGAGCGCGAGCCGGAGCGCGCCCGCCCGGAGCCAGTTCTCCAGCGAGCCACGACCGGCGTAGTCGAGGATCCGCGGCGACCGGCCCTCCTCCGAGACGAGCACCCGGGTGCGGAGCCGCTGGAGGATCTCGTCCACGAAGTTGGGCGAGGCGTCGACGCTCCGGATCGCGCCCGCGACCGTGTTGAGGACCTTGTCCAGGGCGCGCACCGCGGCGTCGTCCCGCTCCGCGCAGCCGAAGGCGAGGTACAGGTCGGGCAGGTGCAGCTGCTCGAGCGCCCGCGAGAGGTCCTCCGCCTCGCCGAGCCGTCCGGCCAAGTGCGCCACGAACCGCCGCGGATCCACGCCCAGCCGGGGCCAGCTGTCCCGTGCCTCGGCGAGCTGCGCCGCGAGCCGTCCTTCCAGGACCGCGCGATCCGCGACATGGCGGCTCCGGGGGAGCGTGCTCCAGAACACGTCGGCGTGGGCGAACTCAGTCACGAGAGGGGGGCCGGAGGGACCAGCCGGACCGCCGGGTCAATAACCCGAGCCACCCCAGCACCGCCACGGTTGAGACCAGGAGTCCCCAGCGGACCCAGGGCGAACCGGCTCCCCCGGTTTCACCCGGGGTGAGAAGTCGCACAACGTAGGCGTCGCCGGCCGGGGTGCGCGTCCCCTCGGCCCCGAGCCGGACACCGAGCACCCGGAGTGTCGTCCCGGCGAGTTGCAGCTGGACCGCGCGGCCGAGCGGCGGCGCCTTGCTCCAGCGCGCGCCGGCCCAGCCTCCGTCCGGGGCATGGAGGACGACCTTGGCCCCCGCGGCGCGGCCGAGCTCGTCGAGCAGGCCGGTGTCCACCCAGCGGCCGGTGAGCACGAGGCCGATGATTGTGTCGGCGCCGCGCACCACCGGGCGTGCCGAGACCAGGAGCAGGTCGTCCGGGCGAGTCGTGTTCACCAGTGGCAAGCCCAGCCGCGCCAGGGTGGCGGAGGACCAGAGCGCGTCGGTGGGCACTCCCTCCATCGCCTGCGTGAGCAAGGGGAGCGCGGGCACCGGTGCGCCGAAGGCCCCCGGCGCGGCGAGATCCAGCAACACCCGCCCCCAGGCGTTGGCCACCAGGAGCGCGTCGCGCGAGCGGAGGCCCGGGAGATCCGCCGAGCTGAGGGTCCGGTGCGCCTCGGCGAGCTGTTGCTCGCGGCTCGCGTCCTCGGCGAGCCCGAGTGCGGCGTCCAGGTTGCTGGCGTCGCCGAGGGCCCCCATCACTCCCTCGGCGCGGAGCCCCGCCTGCACCAGGAGGTCCACCCGCTCGATCTGCGCGTGCAGCAGCGCCGGGAGTCGCGCGGCCGAGGCCGCGAGCTCGTGGTCCACCCGCCGCTCCCAGACCGTGTGCTGGCCCCAGACGACGGCGGTCACCACCACCAGCGCCGCGGCGAGCGCCCCGGTGCTCCGTCGGAAGGGGAGGCTCGCCTCGCGGAGCGCCTCGAGCAGCCCGTCCATCGAGGGCCAGCGCTGGGTGGGATCCACCGCCAGGCCTCGGGCCAGCACACGGGCCAGGTGCACCGGGAGTGTGCGGCGGCGCAGCGAGATGGGCTCGGGCGGCTGCGTGGGGGACGCCTCACTGACCTCCTCGGGGCGCCGTCCCTCCACCGCCTCGAGCAGCGCGACGCAGAAGCTGTACTGGTCGCTCCGCACGTCACCTGAGTGGCCGTGCCAGTGCTCCGGCGCCATGTACGTCGGGGTGCCGGCGAAGCGTGGCGCATGCTCGTGGACCGCGCGGGCGAGCCCGAAGTCCGTCACCCGCACCCGGCCGTCCTCGCCGACCAGAACGTTCTCGGGCTTGAAGTCTCCGTGCACGATGCCCGCCTGGTGCGCTGCGGCGAGCCCCTGACCGGCGGCGCCGTAGAGCGCGAGCGTGTGGCGAAGACCCGAGAGGCCCGGCCGCTGTGCGCGGCGGAGCGTCTCGCCCTTCACGTACTCCATGGCGAAGAACACCTCGCCGTCGAACGTGCCCACGTCGTGCACCGTGACGATGTTCGGATGCGACAGCCGGGCGATGGCCTGGGCCTCCGCGAGCAGCTGTGTCCGGCTCCCGGCCCGGCTGCCCTCGCGCCCGCGGAGGAACTTCAACGCCACCTTCCGGTCCAGCTCGGGGTCGAACGCGCCGTACACCACGCCCATCCCGCCCCGGCCGACGGGGTCCAGCAGCACGTACCGGCCGAGGTTCGTGCCGCGCGGGAGCAGCCGGTGCGAGGGCTCCTCGGCGTCGGGCGCAACCAGAGTGCGGACGAGCGCGGCGAGCAGCGCCCGGCACCCGTCGCAGCCGTCGATGTGGCTGGCCACCCGGGCGCGCTCCGCCTCCGTGCCCTCTCCGCCGACGTGCCGAGCGAGCGCGTTCTCGTCGAGGTGCTCCTCGTCGATTCCGGTCGCGGCCTGGGTCATGGGGTGTAGCTCGGGCGCTTCTGGTAGGCGCGTCCGAACTTGTCCAGGTGGGCGGGGTTGAAGAGTCGGGGCTGCAGCACGAGCTGGACCTGCGCCGGCTGCCCCTCGGCGACGACCACCTCGACCTCGAACGGCTGGATCTGCCGCCCCCAGGCGTGGAGCGGGTAGCGCCCGGGGGGAACGTCGTGGATGACGAACGTCCCGTCCGGCGCCACGCGGTCGAAGGCGCGGTTCGGGAGCACCAGCACGTTGGCGTACATCTGCTCGTGGATGTTGCAGAACACGTCCACCAGCCCCGGGGTGGGGAAGCTCACCGAGCGCGTCTCGTGCGGTCCCGGTTGCCCGAGGTCGAAGGGCCGCGCGGCCGAGGTGGAGAAGACGTTGTGCACCCACGGGTCGTCGTTGGTGAACTGGACCGTCTGACCGGCGACGACCACCCGCAGGTCGGGCGAGAAGGTCTTGTCCTTCTGGCTGATGATCGGCGTGTCGGGCAGCGGCGGCTGACGGAAGCCGGTGAGGTACACCACGATGGGCTGGGTGAGCGTGGCGTCCACCCCTCCGTCGGCAGCGCGGATCTGCGCCGTCCCTCGGATCTCGCCCCCGCCGGCCGTGGCCGCGAGGAGCAACACCATCCCGATCAGAGCGCGACGGCCCACAGCACCCGGGGATAGTAGCGGGAGGAGTCGCTGGTGAGGCCGAACAGGCACCCGAAGGTGATCCAGAACGGACCGCGGGTCCAGGCGAGCGAGGGGCCGAGGTAGACCTGCCCCACGCTCGGCCGGGTGTCGCCGGTGATGGGAAGGTTGCCGTAGGCCTCGGCAGCCAGCCGGAGCTCGCGACCGACCGGGAACGAGACGCCGACCCCGCCCTGTCCGAGCACCGAGACGCTCCCGGGGAGGTTGCTCTGGAGGAACGGCATCCCCACGAACACGCCGGCGTTGACCGTCACCAGGACGGTCCGCAGGCTGCCCACCGCGAGGACGAATGCGGCCTCGAGCGCGGGTGGCCCGGCCGCCCGGTCCAGCGGCTGCTGGTAGGTGAGACGGAGCATCGGCTGCCAGCCCTCGTCCTGCTCCCGGGGGACGAACCGGTAGCGGGCGGACAGGGAGATGGAATGCAGGTAGAGGTCTCCCGGAAACGAGGCCAGCTGCAGCGGCAGCGCGAGCTCGAGGTGGTTCGACATCGAGATCACCGGGCCCCACCACACCCAGATGGACGCGGGTCGGTCGATCTTGTTCGGCACGCGGCCGTAGGCCCAGACCCACTGCTCGAGCTCGACGCCGCCCTCGGGGACCAGCTGTGCCTCGTCGAGCCAGAGATGGCTCGTCCGCCCGGCGCGGGCCGGAGAGACCAGGAGCAGCACACCCAGGGCGAACCCGTGTGCCAGCCGTACTCTGCCGACCACGAGGGACAGTCTACCGGAAGCGCGCCGGGGGTCGACGTCCCGGGGGCTCACATCGAGAAATGAAGCTGTCCGAGCACGCTGAAGGCCGGCTCGTGGCCCCCACCAGGGACCCCGAACTCGGTGAAGGTGGTGTCGATGCGCGCCTCGCAGTAGGTGAAGAAGAACCAGGACACCGAGAACCAGGCCCCGGCGCTGTTCAGCGCGTTCTGCCGGAGCGCCTCGCCGGTGAGGATGAAGTGCAAGCCCTGGATCGGCTCGACGTCCGCCTGGATGAAGCCGGTGCCGCCCCAGTCCGTGCCGAGGAACGTGGCGCTCTGGGTCAGGACGTCCGCCTCGGCCATCAGGACCCACGGTCCACCCACGTGCCAGCGGGAGAAGAGCCCGTTGGCCGTCCGCCACACGTTGGAGGCGTTGGAGAACGGGTCGAGGATGTAGGGGTTGGCGATCGACGAGATCCCCTTCTCGGCGTTCGTCGCCAGGCTGCTGAGGCCGAGGGTGAACGAATTGCTGAAGGCGCCCTCGACGTAGCCGCTGTAGCCATGCTCGCGGTACGCCGCATCCTGGATGAGGAAGTTGCCGGCGATGCCCATGAGCGCGGCGCGGACGCTGGGACCGTCCCAGACGACCTGGGCTCCGTACTGCTGTGCGGAGTTGGTGTCGGTGCGGGTGGCGCTCCGGACGAAGGAGTTGTGCTCGACGTTGCGCAGCCCGAACGGGAGGTTGGTCCGCCCGAGAATGAAGTAGAGCTTCTGGTCGTCGACCCGCACGCCGAGCCAGTGCTCGCGCATGACGAGATTGTCGCGCGGCTGGTGGGTGACCGCCGCCAGCAGCCCGCCGACGGGCAGGTAGCCGATGCTGACCGAGCCGAGGAACGGCCCGGCGGTGAAGCCCGCGCGAAGGTCGGCGATCATCAGGATGTCGCGCCAGGTCGTGCCCTGGGAGGTGGTGGTGGAGAGGACCGCGCCGCGGAGCGAGACGCCGATGTCCAGCCAGCTCGGAAGCGGGATGGCGCCGTAGGCGATCCCGGGCGTGGGCTGGATCTCGTCGGGTGCCTTTCCATAGAGCGTGGGGAGGACGATCTGGGCCTGCGCCCGCCCGTACTCGTTGAGCAGCCCCCAGCCGGACGGATCGACGTGGCAGCCGCTGCAGTTGGTGTACCCGTGCTGGATCATCCACGGGTAGGCCTGCGCCGAGCCTGCGGTCAGCAGCACCGCGAACGCCAGCGTCGATCCGGAGAGGAGACGCCCGGCTCGGCTCACGTGTGCTCCGCGGTGAAGGTGGTGCTGGTCTCGATCTCCGGTTGCACCGTGATGCCGAAGTAGCTCGGGATCTCGATGCCGTAGTCACGGATGTCGAGCGCGATGTTGCCCGAGACCTGGTAGCTGTTGCCGCTGCGTGCGAGCCGGTAGCGCACCTGGACGTCGTGGGTCTTCCCGTGGAGCGCCATGGTTCCGGGAGCGGTGGCGTCCACCGTCCGGCCGTCCTCGGGGAGCTTCACCGCCGACCACGGGAGCGAGAGCACCGCATCGGGGTACTTCTCCACCTCGAGGTACTTCTCGCGCATGTGCCGGTCGCGGAGCGAGATGCCGGTCTGCAGACCCGAGAGCGGCACGACGACCTTCAGCACCTTCCCGTCGTCCTCGACCCGGAGCTGGTGCGTCTTCCCTTCCAGGCTGAAGCCCCCGGGGCCCCGTCCGTGGAACAGCGCGGTGGGCTCGCCCTGGACCTGCGTGGCGGCGGAGAGGAGCGGCAGCGCCGCCAGGACCACGAGGAGCGAGAGGCGCCGGACCATGACGCTCGGACTCAGGCCCCGGCAGGGGCGGTGGAGGTGGTGAGGGCCGCGCGCCGGGCGTCCACCCAGTCGCGGAGCGGCGCGGCGTCGATGCCGTGCTCGGTGATGCCGGGGATCACCACCGCCTCGAGGGTCTCGAGGTAGACCCGCTGCCGCTCGGAGTGGGGTACCACCCCCGCGTGGAAGAGCGCCGGATCATCCGTGCCGGCAGCGGCGGGACGGAAGAGATCCGGTCCAGCGCTGCCCGCGACCATCCGGGGGAGCATCGGGACCAGGAACGCCAGGTCCATGCGCTGCTTGGCCCACGCCAGGTAGCCCCAGCCGAGCCGCGCATGGGCCACCTCGTCGCGGGCGAGCTCGTGCAGGACGCCCTTGAGGAACTCGGTGGTCGCGGCATCCAGCAGAGTGACCAGCGTCGCCATGCTCTCCGTCTCCGACACGCAGGACTGGGCCACCACCTCGTACGTCAGGCGCTGCTCGGGCGTGAGCTCGAGCGGCGCGTACTCCAGCAACCTCGTCTCCGGTGCGGGCACCGGAGCCTGCCGCGAGTGCAGCACGTCCTCGCATCGGCTCGCGTGCCGTGTCTCGTCCCTCGATGCCCGCGCCGCCAGCTCGACCAGGGCCTCGGGCGCTCCCGCCTGCCACATCCGGCGGGAGAGCGATCCGAAGCGAAGGGCGGCGCCGGTCTCGACGCCGTACCTCGCAGCCCAGACCCGGTCCGCGTGCTGGCGAGCGGGGTCTACCAACCCGGGGGCCCTCCACCGGGGTTCGGCATCGGCCCACCGTCGGGAAGCGTCTGCTGCTGGCCGCCAGTGTTTCCGCTGGGGCTGTCGCCCCCACACGCGGCCAGTCCGAGCCCGAGCGTCGTTCCGCCGAGCACGAGCACCTGGAACAACTTCTTGATCTTCATCTGTTTCTCCTGGGTCCAACTGGAAGTTGGCCACCCTGACCGAAGACACCGACCGTCTCAGGGCGTTGCGGGGTCGGTACGGCCGGCGGGCCGGCCACTGTCGCTCGAGACGCTAGAGGAGCTCCGGGAGCTGGGCATCACGAATTCGGCTCCTTCCGGTGACTCTGGCCACCGCGCGGTCACGGTCTTCAGGCGAGTGTAGAAGCGGACACCTTCGGGGCCGTGCATCGCGTGGTCACCGAAGAGCGACCGCTTCCAGCCGCCGAAGCTGTGGAAGGCCATTGGCACCGGGATGGGCACGTTGATGCCCACCATCCCGCAGTTGACGCGGGTGGTGAACTCCCGTGCCGCCGCGCCCGATCGGGTGAAGATGGCAGTCCCGTTGCCATAGGGGTGGGCGTCGACCAGGGCCAGCGCCTCGTCCAGGGTTCGCACCCGCACCACGGCCAGCACCGGGCCGAAGATCTCCTCGCGGTAGATCCGCATCTCGGCACGCACCCCGTCGAAGAGGCATCCCCCGAGATAGAAGCCATCCGGAGCTCCGGGAACGTGGATGCCCCGTCCGTCGACGACCAGCGTCGCACCCTCCGACGTGCCGAGGTCGATGTAACCGCGCACGCGGTCCAGATGCTCCCGGGTGACGAGCGGGCCCATCTCCACCGCAGGGTCCGTCCCCCGGCCGATGCGCAGTGCGCGCACCCGCGGCGCGAGCCGTTCGACGAGCGGCCCGGCCACATCGCCGACCGCCACCGCGACCGAGATGGCCATGCAGCGCTCGCCGGCAGATCCGTACGCCGAGCCGAGGAGCGCCTCGGTGGTGAGGTCGAGGTCGGCGTCGGGCATGACGACCAGATGGTTCTTCGCCCCACCCAGCGCCTGGACCCGCTTGCCCGAGGCGGTCCCGGTGCGGTGGACCGACTCGGCCACGGGAGTGGAGCCCACGAAGCTGACCGCCGCCACGTCCGGGTGCTGGAGCAGCGCGTCCACGGCCGCGCGGCTTCCGTTCACCACGTTGAAGACTCCGTCCGGGCACCCGGCCTCGGCGAGCAGCCGCGCGACCTCCAGGCTGGGCGACGGGTCGCGTTCGGACGGCTTGAGGACGAACGTGTTCCCGCAGGCGAGCGCCACCGGCCACATCCACATCGGCACCATCACCGGGAAGTTGAACGGGGTGATGCCGGCGACCACGCCCAGCGGCTGACGGACGGACCAGGCGTCGATGCCGCGGCCCACCTGCTCGGTGATCTCGCCCTTGAGCAGCTGGGGGATCCCGCAGGCGAACTCGACCACCTCCATGCCACGCGCCAGCTCGCCATGGGCGTCGGAGAGGATCTTCCCGTGTTCGGACGTGATGAGCCGGGTCAGGTCCGTGGCCCGCGCCTCGGCGAGCTCGCGGAAGCGGAAGAGCACCCGTGCCCGGATCAGCGGTGGGGTGCGTGACCAGCTGGGGAAGGCCGCGCGAGCGGCCCGGACCGCCGCGTCCACCTCGGCAGTCCCGCCGAGTGGAACCAGGCGGGTTCGCTCACCGGTCGACGGATCGAACACGTCACCGAAGCGGTTGCTCTCGCCGGGGACCGCCCGCCCGCCGATCCAGTGCCAGAGCTGCGCCGCGCGCTCCGTGTCGCGGGTGGCGGTGCGGGGCTCAGCGTGCACGGCCGGGCCCTTCTCTCGACGGCGGAGTCCAGTCGGGAAGCGGCTTGCCCGCCTTCACGTGGTGCGAGCCCGGTGTCTCGCGGATGAGCACGTAGATGTACTCGATCGGCGCGTCGATGGTCTCGTGCACCACGCGGGTGATGGCCTCGGCCAGGGCCCGCTTCTGCTCGGGGGACCGTCCTTCGCGGATGTCACACTGGATGATGGGCATCGGCTGCCTCCGTCCGTCTCCGGGCGCTGGAGAGTAACGGCGGACCATTCCCGCGCTCCAGGACGCTCCACCGCCGACGTCCGCGAGCCGTCGACGCAGCGCGGCGGACGGCTGCCAGGCAGCTGGCGCGGCGTCAGCTCGCCTCGCGCTGCGCACCCCGGGCGCACACCTCGACCCAGCGCAGCAGCTCGTCCAGCTCGAACGGCTTGCGGAGCAGAGCGACGACCTGAGGATGGTCGAGCTCCCCGGGGTGGGCGTTGGCGCTCATCACCAGCACCGGCGTGCGTGCGATCTGCCGGCGCGAGAGCTCCGCGAGGAATTCCAGCCCGTTCATGCGGGGCATGGCCAGGTCCAGCAGCACCACGCATCGCTCGGCGAGGTCGGCGAGATGCTCCAGCGCCTCCGCTCCATCGCCTGCCTGGAGGACGCGATACCCCTCGGCGGCGAGGACCTCGGTGACGCTCTCGCGAATGCCGGGGTCGTCGTCGACGACCAGGACCGTGGAGGAGGGCAGCGCGGGCTCGGTCTGGATCATCGACCAGGACCATACGCCTGGCCGACCACGGACAATCGGCCTGTTTGCCCGTCGCCTGAGTGCTTCGTCAGCGCGCGACGGAGCGGTTGTCCTGCCGTTGTGTGCGTTCGGCGTCGGTGCTGTCAGTCTCACTCCGCAGGCGATTCCGTCGGGTTCTCGACAGGAGCGGGCGGAGGGCGGACGTCGCGGGGTGGCGACTCCCGTCGCATCCGGATGCGGAGCACCCGGTACGGGGGGCGGCTCTCCTCACGGCCGCGGTTCAGCGCCGGGTGAAGGTCGAGCTGGTTCACGGTGACGTAGATCCACTCGTCGGGCCCGCGGGCGAGCCCGTCCGGCCACTGCAGCCGCGGATCCTCGACGAGGATGGTCGTCCCCGACGAAGCGGTCACCCGGAGCGCATGGCCCTCCACGTCGGTGAGCACCACCCGCCCGCCGTCCTCGGCGACGATGCCGTTGCCGGGCGGTCGGCGGGCGTATGCCTCGAGGCGAGCGGCGAGCTCGTCCGGCGCGCGCGATGCGTCGACGAGGTCTGCAGTCCGGACGCGCCAGACCCTGCCCCCGTTCAGCGCGGCGAGGTAGAGCCAGGTGCCGGAGGGGTCGAGCGAGAGCTGGCTGACCCCGAGCTGGATCCGCTCCTCGCTCCCGTCCGCCTCGCGGTGGGCGACCGGCCGCCGATCGACGGTGATCGGCACCGCGTCGGGCTCGAGCGCGGGATGATCCTCGAGCAGCCGCCGGGTGGCGCCGCTCTCCAGCGACACCACCAGCAGTGCGGGGTGCGAGTCGCCGGTCCAGTCCGCGCGCGAGCGGTCGGCCACGTACGCGACCTGGTGCGCGCGATCCACCGCCAGCGCGCAGAGCCAGGAGTTGGCGGCGACGGCGGCCGCAGGGATGCGAACGCTGCGGATGCGACGCTCGTCCTCGGTGTTCCAGCCGGTGAGCGTCGCAGGCCGTCCCTCCGCCCCGGCATCGAGGATCCACAGCCCGCCGGCGCCGTCCGAGGCGAGCGCGGTGACCGCGCCGAAGCCGCGCGCGAGTACCCCGCTCGGGTAGGGAGCGCGGCGTCCGCCCGGACCGAGCTCGACGAGCTTCGTCTCCGGGTGCCCGAGCGGATGGAGCGCCAGGAAGAGCCGCGATCCCACGAGCGCGATGGCCCCGGGGCGCTCGGGGAGCTCCGCCACCGTCTCCATCGCCGGAACCCGGGGCGCCGCGGTCAGCAGCGACAGCAGTGCGAGGGTCGGCAGCGACACGCGTCCACGGAAGAAAAGGCAAGTGTCTACCGTGGGGATGCGGGTTCGCGCCACCGGAGGTCTGGTGTATTCGCAGGGCGGAGTGAATGTTCTCCTGCCCCACCACGTGTGAACGAGGCGGCCAGCGAGCCGGTCGGACCCACGAGGGAGGAAGTCCAGCCGTGTCCCCACGTCTCCTCTGCATGGCCGCGGTGTTGGTGCTCGCCGGTTGCTCGAGCTCGACCTCCCCGTCCACCCCCCTCACGCTCACCCCCGACGCGGTCCGCCTCGCCGCGCAGGCCACGTTCGGTCCCACCGTCGCGGTGGTGCGGGACATCGAGCAGCGCGGCGCGGCGGCATGGGTGGACGCCCAGCTGCAGCTTCCGCCCTCGGACCTCGGGACCTACCCGGTGGTGTCCGAGAACTCCAACCTGGTCTGCCCCATGGGCTCGCCGCCGGCCTGCTTCCGCGACAACTTCACGCCGTTCCTCACCGAGACGGCGTTCTTCCGCAATGCCCTCTCCGGCCCGGACCAGCTCCGGCAGCGGGTGGCCTTCGCCCTCTCGCAGATCCTGGTCATCTCCGGGGCGGAGGTGCGCCCGAACTACGGGCTCGCCGAGTACGAGAAGCTGCTCCTGCGCGACGCCTTCGGCACCTACCGGCAGCTGATCGAGGACGTGACGCTCAGCCCGGCCATGGGGCGGTACCTGGACATGGTCAACAATGACAAGCCGAACCCGGCGAAGGGGACCGCTCCCAACGAGAACTACGCCCGCGAGGTGATGCAGCTGTTCTCCATCGGCCTGGTGCAGCTCCGGCCCGACGGCACGGTGGTGACCGATTCCTCGGGGGTCCCGGTCCCCACCTACGACCAGGACGCCGTCATCGGGCTGGCGCACGTCTTCACCGGCTGGACCTATCCGCTGCAGCCCGGCGCAACCCAGAGGACCCACAATCCGGCCTATTACCTGGGTCCGATGGTCGCGGTGGCCTCGAACCACGACTCCGCGGCCAAGGCCATCCTCCGGGGCGTGCAGATCCCCGCCGGGCAGACCCCGGCCGCCGACCTGGCGCAGGCGCTGGACGCCATCGCCAGCCATCCCAACGTCGGTCCGTTCATCGGAAAGCAGCTCATCCAGGCGCTGGTCACCGCCAACCCCAGCCCGGCCTACGTCGCGCGCATCTCGGCGGTGTGGGCCGACGACGGCCACCGCGTGCTGGGGAACCTGGGCGCGGTCGTGCGGGCCATCCTGCTCGACCCGGAGGCCCGCGGTGAGGTGAAGACCGACCCGACCTACGGGCGGGTGAAGGACCCGGTGCTGCTCCTCACCGGCCTGGCCCGGGCGCTCGGGGTCACCACCGACGGAGTGTACTTCGCCAGCGCCAGCTCCGCGGTGGAGCAGCCGCCGTACCTTTCGCCCACCGTCTTCAACTTCTACCCGCCGGACTACACGTTCCAGTCGAACCTGGTCAGCCCGGCCTCGGCATTGCTCGACTCGGGCTCGGTGTTCACCCGCGCCAATGTGGTGCACCAGCTCCTCTACGCATCCCTCGGGCGGGACCCCACCGTCGCCGGCTCGACCGGCACCCAGCTCGATCTGGGCGACCTCGCCGGCTACGGCGGTAACACCGGGGCGCTGGTCGACTCCGCCAGCGCGCTGCTCCTGCACGGCACGCTTTCCAGCGCCGCTCGCTCGAGGATCGTCGACGCGGTGAACGCGCAGGACGGATCGGACCCGGGCGCCCGCGTCCGTGCCGCCGCGTACCTCGTCCTCACCTCGCCCGTCTATCAGGTGGAGCGCTGATCATGCGGATCTCTCGACGGGACGTCCTGTCCGGACTGTCGTTGCTCGGCCTCTCTGCCGGCCTTCTCGGCGGGCGCCGGAGCGCCCGGGCTGCGCCCGACGACTACCGGGCGCTGGTCTGTGTCTTCCTCTACGGAGGCAACGACGGAAACAATCTGATCGTGCCGGTGGACGGCCGCTACGCGGATTACGCCGCCGCCCGCCGGCAGCCCACCGACGGGGGACTGGCCCTCCCGATGGACCAGCTGCTCCCGCTCGCTCCGGCAACCGGTGCGGCGAGCTACGGGCTCCACCCCTCGATGCCCGAGGTGCAGCAGCTGTGGAACGACGGTGCCCTGGCGGTGCTGTTCAACGTCGGCACCCTCGTGGCGCCGACGAACAAGGCAGACGACTCGGCGGGCCGGGTGCCCAGACCCGAGAGCCTGATGTCGCACCAGGACCAGCAGAACCAGTGGCAGACCTCGCTGCCCGACCGTCCCTCGCGCACGGGATGGGGCGGGAGGCTCGCGGACCAGCTCCCGCCAGCGTCCTTGCCACCGCTGGTCTCGGTGGCCGGGAACGTGCTCTTCGCCCTCGGCGAGCGCTCCCATCCGCTGGCGGTTCCCTCCGCCGGAGGCTCGACCTTCGGGCTGTCCGGCTTCGACGGCTCGGTCGGGAGCAAAGCCATCCGTGCGGCGATGGACGCGCTGCGGGGGCTCGACCTGGACAACGCGCTGGTGCAGTCGGTTGCCGGCGAGACGGCAGGCGCCTTCGCCGCCTCGGGAGCCCTGTCCCCCGTCCTCTCCGGAACCGGCTCGACCACCGGCGGCCTCTTCGGGAATCAGCCGTCGGTGCTGAGCAGACAGCTCCTCCAGGTGGCTCGGGTCATCGAGGCCCGCAGCGTGCTCGGGGCGACCCGGCAGATCTTCTTCGTCTCGCTGGGCGGTTTCGACACCCACAACGACCAGCTGAATCGCCAGTCTCCCCTCCTGGCGCAGGTCTCCGCCTCGCTGTCCGCCTTCCACGCCGCCACGCTGCAGCTCGGAGTAGCGTCCCAGGTGACGACCTTCACCCTCTCGGACTTCGGCCGGACGCTGGCACCGGCCTCGGGCGGCGGCTCGGACCACGCCTGGGGCAATCACCAGCTGGTGCTCGGCGGCGCGGTGCAGGGTCGGCAGACGTACGGAACCTTTCCCACGCTCGCGCTCGGGGGTCCCGACGACTTCACCGGCCAGGGCCGCTGGATCCCCACCACCTCGACCGATCAGTACGCGGCAACGCTCGCCCGCTGGTTCGGTGTGGCGCCGGGAGACCTGGCGTCCGTCCTCCCGAACCTCGGACGGTTCCCCACCGGGGACCTCGGCTTTCTCGCGTGAGCAGCGGGGGATGCGCGGTCGGTTGCAGTCGTGCGGCCGACCGCGCATCCTCCACTCCGGGAGTCCAGGGTGATGCGCTGGAGCGAGATCGGGGGAATGCAGTACGTGGGGCGGGCCCAGCTGACGGGCCGGCTGGTGGAGGTGTTCCGGGCGACGGACGGGACCACCTACCAGGTGCGCCCGGACGTGGGCGTGTTCCGCGAGATTCGCCCCGGGGAGCGGCTCGGTGACTTCGAGCGCTGGGACCTGCTGATGCCGGATCCCTTCGGCCCCGGCGCTGGCCGCTGAGCGCCTTCCGCCTCAGCTGCGTGGCACGAGATCCCGGTACCAGCTGGAACGGTCGATGGGCTGCAGCTCACCGCCGCCGCGCTTGCGCAGCAGCACCTGTGCCACGGTGACGCGTCCGGTGCGGAAGGTGACGGTGCAGGACGCGAGGTAGAGGCGCCACGCCCTCGCCCTGCGCTTGCCCGCGAGCTGCACCGCCTCGGGGAAGCGCCGCTCCAGTCGCCCGAGCCACTCGAGCAAGGTACGGACGTAGTGCGGGCGGAGCGTCTCCACCTCCAGCAGCTCGAAGCCCGCGCGCTGCGCGGCGCCCACCACCAGGTCGAGCGGGGGCAGGTCGGAGTCGGGGAAGATCTCCTGCTGGATGAAGCCGCCGTGGGTGCGCTGCAGCCAGGGAATGGTGCGCCGGCCGTCCCCCGTCTCGCCGATGGCGTGGTTGAGGAGGAGCCCGCCGGGCTCGAGGTGCTGGGCGAGGATGGAGAAGTAGCGGTCCAGGTTCTCACGACCGACGTGCTCCATCATCCCCACGGACGCGATCGCATCCCAGCGCTCCGCGGCCGGGAGCTGCCGGTAGTCCTGGTGACGGACGTCGGGCGTCGCGTCGGGCGGGAGGGCCGACCTCATCCGCGTGCGCGCCACCTCGAGCTGTGGCTCGCTGAGGCTGATGCCGGTGGCCTGTACCCCGTGCGTCCGGGTGGCGTGGGAGATCAGCGCGCCCCAGCCGCAGCCCACGTCGAGGAAGCGCTGGCCGGGCCGAAGCCCGAGCTTCCGGCAGATGAGCTCGAGCTTGGCGCTCTGCGCGTTCTCCAGCCGGTCCGCGCCCGGGGCCCAGTAGGCGCACGAGTAGACGAGCTGCTCGTCGAGGAAGAGCCGGTAGAAGTCGTTCCCCACGTCGTAGTGGCGCCGGATGCTGTCCTCGTCGCGCGGGAGCGTGTGGCGCGTGGCGGAGCGCAGCAGCTCGCCCGCGCGGGCGCCGACCCCTGCCACCAGCCCGGCCGCCACCGCCGCGGCGGGGAGCGCGTCCGGGCCCGACCAGGTGGAGGCGCGCTGGAGGAAGTCGACCAGGTCGCCGTCCACGTCCAGGTCACCGGCGAGGAACGATTCGGCGAGGCGCTCCTCGGAGGGTGGGATCCCGAAGGAGGCGGCGGCGCGCTCGTGCACCAGCACCATGGTGGGGACGTCCGCGGGGTGCAGTGGCGGCAGCACCGTGCCGTCCCAGAGCCGCACTCCGAAGGGGCGATCCTTCCCCGACATCACGGCTTCCACCACCGAGCGCGAATTCATCCGTCGTGGCCTCCCCCGCCTGGCTTGGTCTGCTGGCCGGTGTCCCGTCAAGTCCAACCGGATTGCCACTGCGGCGGGACGCCGGCAGACGATGAATCGAGGCGGCGCGCTGTCCATCGGTGGGCACGCCGCCCCTGTCGTTCACTCTGCATCGCGCTGCGCCGGCTGTCACCCGGGTCGAAGGAGATTCGGTTGCGCCACCCGTGGCGGGCTCACTAGCCCACTCCACCAGAGGAGCGCACCCGCGTGATCGATCTCTACCTCTGGGCGACGCCGAACGGACACAAGATCACCATCGCCCTCGAGGAGCTCGGGCTGCCCTACCGGACGCGGCCGGTGAACATCGGCAAGGGGGAGCAGTTCGACCCGGCGTTCCTCCGCATCTCCCCCAACAACCGCATCCCGGCCATCGTGGACGACGCTCCGGCGGATGGTCGCGGGCCGCTGTCGATCTTCGAGTCGGGCGCCATCCTCACCTACCTGGCCGAGAAGACCGGACGGCTCCTTCCCTCGGACGTGCGAGGCAGGTTCGAGGTGATGCAGTGGCTGTTCTGGCAGGTGGGCGGGCTCGGCCCCATGGCGGGGCAGAACCACCACTTCGTGCAGTACGCACCGGAGAGGATCCCCTACGCCATGGACCGGTACGTGAACGAGACCACGCGCCTCTACCGGGTGATGAACACCCGGCTCGACGATCGGCCGTACCTCGCCGGCGACTACTCCATCGCCGACATCGCCTGTTACCCCTGGGTGGTGCCGCACGAGAAGCAGCGGCAGAACCTGGACGACTTGCCGAACCTCAAGCGCTGGTTCGCCACCATCGGCGGGCGGCCGGCGGTGGAGCGCGCCTACGCCGTGGGGACGCAGCTGCTGGTGCAGGCCCGGGACGACGCTCAGAAGCGGTAGGCCACTCCGACCAGGAAGTAGAGGGTGAAGTAGGCATGACCGCTGTAGGTGGCGATGGTGGGCCCCATCTTCAGCCGGGCGGTGAGCGCCAGGTCCTTCTCCACCAGGTACTCCACGCCCCCGCCGAACAGGATCGGGATGAAGGCCTGGGTCGGTGAGGGGCTGAAGGTGATCCAGAACGGCAGATCGAAGCTGGCATTCGCCCGGAAGACCGGGCTGATGGGAAAGCCGAACTCGAGGCCGACCGGAAAGGTCACGCCCACGATGGTCCGGTTGCTGGGGAAGTAGAGCAGCAGGCCCGGGTCGAAGCGGAGCGCCAGGTCGAACTTCGCCTTGTGGAGCAGCTGCGCCCGGAGCGTGAACTGGAACTTGAGTCCCAGCACGCCCGTGTCGGTGATGCCCTCCTCGCCGTAGTTGAAGGTGAAGCGTCCGCCGAGGTCGAGCGTGGGGCTCGTCCCGTACGCGAGGTCGGCGGAGATGCCCGGCCAGCCGGCCTGACCCCAGACCATCCCGACGCCGGTCCCGAGCGTCTGTCCCGACATCGCGGACCAGCCCTCCGCCGACGCCTCTCGCGCCACCAGCCCCGTCATCACCGCGATCGCCACTGCGAGTCTCCGCACGCGTGTCCTCCTGACGTTTCGGCCAGTTCCACTCCTTCGCCTGCCAAGGGGTGTGGGTTCCAGAGGCCCGGGGGAACGACCCGGTGCGGCTCAACATCGGCCGCGGAAACTTCCGTCAGGACGTTGTGGCGCCCGACGTGGGTGATCGGTACAGTCCGTCGCACACCCTCAGGACTCCGGTCGGGAGCCACTCAGATGACCGCCTCGCCTCTCCGTGCCGTGCTGGCCCTCTCACTGTGCCTCGCGAGTTCCGGACGGGCGGCGGACGGTCCGCTGAGGGTGAGCATGATCCCGACCACGGATCCGTCGAAGATGCTCCGCGACGCGCAGCCGCTCGTCGCCCGGCTGGAGCAAGCCACCGGTCGGAAGGTCACGCTCACCATCCCGCAGAACTACGCGGCGGTGGTGGAGGCGCTGGTCCAGGGCCAGGTCGACGTGGCGCACCTCGGCGGCTTCACCTTCGTCCAGGCCAACGCGCGCGCCGGCGCGATTCCCCTGGTCCAGCGGGAGCGCGACCGCGACTTCCACTCGAAGCTCATCACCACCCGTGAGGACGTGCGGAGCCTGGCGGACCTCCGGGGCAAGCACTTCGCGTTCGGCGACGTGAACTCGACCTCGGGACACCTGATGCCGGCCTACTTCATGCGCAAGGAGGGCGTGGACCCCGCGGTCATCGACCAGGCCATCTACACCGGCGGGCACGACGCGACGGCGCTGGCGGTGGCCGAGCGTCGCGTGGGCGCAGGCGCGCTGGACGAGGCGGTCTGGGAGCGGCTCGTCCGCGAGGGGAAGGTCGACCCGGGCAAGGTCCGCGTCTTCTGGACGACGCCGCCGTTCGTCGACTACCTGTGGACCGCGCGCAAGGACCTCGACCCTGCCGTGGCGCGGAAGGTCGCCGAGGCGTTCCTCGCGCTCGACCCCGCAAAGCCCGAGGACCGGCCAATCCTCGAGCTGCTCTCGGCGAAGGGCCGCTACGTGAAGGTGGATGTGGCGGCGTACGGCCCGCTGCGCGAGGCGGCGATCCGGGAGGGGCTGCTCCGGTGATCTTCTCCCTCCGGGGCGTCCGCCGGAGCTTCGCCGGCCGCGGCGGCCCGGTGACCGCGCTCGACGGACTCTCGTTCGATGTGGCGCCGGGCGAGCGGGTGGTGGTGCTCGGCCCGTCGGGTGCGGGGAAGACCACGCTGTTCGCGCTCCTGAACACCACGCTCCGGCCCACCGAGGGGACCGTCCGCTTCGAGGGCGAGGACGTGAACGGGCTGCCACGGCGGGCACTGCGGGCGCTGCGCCGGCGCATCGGGACGGTGTTCCAGCAACCCCGGCTCGTGCCGTCGCTCTCGGCGCGAGAGAACGCGCTGCTCGGCCGCGCGGGGCACTGGTCGTTCACCGCGGCGCTCGCTGCCTGGGTGCGTCCCTCGCGCGGAGAGCTGGAGCGGGTGGACGCGGCGCTGGCGGCGGTGGGGCTCCTCCACCGGGCCAGCGCGCGCGGCGACGAGCTCTCGGGCGGCGAGCAGCAGCGGGTGGCCATCGCCCGGGTACTGGTGCAGGAGCCGTCTGCAGTTCTGGCCGACGAGCCATTCTCCTCGCTCGACCCTGCGCTGCGCGAGAGCATGGCCGGGCTCCTGTTCGGCGTCGCGGCGAGGGGACGGACGCTGGTGGCCGTCATGCACGACGTGGACTTCGCGCTCCGCCACTTCCCGCGGGTGGTGGGACTGCGCGCCGGGAAGGTGGCGTTCGATCTGCCGACCTCGCAGGTGACGCCGGCGCTGCTCCAGCAGCTCTACCCGGCGGCCGCGGCCGGGCGCCCCGAGCCCCAGGGGAGGGAGCGCGCCGATGCGTTCGCCTGCGCGAGATGAGTCCCGGGCGCCGGCGGTGAGAGCCCTCCTCGCCTCCCGGTGGGTGCAGCTTCTGCTCCTGACGGCATTCCTCGCCTGGAGCGTGGTGGAGGCGCAGGTGTCGCCCGGGGCGCTGCTCTCGGCCCAGGCGCTCGAGGGGCTCGGGCGGCTGATGCGCGGGCTCGTCCCGCCGGACGTCTCGCCGGCGTTCCTCGGCGTGGTGGTGGCGGCGGTGGGACGCACGCTGGCGATCGGGATCGCGGGAACGGCGATGGCGGTCGTGCTCGCGGTGCCGCTCGGCATCCTCGCCACGCCGACGCTGTTCCGTCCCGGTGCGCTCGCCGCCGGTGACGGTCCGGGCACCTGGCTCGCCTTCGCGCTCCACCTGCTCGCGCGCGGAGTGCTCCGGGTGTTCCGCGCCGTTCCCGAGCTGCTCTGGGCGCTGCTGTTCGTCGTCGCGGTGGGGCTCGGGCCGAGAGCCGGCGCGCTGGCGCTCGGGATCTCCTACGCCGGGGTGCTGGGGCGGGTGACCGCGGACATCCTGGAGGACGTGGATCCATCGGCGAGCGAGGTGCTCGCGGCATCGGGGGGGCGCCGCGAGTCCATCGTCCTCTTCGCGCTCCTGCCGCAGGCGCTCCCGCGACTGGTGGGCTACGTCCTCTACTCCCTGGAGTGTGCCATCCGCTCGGCGTCGGTGCTGGGCTTCGTCGGCGCCGGGGGGATCGGGCAGGAGATCCAGCTGTCGATGCGGCTCTTCGAGTACCGGCAGGTCTCGACGCTGATGCTCGCGCTGCTGGGGCTGATGCTGGCCGGGGAAGCGGCGAGCCGGCTGGTCCGCCGGGCGACCGCGAGCGCACGCGTGTCCGGCCGTGCGCCGCTCTCGGTGCGAGCTCGCCGGCTGGTGCTGCTCGGGACCCTCGGCGGGGTGGCGCTGTCGCTCCGGGGGGCCGAGCTCCTCGGCGGTGCCGACGATGGACTGCTTGGACGCGTCGCTCGCTTCACCGCCCGGCTGTTCCCGCCCGACCTTTCGCCGGCGTTTCTCGCCTCCCTGCGCGGCCCGCTGCTCCAGACGCTGGCAGTCGCCGGCGCGGGAACCCTGCTCGGCGTTCTCGTGGCGCTGGCGCTGACGCCGCTGGCGAGCACCGGGATGATGCTCCGTCCGCCGGGTGCGCCGGGCCGTCGAGGCCTCGCCTCCGTCGTCGCCCCGTGGGTGATGGTGCTCGCGCGCGGGCTTCTCGCCCTGCTGCGGGGCATCCCCGAGCTGCTCTGGGTGCTCCTGTGCATCGTCGCGGTGGGGTTCGGTCCGTTCGCCGGCGTGCTCGCGCTCGGGTTCCACACCGCCGGGGTGCTGGGGAAGATCTGGGCCGAGGCGCTCGACGAGGTGCCGCCCGAGCCGCTCGAGGTGCTCGAGGCTGCCGGGGCGAGCGCACCGGTCCGCGTGCTCTGGGGCGCGTGGCCGCAGGCGCGCGCGCTGGTGGCGAGCTACGGACTCCTCCGCTGGGAGTTCAACCTGCGGGTCTCGGCGCTGGTCGGCTTCCTGGGCGGCGGCGGGCTCGGCCTCAAGCTCTACAACGCGCTCCAGCTCGGGTTTCACGACCAGGTGAGCACGATGGTGCTGCTCATCCTCGGCCTCGTCGTCCTCAGCGACGGTCTCTCCGACGCGCTCCGGCGGGCGTGGCTCGCGCCCTCTGCCTGGCGCGGGGAACCCGGCGAGGCCGCGGGGGCGCGTCTCGCGCTCGAGGCCGGTGGGCTCGCGGGCTGAGAGCTCGACGCAGACGCCGGACGTGGCGCCCGGTGGTGCGTTGCACGCGAGCACCGCTCGCAAGACTGCGCGAGACACCGCGCGTCCCGTTCGTTGCGCCGGGTATTCCGGGCGTTGACGCGTCGCGTGATTGCCCGATAACGCCAAGCGTCAACCGATCGCGCGTCTTGACACTCGACTGCACGGACAGGCAGCGTTCCCGCGGGTCGCGGGTTCAATCGAGCCGGAGGGGTTCCATGCACGTGGACCGCCGCACGTTTCTCAAGGGAACGGCAGCCGGAGTGGTGGGGCTGGGGCTGTTCGAGCTCTCCGAGGCGCGCGCCGAGATGCGCGAGCTCAAGATCGCTCGCACCACGGAGACCCGCAGCACCTGTCCGTACTGCTCGGTCTCGTGTGGGCTGATCATCCACACGCTCGGTGACAAGGCGAAGAACGTCACCGGCTCCGTGGTCTACATCGAGGGCGATCCCGACCACCCCATCAACCGCGGCACGCTCTGTCCCAAGGGCGCGACGCTCCGGAACGACATCCATCATCCGGGGCGGCTGACCACGCCGAAGGTGCGGCGCGGCGGCTCGGACCGCTGGGAGGAGATCTCCTGGGACGCGGCCATCGCCGGCATCGCGCGGCACATCAAGGACACCCGCGACCGGACCTTCGTGGCCAAGAACGCGGCCGGCGCGGTGGTGAACCGCACCCCGGGCATCGGCCTCATCGGTGGCTGCACCGATACCAACGAATTCAACATGCTGCAGTGGAAGTTCGGTGCCGGCCTCGGCATCACGTATCGAGATACGCAAGCACGAGTATGACACGGTCCCACGGTGGCCAGTTTGGCCGCCACGTTTGGCCGCGGTGCGATGACCAACGGCTGGGTGGACATCAAGAACGCGGACGTCGTGTTCGTGATGGGCGGTAACCCGGCCGAGAATCATCCCTGCGGATTCAAGTGGGCGCTGGAGGCGAAGAAGACCCGAGGGGCGAAGATCGTCTGCGTGGATCCGCGGTTCCAGCGGACCGCCGCCGTGTCCGACCTGTACGCGCCGCTCCGGGCAGGCACGGACATCGCCTTCCTCAGCGGCATCATCCGCTACGCGCTGGAGACGCGTCGCTACCATGCCGACTACGTCAAGCTGCACACCAACGCCGCGTACATCGTCGGTGAGAAGTACGGCTTCCAGGACGGCCTGTTCAGCGGCTTCGACGAGAAGAAGGGTGAGTACGACAAGACGGCCTGGGGCTACGAGCCGGACAAGAAGTCCAGCGCCTACGGACTGGACGAGACGCTGACCAACCCGCGGTGCGTGTTCCAGCTGCTCAAGAAGCACGTGGACCGCTACACGCCCGAGATGGTGGAGCGGATCTGTGGGACTCCCAAGGCGCAGTTCCTGAAGGTCGCCGAGCTCGTCACCTCCACCGGGAACGCGGAGAAGGTCGGCACCGTCATGTACGCGCTGGGCTGGACCCAGCACTCGACCGGCGTGCAGATCATCCGCACCGCGGCGATGCTCCAGCTGCTTCTCGGCAACGTCGGGCGGCCGGGCGGCGGGGTGAACGCGCTCCGCGGCCACTCCAACATCCAGGGCGCGACGGACATGGGCGGCACGTTCGACATCCTGCCCGGGTATCTCAAGACGCCGACCTCGAACCTCCCCGACCTCACGACGTACCTCGAGAAGAGCACGCCCTGGACGCTGAACAAGGAAGCCTGGGCGTCCATGAACTACTGGGCCAACTATCCCAAGTTCGCCGTCTCGCTGCTCAAGACGCTCTGGGGCAAGGCGGCCACCAAGGACAACGACTGGGGCTACGGCTGGCTCCCGAAGATCGACGGCAACTACTCCTGGGTCTACATGTTCGACGACATGTACCGGGGGAACAGCAAGCGCGCCGGCGGTGAGGAGCCCGCGCCCGAGGGCCTCATCTCCTTCGGGATGAACCCGGTGGGCACCGGTCCCAACTCGCCGAAGATGGTCGCCGCACTGTCCAAGCTGAAGTGGATGGTGATGGTGGAGAACCAGGAGAACGAGACCGCGGCGTTCTGGAAGGCGCCGAAGGAGCTCGGAGGCCCGGACGCGGCGAAGATCCCCACCGAGGTCTACCTGCTCCCCGCCACCAACTTCGCGGAGAAGGACGGCAGCTTCACCAACTCCGCGCGGTGGGTCCAGTGGAAGTGGAAGGCCGTCGACGGACCCGGCCAGTCGAAGAGCGACCAGGAGGTCATCAGCCGGATCCTCCTCGCGCTGAAGGACCTCTACAAGAAGGAGCCGGGGGCGCTGCCCGAGGCGGTGCTCAACGTCTCCTGGCCGTACACCAACCCCGCCAACCCGGATCTCGCCGAGGTGCTGAAGGAGATCAACGGCAAGGCGATCACCGATCTCGTGGAGCCGCCCAAAGATCCGAAGTCCAAGGATCCGCCGAAGGTGCTCAAGACCGCCGGGCAGCAGCTGGACACCTTTGGCCAGCTCCGGGACGACGGCAGCACGTCGTGCGGCAACTGGCTCTACACCGGCGTCTTCACCGAGGCCGGGAACAACGCCGCACGCCGGATCACCACCGACCCGATGGGCCTCGGCCAGTTCCACCAGTGGGCGTTCAGCTGGCCCGCCAACCGGCGGGTCATGTACAACCGCGCCTCCGCCGACGCCGCCGGCAAGCCCTGGGATCCCAAGCGCGTGGGCATCCAGTGGAACGGCGAGAAGTGGGTGGGGGACGTGCCGGACATCAAGCCGGATTCACCGCCCGGCACGTACGGGGCGTTCATCATGCTGCCCGAGGGCGTGGCCCGGCTGTTCTCTCCGGTGCTCAACGACGGGCCGTTCCCCGAGCACTACGAGGCGGTGGAGGCCCCGGTGGAGAACGTGCTCCACCCCAAGGTCTCGGCGAGCCCGGTGCTGAAGCGCTTCGCCAGCGACAAGGACAAGTGGGGCAAGGCGGACGAGTACCCGATCGTCTGCACCACGTACCGCCTCACCGAGCACTTCCACTACTGGACCAAGCACCAGGCCGGTGGGCGGCTCAACGAGGTGCAGCCGGGCATCTTCTTCGAGATCCCCGCGGACCTGGCGAAGGAGAAGGGCATCCAGAACGGAGAGACGGTGCGCATCTCCTCGGCCCGTGGATCCATCGAGGGCCCGGCGATGGTGACCACCCGGATGCCGTCCTTCATGCAGGACGGAAAGCGCATCTGGCAGATCGGCTTCCCCATCCACTGGGGCTACAGCGGTGACGCCAAGCACGCTGGACCGCTGGCCAACATCCTGACCTCGTCGGCAATCGACCCCAACACCTGGACGCCGGAGTTCAAGGCCTTCCAGGTGAAGCTCGAGAAGGTCGGGAGGGTCTGACCATGGCGATCCCCGGCCTCGAGATCATCCAGTCGTCCGCATCGCTCCGGGGCACCGGCTCCGGCCTGCGGAAGGTGCCCAACGTCGCCAAGCTCATCGACACCTCGACCTGCATCGGGTGCAAGGCGTGTGAGGTGGCCTGCCAGGAGTGGAACGACCTGCCGAACGCGAAGACGGTCCAGGACGGCAGCTACCAGACACTGCCCAGCCTGGACGCCGACTTCTGGAACCTCATCAAGTTCCACGAGGTCCAGGTCGACGGCAACTTCAACTGGCTGATGCGCAAGGACCAGTGCATGCACTGCGCGGATCCGGGCTGCCTCAAGGCCTGTCCCGCGCCTGGCGCCATCGTCCAGTACTCGAACGGCACCATCGACGTGAATCCTGACCAGTGCATCGGCTGCCAGCTGTGCCGCACCGGCTGTCCGTTCGACGTACCGCGCTTCTCGGAGAAGACCGGGAAGATGTCCAAGTGCACGCTCTGCGTGGACCGGACGTCGGTGGGCCTCGAGCCGGCGTGCGTGAAGTCGTGCCCCACCGGGTGCCTCCACTTCGGGACGAAGGACGACATGCTGTCCCTGGGCGCCCAGCGGGTGAAGCAGCTCAAGGGCGACGGCTTCACCGAGGCCGGGCTGTACGACCCGCCCGGCGTCGGCGGCACCGGCGTGCTCACGGTGCTCAAGCACGCCGACAAGCCGGAGCTGTACGGGCTTCCCCGCGACCCGAGGGTGCCCATGTCGGTGCGGGTGGCGAAGAACTACCTCCGGCCCGCCGGGCTGCTGGCGATGGGCGCGGTCGTCATCGGCCTCGTCGGTCATTACCTCCGCTTTGGACCCCGCGAGCCCCCCAAGGGTCCGCCTCCCTCCACTCCACCCGCGGCCTGAACGCCCCCGGAGACCCCGCCATGGCCGAGCCGCTCCGCGCAGTCCCCGTCCGCTCCAGCGCCGATCCGGGCATCCTCCTCGCGCAGGGCCAGGAGGACCTGGTCATCGGCGACGAGCTGGTCCGCTTCCGCTACTACACCCGGGTCGTGCACTGGGGCGTGGCGCTGACCTTCTTCGTCTGCCTCTTCACCGGCCTCCCCATCTGGACGCCCATCTTCGGGTGGCTCGCGCCGCTCTTCGGCGGCCTGCAAGTCTGCCGCTGGCTCCACCCCTGGACCGGGGTTGCCTTCGCGGTCTTCGCGTTCCTCCAGTTCGTGCACTGGGCGGGCGAGATGAAGATGACCGCGGCCGACAAGCGCTTTACCGGCAACTTCCTGGCCTACATGCGCTGGGAGACGCACGACGAGGACACCGGCAAGTACAACGGGGGCCAGAAGATCCTGTTCTGGCTCAGCAGCCTGGCCTCGCTCGGCCTGCTCGCCACCGGCGTCGTGCTCTGGTGGGGGAACTACTTCTCGGCGCAGGTGCGGGAGTGGTCCTGGGTGCTCCACGACGTGACGTTCAT
>JADGQZ010000149.1 GCA_017881345.1 Myxococcaceae bacterium | reverse complement strand
GCCCGACGCCGGAACGCCTCCGCCCGACGCCGGAACGTCTCCGCCCGACGCCGGAACGCCTCCGCCCGACGCCGGCGTTGTCAGCTTCGATCTCGGCGAGACCACCTGGACGCCGCTCCTCGATGCGTCGCTGTCACACTTCTACAAGTGGTTGCCATCGAAGGGCAGGAACACGGATCCGGACGGGGTCTTCCGGATGGAAGGGAACGTGCTTCACATCCTGGGGATCCCCGCGAACGGTCTGCCGAAGGACTTCGGGTACCTCGCAACGTGGGAATACTTCGGCGACGTCCGGGTGCACGTCGAACAGAAGTGGGGGACTGCCAAGTTCCCTCCACGCTTGAACCAGCCCCGGGACAGCGGGCTCCTGTACAGCATGCGCGGCCCGGATCAGATCTGGCCACAGTGCCTCGAGTTCCAGATCACCGAGCACAACGTCGGTGATACCTGGATGCTCGCGGGCACCGGGCTGACCACCTCGGTGGCGGTGGTCGGTGCCACGCCGCCGGTCTTTGCGCCGCTTGGCTCGTCCGAGCACCTCCGCGGAGGACAGCTCGTGAGGTCGCTCGAGCGCGAATCACTGACCGACTGGAACTGGCTGGATCTCTTCGCCTCGGGTCACGACTCGGCGAACGTGGTCAACGGGTGGTGGGTCAACGGCGCCACGGACATCGAGGCAGATCTCGGCGGCGGCACCTGGGCAAGTCTCACGAGCGGCCGGCTCGCGCTCCAGGCGGAGGGAGCCGAGGTGTTCTACCGGAACATGCTGGTACGCCCGCTCCGTTACATGCCGCCACCACCGGGCGCGGTGGTGCTGTTCGATGGCTCGGACCTGGACGCGTGGCAATCCTCGGCCGGCGGAAACCCCGGGTGGAGGCTCGTGGACGGAGCGATGGAGGTGGTGCCGGGGACGGGCGACCTCCGGACACGCAGCAGCTTCGGCGACGTCCGGTTGCACGTCGAGTTCAGGGTTCCGGCGTCCAGCACGAACGCGGCCGAGCAGGACCGCGGAAACAGCGGCGTCTATCTCCAGGGCCGCTACGAGGTCCAGGTCCTGGACTCGTTCGGGTCCACGCTGGCCGGCGCGAACGACTGTGGCGCCATCTACGGGGTGAAGGATGCCGACGTGAACGAGGCGTTCCCACCGGGGATCTGGCAGAGCTACGACATGGTGTTCCGGGCGGCACGCTGGAGTGGCAGCACCCGCGTGGCGCCCGCGCGGATCACCGTGGTGTGGAACGGCTCGGTGGTGCAGAGGGACGTCGAGATTCCCGGAAGCACCACGCTCGGAGATCCCGAGGGACCGGGACCTGCGCCGCTGCGACTGCAGGACCACGGGCACGCCGTGCGGTTCCGGAACATCTGGCTGCAGCCGCTGTAGCCGGGCCCTCCGGGGCGCAAGTCAGAGTCCGATAAGATGCGTTATGTCAACTCGAGCGATGCGCTGCTCTTCCTCGCGCGTCCCACGACGGGCAGCCCGAGGAACTCGTCGATCGCGCGGAGCGCGTCCGGGTGCGCCATGATCTCGAAGTGGTTGGCGTCCACCTCGGTGAGCTCGGCCGAGGGCGCCGTACGCAGGAACGCGTCGCGCAGTCGGCCGCCGACGACGAACCCGAACGGCGGGAGCCGCCTGGTCGCGCGGACGAGGATGGTCGGGAGCCGTAACCGCGGCCAGAGCGACGTACCGGTGTGGACGAGGTTGTAGACGAGGTCCTCGGCGACCGCGCGGAACGACGTCCTCGGCCGGACGACTCCGAGGCACCCTTCCAGCTCGTAGGCGAAGGCGCGCTTCCAGAGGTCTTCCCACGGCTCGAGGATGCCCGTGGCGTGCATCCCGGCGCAGTACACACCGGCGGAGGGATAGGCGAACGGGAGGAGCCGCAGGGTCGCCAGGGCGACCGACGGCAGCGCCAGGAAGTCCGCCGGACCGACGGTGTCGATCAGCACGAGGCGCCGGATGCGCTCCGGGGCGAGGACCGCCGCCTGCATCGAGACCAGCGCGCCCATCGAGTGACCGGCGAGATCGAACCGGTCGATGCCGAGCTCGGTCGCGACCGCGAGCACGTCCTTTGCGTGCTTCACCCAGCCATAGGTGCCGGGGGCGGTCGCCGGGCTCGCGCCCCGGCCGCGGAGATCGAGGGTGATGACCTGGCGTCCACGGCGGGCGAGCGCCGCTCCGAGGACGTCGAAGCTCCGCGCGTTCGCGTCCAGACCCGGCACGCACACGACCGCCGGTGCACCCGGCGGCCCGACCCGGTACGCACGCATCGAACCGGACGGGAGCTGCAGGTCGAAGGAGGTGGTCTCTACCAGGGACGGGACTGTGATGAGCTCATCGGGCATCAACGAGGATAGTGCACCGCGTCAGGTTCGCTCGGTAGCCTGGCCGCGCCATCCGGAAGGAAATCAGGGAGCGCCCATCAGGGGATGTGTTCCTCGCCCCCGGCCGAGCCATCCGGTGCCGGCCGACCCTCGAGCTTGGGCTCAGGGTCCCGAGGGCCGCAGCGGCCTGCCCGGTCGCTCGTTCGTCATCTTCCCGTCATCCACCACCACTCGCCCGTTCACCACGACGTAACTGAACCCTTCCGAGTACTGGAGCGGCTTCTCGAAGGTGGCCAGGTCCCGAACCCGCTCCAGATCGAAGACCACCAGGTCCGCTGCCAGCCCCGGCACGAGGAGACCCCGGTCGAGGAGCCTCACCCGGCGCGCCGGAAGCGAGGTCATCCGCCGGACCGCCTCCTCGAGCGTGAGCAGGTGCTCGTCCCGGACGTACTTCCCCAGGACCCGTGCCATGGCCCCGAACGCCCGAGGATGGGCCAGGTCCTTGGCGAACGGCCCATCCGTCGCCTGTCCCGGGTTGTCCGTCACGAAGCTCACCCAGGGTTGCTTCATGGCCAGACGCACGTCGTCCTCGCTCATCCAGAAGCGCACCGCCTGGCCCTGCGCCTTGTCCGCCTCCACGATGTCCAGCAAGGCCTCCTCCGGAGACTTCCCCATCTCCTTCGCCACCTGGTCCAGCCGCTGACCCATGTACTTGCGGAGCGCGGGGTTCACGCAGGAAGCGAGCTGGATGTCTGCCGGCGGCTCGCGCTGAAACGTGGCCTGGACCTCACGCAAGATCCGGGCGCGCGTCGCAGGATCGTGGAAGCGCCGGATCATCGCCTCGGTTCCCCCCGCCTGCGCCCACTCGGGAATGGTGGCGGAGAGCCCGTTCGAGGCCGCAACGTAGGGATAGATGTTGGCCGCGATGTCCACGCCCTCCGCTCGGGCGCGCTCGATGCGGGCGATGACCTCCTTCATCCGTCCCCAGTTCTTCCGCAGGCTGACCTTGAGGTGCCACACCTCCACCGGGATCCGCGCCTCGCGGCCGATGGTGATTGCCTCCTCCAGCGCCTCGAGCACCACGTCGTCCTCGCCGCGGATGTGGCTCGCGTACAGCCCGCCCGACTGCGCGGCAGACCGGGCCAGCGCCACCAGCTCGGGCGTCTT
>JADGQZ010000148.1 GCA_017881345.1 Myxococcaceae bacterium | reverse complement strand
GGAGACGGCGCCGGCCTGCTCGGCGATGTGAACCACGTCCACGACCGAGGTGGCGCCGAGCTTGTGCATCACGCGCCCGCGGTGGACCTTGATGGTCTTCTCGCTCGTTCCCAGCTCGGCGGCGATCTGCTTGTTGGAACGACCGCAGGCCACCTGGATCATGACTTCCCGCTCGCGGGGGGTGAGGGCACCGAGCAGATGCGCGGCGTCATCCGTGCGCGCGCGGCACTGACGCCACTCCGCCTCGCGTGCCAGGCCCCGCATCACCGCGGCCAGCAGCGCATCGGCATCGGCGGGCTTCTCGAGGAAGTCGATCGCCCCGTCCTTCATCGCCTCGACGCTGCTGCCCACGTTCCCCTCGCCGCTCAGGAACACCACCGGGATGGGTTCGCCGCGCTGGAGGAGGATGTGGAGGAAGTCGAGGCCCGAGAGCTCCGGCATCGCCAGGTCGACCACCGCGCACCGTGGGCGCCCGCGCTCGAGCATGTCGAGGGCCTCGCGCGCCGAGGCGAAGGTCTCGACGCGGAACGCCATGGTGCGAAGCAGCCGCTCCAGGGAGATCCGGACCGCGCGGTCGTCGTCCACGATCCAGATCAGCGGCATGGGCTCCCGCTGAGCCCGGGCCGCCGGGACCTCGCTGTCAGGGGCCGCGTCCACGCGCGGCTGTCATACAGGAAACGTGCCCGGCAAGGCGATGCGAGGGCCCCCTCTTTGATCCAAGGGGCAGCCCCGGGCCAGCGCGCAGATCTTGCGCGGTGGGGCAGCCCTCAGGCGCGGTGCGCCGGAAGCCAGAACTCCAGCGTGATGCCGCGGGTCGCGCCCTCGAGGGCGCGGATCTGTCCCCCGTGGGCCTCGACGATGGAGCGACAGATGGCCAGGCCCATCCCGAGGCCGGCGGGCTTGGTGGTGAAGAAAGGCTCGAAGAGGCGGCGGCGAGCGTCCTGGTCCATGCCCGCGCCCCGGTCGGTGACGCTGACGCGGACCCGATCCGCGCCCTCGGCGAGCGTCCGGATCTCGAGTCTCCGCTCGGCGGGCTTCACGCTCTCCATCGCCTCCGCGCCGTTCATCAAGAGATTCACCAGGACCTGCTGCACCTGCACCGGATCGGCGATCACCGGAGAGAGCGATGCACCGCGCTCGACCGAGACCTTCACCTTGCGGCGCACCAGCTCGGGCCCGAGCAAGCTCACGACCGAGTCCACGACCTCGTTCAGGTCCAGGGCCAGCTGCTCGGGAGACTTCCGCTGCAGGAATCCGCGCACCCGGGCGATGACCGCGCTGGCGCGGTTGGCGTCCTGGACGATGTCCTCCAGCGCTGCGCCGATCTCGGCGATGTCGGGCTCCTCTCTCGAGAGCAGCTGCTCTGCGGCCCGGGCGTTGCTGACGATGGCAAACAGCGGCTGGTTCACCTCGTGCGCGATGGAGGCGACCATCACTCCCATCGCGTTCACCCGGGCAGCATGGACCAGCTGGGTCCGGAGCCGGAGCTCCTCGTCGGCGCCCACCCGGCGGGCCAGAGCGTTGGCCAGGACATCGCTGATCAGGCGCAGGGAGCGGATCAGCCGGGGCGACCAGTGGACCTCGCGGCGGAAGGAGCCGAAGCCGATTCCTCCGATGAGCTGATTACCGACTCTCATCGGGATGGTGAGCTGCGAGCGAAGCCCTTCCTTGAGGCAATACTCACGCTCCGCCGTGGCCTCGGGTGGGAGGTCGTCCGGGAGGCGCTCGAAGGCGACGACCTCGCCCCCCCAGACCATCCTGGCGTACCAGGGCAGCAGAACTTCCAGGCTGCCCCGGGTGAGCTGGGGAGCCGTGGCGCTCGCATAGCTGTGGGTGACCTGGATGCCCGCGCCGTTGGGAGAGATCTCTCCGATCGTGCTCCGGTCGATGTCCAGCGCCTCCACCAGCGCCTGGAGCGCCCGGTCGAGCTCGCGGTCGATCGCGGCCGGCTCGAGCGCCATGAAGCGCGAGGAAAGCGCGACAAGCCGCTCCTCGAAGAGCTCGGGCTGCTCGAAGGAGATGATGGAGGAAGGCATCCGCAGAGCCTCGAGACCGGATGAGACCAACGTCGTATGGCAAGCCGGCCCGAGCCGCCCCTAGGGTAACTCAACCTGGGCTTGGAGGACTCGAGATGTGTGCGACGAGGGCAGGGGCGTCCCGTCCGTCGCCGAGCTCGACCGTGGTCGTCGTCGACGACGACCCTGCCGTGCGGCGGGCGATGAGCAGGATGCTCCGGAACGCCGGCTTGCGGGTCGCGTCCTTCTCCACTGCGGAGGAGCTGCTCCAGGCCTACGACGACGTCCGCCCGAGCTGCCTGGTCCTCGACGTGGTGCTCCCCGGAATGAGCGGCCCGGACCTTCTCGAAAAACTGCGGGCCTCTCCACCGACCCCCCCGGCCATCTTCGTCACCGGTCTCATCGACGCCCATCAATCGCTGAAGCGCCGGGGCCTCGGCAAGGTTCCGTGCCTGCAGAAGCCCTTCGAGCCCGCACTGCTCGTCGAGGCAGTCTCGCGCGCGGTGGCTGCACACGAGCCGGCATCGCACTGAGCTGGCCGGTCAGCCTTCCCGGCCCCGGGTCACTTCTTGGCGGCCTTCTTCAGCTGCGCCTGGCGCTCCTTGGCGGTCTCGAGCACCTGGTAACGGAAGCTCGCCTTGGGAGCCGCCTTGCAGCGCGTCTCCACCGAGGCAACGAACGTCCGCGCGGTGGCCGGGTCGACGACCCAGTTCTCCCCGCCGGCGTGCGTGTACCCGTGCACCCAGGCCACCAGCATTGGGCGAATGTCGTCCGGCTGCGCCAGGAACGCCTCGCAGCTGAGGTTCTTGACGTCGACCTGCTTCGCGTCCTGCGCGAGCGCCGGCGCGGAGAGAAGGAACAGCGCAACGATCAGCGAACGACCTTCTAGACCAGGCATCGTCCCCTCCCGAGGGATTGCAGGCATCCGGAACTGCTCCTTGATCGTGCAGTTCTTCCCCTCGATGCAAGCGGAAACGCCGGCACCGCCCTTGGGGGAGCGCCGGCGTTCAGGGAACGTCAGGTCCTACTGGTTCGGTCCGCCGCGGGCCCAGGCGTAGCCGACGTTGAAGCTGAGAAACTGCTGGAACGGAACTCCCCCGCCCGGGAACGCCATGTTGTAGCGGGCATTCACGAACACCGCACCCACGGGGTTCTGGAAGAAGACGCCGATCTCGGGAGCCAGCCCGAACAGGTACTGGGTGGACTGGTCCGCGCTCAGGCCGATCGCCAGGTAGCGCTCGGTGATGTAGCCCCCAACGTTCAGCCCGATGTACGGCTGGGTGTCCTTGTTCGACGAGACCCGCGGGAACCAGCGGACGTTCACCAGGGTGGGCCAGAAGTTGATGGCCCGGTCCTGGTTCCCGGTGATCTGGCTGCCCTTGTAGGTGAGCGTCGACGTCGTGTTGATGGCGAAGACGTTCCACCCGAAGGCCAGGCCTATGGCGATGTCCTCCCGGATGAAAGTGGCGATGTCCAGCCCGATGCCTCGCCAGCTGACCTGCGGCACGTAGTTGTAGGTCTCGCCGATGGGAACCGAGAACTGGTACGAGAGCCCGACGAAGCTCGGCGGGATGTCGGCCCTCGCCACGCCCGAGGAGAACGCGAGGACGAGGGCAGCGATCCGGAGCACCTTGCTGTGCGTTCTCATTGCGCCGACTCCACGTAGGGCGACTGGATGAAGGCCTGCGAGATCCCGGCCGAGATACGGGTCGAGTCAGTGGTGTTGTTGCCGCTCGAGACTCCTCGGACGATCGCCGTCCACACGCCGCCCAGCTTGTTCTGCGAGGGCTGCGCAGTGGCGAGGTCGATCAGGACCGTCCCCACCGTGTACGAGCTGACGCCGACCACGGGCGGGTAGTACGGAAAGCAGGGGTAGTACGGGTAATAGCCGCACCAGTATCCGTAGTAGTAGGTGATGTTGGTGACCTCGAGGAACGCCGCGCCGGTGATGAGATCCGGGTTCGCGCCGGGCGAGACCTGCTGGTAGCCCCGGGCGTTCATCTGGGTCTGGATCGTGCTCAGGATTGCCTGCTGGATCTGCGGATTGACCGGGTTTGCCGGTCCCGCATCCGGAACGCCGACCGAGACCACCTGGGTGGGCAGCGAGTACGTTCTCGCAGTCCCGAAGTTGTAGGTTGCGTCGTGCGCGGTGGTGACGGTGCTGTAGTCGCTGGTGCTGTCGACGCCCGTCGGGTGACACGCGGCGACGGCAAGACACAAACCTAGAATTGGGGGTACGAAGTGTTTCCCGGCACGATCCATCGAGCGGGCCTCCTCTCACTGAGTGCGGTGAACCCTTCCAGCGGTCGTCCCGACGGACAATGAGACCAAGGTCTCACAACTTTTGCGTCCGGCGGCCCCCTAGGCTGGCTGCGGCGGAGGGCGGATGAGATGAGGCAGGCTCGAGGGCTCGCTGCGGTCTGTCTGCTTCCGGGACTCTTGCTTGGACCGGCGGCGAGGTCAGCAGAGGAGGCGCCGGTTTCCTGTGTGGAGACGTCTCAGTGCAGCCGGCAACTCGGCTACGGCAACGTCTGCAAGGACGGACGGTGCCAGTCGTACCAGGACGAGACCGACATCTTCATCGTCGTCGGGCTGAGCGAGAAGAGCGAAGGGCTCCCGAAGGCGTACGAGCCGCTCCTCGCGTTCCTCCCGGCGTTCGCCTACAACCCAAGCGTCGGGTTCCTCTTCGGAGCGGTGGGAATCTTCGGGATCGTGCTCGGCGATCCGGAGACGACCACCATCTCCAACGTACAGGCCATCGCCCTCTACACCACGAAGAGCCAGTTCATCAGTAGCATCACCAGCACCGTTCTCACTGATGGAAACACCTGGGAGTTCCAGGGTGACTGGCGCTTCCTGATCTTCAACCAGGACACCTACGGCCTGGGGACGGGGACGACCCCGGTGAGCACCGGGTTCACCATCGGGGGGATCGGCACCACGGCAGGAATTCCCGGCGGCCAGCCGATGGACTTCAGCCTGGTCCGTTTTCACCAGAATGCGCTGCGAAAGGTCTGGGGGAACCTCTATGTCGGGCCGGGGATCTCGTTCGATCGCTACTACGCGATCGACGACGAGAGCCTGAACCTGTCGGCGACTCCGCCGGTGGTCACCAGCCACTATGCCTACAGCCAGGTCGAAGGCTTTCCAACGGGGCAGTACAACGAGAGCGGCCTCAACCTCAATGTGCTCTATGACAGCCGCGATTCGACCATCAACGCCTACCGCGGCGGGTACGCCAACCTGTCTTACCAGTGGAACCCCACCTGGTTCGGGAGCACCCAGAACAGCTCGTTCGTCTACACGGAGTTCCGGTATTACCTCGGGCTGTCGGACGCGGTGCCGCGCAACGTGCTCGCCTTCTGGTTCATCGGCCAGGGCGTGGTCTCCGGGAAGATGCCGTATCTGACCCTGCCGGCGATCGGCTGGGACGCACGCAACCGGAGTGGCCGGGGCTTCATCCAGGGGCGCTTCCGTGGGACCGCCGAGCTGTACGGTGAGGTGGAGTGGCGCTTTCGCATCACGGACAACGGGCTGCTCGGCGGAGTGATCTTCTCCAACGTCTCCACCTTCACCCGGCCCACGGTGAGCTACCAGGGCTTCTCCGAGCCCGGCCAGTCGCTGTTCCAGAACGTCGCGGTCGCGGGAGGCTTCGGGCTCCGGATCATGATGAACCGTCAGTCCCGCACCAACATCACCCTCGACCTGGCCGTGGGACAGAAGACGTGGGGGTTCTACTTCGGGGCGGGCGAGGCGTTCTGAAGGGCGCCGCCCGCGTGGTCGGCCACGGGAGGGTGGCGCGCCGCTCCGGCGCGCAGCACCGTCGTGACCGGAGCCTCGCTCGACCCGTCACCAGGCGCGGATGCGCCGCCGGTCGACGATGGCGAAGCGGGTGAGGAGCCGGTCGCTGTCGTACTCGGTGCCCACGCCCACCAGGTCCTGGAACCCGCCGTAGCGCACGTCACCGCCGGCCAGCGCCAGCAGCTTCCGCTCCCGGGTGGCCAGGTAGCCGTCCAGGTGGGTCCAGATCTCCTGCTTGCCCCAGCCGCGCCGCTGGCAGACCGCGCCGTAGACGTCGGCCGGCACGCAGACCAGGCGGAACTTCCATGGATCGAGGCCGAGCGACTTCACCACCCCGGCGCCCTTCGCCTGGATCGCGCGCTCGATCGTCAGCCGGTCGAGCCCCCAGCGCCGCTTCAGCCCGAGCGCCTCGGCGAGGCCGTTCTTGCCGATGTCGGCCCCCGCGGGCCCCTCGTCGAACGTCTCGATGAGCACGTCCTCCTCGACGAGCGGCGGGACGAAGCGCGCGCCACCCGAGCTCAGGACCGGCCGGGTGACGAACATCACGATCCGGTCACGCTGCGCGTCGGGGGTGTCCTTCGGTAGCATCGCGTTGACCCGTGCCCCAGCCATGTTCCCCTCGGCCTCGAAGAAGACCGGGTGCCAGAGGTGCCGGAACAGGTCGCGGAACTTCGCCCGCATGTTGTCGAAGTGCTCGGGCTCGAGTCCGAGGGCGCGCGCCGTCTCCAGCGTCGCAGCCGGGAACTCGAAGCCGAGCGGAGCGGGCTCGACGTCGTCGGTGACCTCGGCGGGCCCGCCCGGACCGGTGCCTCCCTGCTGGAGGCTCCCGGCGAGCTTCTGCAGCTCCTCGAGGTTCCCCGAGGCGAGCGCCTCCCGGGCTCGCTGCTCCATCTGGCCGCGCCCCTTCACCGCGTCCCCGGTCGCGGAGGGCTCGGCGAACCTGACGCCCTTCAGGCTCTTCTCGCGCTCCTCGTAGAGCGCCTTCCACTCCGGGTCGATCCGCGCTGCGTTGTGGAGCTTGGAGAGGGCGTCGTCACGGAGCCCGGGGAGCTGACGCTCCTCGCGCCGGTGGTACCAGTAGAAGCCGGGGGAGAACGGGTCGACGTGGATGGCCTCGTCCTCGTAGAGGCGCTCGCCGATCTTCCGGAGCGAGCCGCGCTCGCCGAGGAAGCGCTGCTTCGCGCCCAGGTCGTCGGTGAGCTTCCTGACCTGATCCCACTTGGAATCGTCCATCGCCCGCCGGATGTCGCCCGGGAGCTCCTCGACCGCCTGCTCGGCGTTCTTCAGCGCCTTGAAATCGGAGTCCGAGAACTCGGCTGCAGCGATCTGCCGCGCCCGATGGCGGTAAAGGTCACCGTACGCAGTGTCGACCCGGACCAGCTCCAGCAGCAGCTCCGTCCTGGTCACCCACGATGAGGGAGCGTGAGAATCGTTGCGAGCCATGGCGAGTGCCTCCCAGGGTGTCGAGAGCACTGTAAGGGCTCGCGAAACACCCGCACGTTGGCCATAGGGCGTATGGCTCGCGGCGGAAACGTGCGGCTGAATCCGCACATGGCGAACGAGAAACTCAGCGGGAAGGAATACCGGAAGGAGCTGCTCCGGCTTCAGGTCGAGCTCTGCAAGCTGCAGGAATGGGTGAAACAAGAAGGGCTGAAGGTGGTGGTGGTGTTCGAGGGCCGCGACGGAGCGGGGAAGGGCGGGACCATCCGGGCCCTCACCGAACGGGTCAGCCCGCGCGTCTTCCGGGTGGTCGCGCTCCCTGCTCCGTCCGACCGCGAGAAGTCGCAGATGTATGCCCAGCGCTACATCCCGCACCTCCCGGCGGCGGGCGAGATCGTCGTCTTCGATCGCAGCTGGTACAACCGGGCCGGCGTCGAGTACGTGCTGGGCTTCTGCACCCCGGCCCAGCGTGACCGGTTCCTCCAGGTGGTACCGGAGTTCGAGCGGATGTTGCTGGAGAGCGGCATCATCCTCCTGAAGTACTGGCTCGAGGTTGGCAACGAGGAGCAGGCCCGACGCTTCCAGGCGCGGATCGAGGATCCGCTTCGCCAGTGGAAGCTGAGCAAGACCGATCTCCCCTCCCGGGAACGGTGGTTCGACTACTCCCGCGCGCGGGACGCGATGTTCGCGGCCACGGACACCAAGCACGCGCCATGGTTCATTGTCCCGTCCGACGACAAGAAGCGGGCACGGCTCAACATCATTCACCACTTCCTCGGGCAGATTCCGTACAAGAAGGTGCGCCGGGAGAAGGTGCAGCTCGCAGGTCGCTCGAAGAAGCATGCCTACGACGACCGTGCGTCGCTGAAGGGGAGGCGGTTCGTGCCGGCGCGGTACTGACACCCGCGCGGTGCGGGAGGGCTGGCCCAGTCAGGGGGAGGAACGATGGCCGAGCAGAAGCGCGCGGATCCGGAGCAGGCCCGGCTGGAAGAGAGCCGCGCCGGCCGGGTGGACTGGAAGCAGTGGGGTCCGTACCTGAGCGAGCGGCAGTGGGGCACCGTCCGCGAGGACTACAGCGAGGACGGGAACGCCTGGGCGTACTTCACCCACGACCAGGCCCGCGCTCGCGCTTACCGCTGGGGAGAGGACGGGCTCGCCGGCATCTCCGACAGCAAGCAGCGCCTGTGCTTCGCCCTGGCGCTCTGGAACGGGCGCGATCCCATCCTCAAGGAGCGCCTGTTCGGGCTGACCAACGCCGAGGGAAACCACGGCGAGGACGTGAAGGAGTACTACTTCTATCTCGACAGCACCCCGACGCACTCGTCGATGAAGTACCTGTACAAGTATCCGCAGCACCGCTTCCCCTACGAGGACCTGCTCCGGACCAATGCCTCGCGCGGAAGGAACGAGCTCGAGTACGAGCTGCTGGACACCGGCGCGTTCGCGGAGAACCGCTACTTCGACGTCTTCGTGGAGTACGCCAAGGCGGCTCCGGAGGATCTCCTGGTCCGGATCGACGTGGTGAACCGCGGCCCCGAGGCGGCTGCGCTCCGCGTCCTCCCCACACTCTGGTTCAGGAACACCTGGTCCTGGGCAGGAGGCGGCAAGCCGTCCCTGGAGCGGGTGGAGCATCGAGGAGCGAGCGTGGTCGCGACGCATCACAACGTCTCGCTCGCCGAGGAGGCGCTGCCCGACTACCACCTGTACTGCGAGGGCAGTCCGGAGCTGCTCTTCACCGAGAACGAGACGAACAGCCAGCGGCTCTGGGGGCAGCCCAACCCGTCCCCGTACGTGAAGGACGGGATCCACGAAGCCGTGGTGCACGGGCGGAAGGACGCGGTGAACCCGGCCGGGCGCGGGACCAAGGTCTCGGCAGATGTCCGGCTCACCGTCGGCCCGGGTGAGACGCGCAGCGTCCGGCTGCGTCTGACCCGCGCTCCGCCGGCGCAGCTGCCCGCTCCGTTCGCGGACCTCGACCGGGTGATGGAGCAGCGCCGGCGCGAGGCCGACGTCTTCTACCAGGGCATCACCCCTCCGGCGGTGAGGGCCGACGCGGATCGGGCCCGGGTGATGCGGCAGGCGCTCGCCGGGATGCTCTGGGGGAAGCAGTACTTCAACTACGACCTGGCCACCTGGCTCCAGGAGCACCAGGTGAACCCCGGGACGCCGCCCTGGCAGCGGCAGCGGGTGCGCAACGCCGAGTGGTTCCACATGCTCAACGACGACATCATCTCGATGCCGGACAAGTGGGAGTACCCCTGGTATGCGGCCTGGGACCTCGCCTTCCACGTGCTTCCGCTGGCGATGGTGGACCCCGACTTCGCCAAGTCGCAGCTGGACCTGATGCTCCGCAACGACTACCTGCATCCGAACGGCCAGATGCCGGCGTACGAGTGGAATTTCGGCGACGTGAACCCGCCGGTCCACGCCTATGCCACCATGCAGGTCTACCTCCTGGACAAGGAGCGGCACGGCGGGAAGGGGGACCTCGCCTTCCTGAGCTACGCCTTCTCCAAGCTCCTGGTGAACTTCACCTGGTGGGTGAACCGCAAGGACCGGAGCGGGAACAACGTCTTCGAGGGCGGTTTCCTCGGGCTGGACAACATCGGCGTCTTCGACCGCAGCTCATCGCTGCCCACCGGCGGCTACCTCGAGCAGGCCGACGGCACGGCCTGGATGGCCTTCTTCAGCCAGCAGATGCTCCGCATCGCGGTGGAGCTGGCGCTGCAAAACCCGGCCTACGAGGAGTTCGTCACCAAGTTCTTCGAGCACACCATCTGGATCTCCGCCGCCATGGATCGGGTCGGCGAGAACCAGGACGAGATGTGGGACGAGGAGGACGGCTTCTTCTACGACGTGCTCCGGCTGCCGGACGGAAACGCGATGCGGCTGAAGGTCCGCTCGATGGTGGGGCTCCTGCCCCTGGCGGCGGTGGCGATCTTCGACGAGAACATCCTCGACCGGTTGCCCACCTTCAGCCGGAACGCCCGGGTCTTTCTGATGCGCCACCCCGAGCTCTCGGCCAACATCCACATGCCCGGCACGCCGGGGCTCGGCGGCCGGCGGATGATCTCCATCGCCAACGAGACCAAGCTGCGGCGCATCCTCGCCCGCATGCTCGACGAGCGGGAGTTCCTCGGGCCTCACGGGATCCGGGCACTCTCGCGGCATCACCTCGAGCAGCCGTACGTCATCCGCCTCGGGAGCCAGGAGTTCCGCGTCGCCTACGTTCCCGGGGATTCGGACAGCGGGATGTTCGGCGGCAATTCCAACTGGCGCGGCCCGGTCTGGATGCCGATGAACGTCCTGCTCTGGGGCGCCCTGCTTCGCCTCGCGGCGTACTACGGCGACGACTTCAAGGTGGAGTGTCCGACCGGGTCGGGGAAGGAGATGAACCTCTTCCAGGTGGCGCACGAGCTGGCCAGGCGGCTCATCGGGACCTTCACCCGTGACGAGGCTGGACGGCGGCCGGTGTTCGGCGGCTCGGAGCGGTTCCAGACCGACCCGCACTGGCGAGACTGCCTCCTCTTCTACGAGTACTTCCACGGGGACAACGGCGCCGGGATCGGGGCCAGCCACCAGACCGGTTGGACCGGCGTCATCGCCCGTGTCATCCAGCTGGACGGGGTGCTCACCGAGGAGTTCCTCTACGGGCCGGACGTCGAACAGCGGATCTTCGCCGCCGTTCGCGACTGAGCGGGTCGGGGCGGTCAGCTCTGCTTGCCCGAGGCACTGACCTGTCCCTCGACCGGGGCCGCCGCGGCCTGGGCCGGCGCAGGCGACGCGAGCACCGGGTGACGTGGCTGGAGCACGTAGTGCGGGGACATGATCTGCACCCCGGCCGTGTTGAACGCGTCCTGGATGCAGCCGTGCAGCACCGAGGCGACCATCGGCCGGTCCACCGGGTTGTCGACCCAGGCGATGAGCTCGTACTGAACGTAGAAGTCGTCCAGCGATCGCTGGAGCACGTAGGGCGCCGGGTCGGTGCGCAGCCCGGAGGTCTGCTTCGCCGCCCCGAGCAGCAGCCCATGGACCTGCCGCCAGGGAGCGTCGTATCCGATGCTCACCTTCGAGCTCACGATGGCGCCGTGGGCCGTCCTGGCGCGGCCGAAGTTCCTGACCGCCCCGTTCACCACCACGGTGTTGGGGAAGGTGACCTCTTCGCCCTGGATGGTCATCAACCTGGTGGAGAGGAGGTTCACCTCCGTGACCACGCCCTCGGTCTCGCCGATCCGCACGCAGTCGCCGCGCGACAGCGCCCGGGAGTAGATGACCACCAGCCCACTCATTGCTTGCGCGACGATCCCGCTCGAGCCGAGGGAGAGGCCGAGCCCGATGATGAGGCTCATCCCCTTGAAGGCATCGGATCCCGAGCCTGGGAGATAGGGGTAGGCCGCGGCGATGGTGATCAGCCAGACCAGGCCCACCAGGAGCCGCCGGGTCGCGCTCGCCGTCTCCGGGTAGATGCCGGGCAGCGTGCCCGTGCCCTCCTCGACCCGGTGCACGACGCTGGAGACGAAGCTGGCCGCGCCGCGCCCGATCAGGAGGATGACCACGGCGGTGACCAGACCGGGGATGGCGGCGACGAGGCCGCGGCCGAGCCTGGAGAGAAGGCCCGTCACGCCGCCCAGGAGCGCGTCGCCCCAGGGCTTGGTGAGTGGGAACAGCGAGAGCACGTAGGTGAGCCACACCTCGATCAGGGAGAGCACCAGCGCCCAGAAGAGGACGAACACCAGCGCCCGGATGCTCGAGCGGAGGATGGGGCCGAAGTCGATGCCCCAGAGCCGAACCGTCTGCTTGCGGCTGAGGCCGGCAGCGCCGGCCACTGCCATCCGCCGGCCACGCGTGAGGAGCCAGAGCAGGCCGGCTGCGACCACGGTTCCGATGCCGGCGAAGATGAGCGAGCGGAACAGCACCCTCAGCGAGCGCTGGTCCCGGTCCGCGGTGAGCGCCTCCCGGAGCGCCTCTGCGGCCTTTGCTGCTTGCTCGTCGGTGGTTTCGCCCGACCCGGGCACGAGGTCACGCTCGGAGACATGGAAGGCGTACCGAGAGCTCACGAGCACCGCGGTCGCCCGCTCGTCACCGAAGCGCAAGGGGCGGACCTCCACCGTGGGCATGGGACCCCGGACGGGCGTCTCTTCCAGGCGCGCGTGGGCCATCGTCATTCGCTCTTGGGGCGTGATGCCCCCGGAGGTGCCACGGAAGGTGAAGATGGTCCGGTTGGCGAAGGTGAGGGTGCTCGGCGCGGTCGGTGAAGGCGACTCACCGGCCAGGGCAAGCAACAGCGTCAGGAGCAGTGCGGGCCCGCCGCTCATCACGTTCATCTCGAGTCCCCTCCCTTCTCGCTCGCCCGGATCTACCCGGGGTGGCGTCGTTTTGCGGCCGCGGCTGCATCCAGCGGCTTGAAGAACTCGCGCAGACGTGCGTTCAGCGGATCCGGCGTGTCGAGCTGGAACCAGTGGCTGCCAGCCGACATCGTGCCTGTCTCCACGTCGGGACGCAGCCCCTTCGGAGCGGTCTGGCCCGGTGCCAGGAGGACCAGCACTGGCCCGGGATAGGCGTTGACGTCCGTGGCCAGCTCGGCGCCGGCGACGTCCCTCAACATCTCCCGGGTGGCCGGATCGCGCGCCATCCGGGTCGCCTCGAGCACTGCCGTGCGGGTCTCTTCGAGGGCGCCTCGGAGCAGGCCCAGCTGCCACCGCTCGAGGGCGGGTCGGAACTCGCTCTCCGGCGTCGAGGCGATCCTCGCCGCCTCGGCGTCCGTGCTCAGCGGAGCGAGGAGGACCAGGCCCACCACCCGGGACGGCTGCTGCCGGGCGTAGCGGGCCACGACCTGGCCGCCCTCGCCGTGCCCCACCAGGACGACCGCGTCCAGCCGGATGGCATCGAGCACGGCCCCGAGATCCGAGACGCGGGTCGCGAGGTCGTAGTTGCCGCGCGGGGCGTCGGAGCTCTCGCCACAGCCCCGCTGGTCGTAGGCGAGCACCCGGCGGGCGGCGCGGAACTCGCGGATCTGCGGGGCGAAGAGGTGGTGGTCCCCCCCGACGCCGTGCATGAAGACCACCGGAACCCCGGGGCCGATCCCGAGGGAACTGCCCTGAAGCCAGCCCTCGGGAACCGCCAGCCGGCGCTCCTCGGACTGCCCGGGAGGCTGCGGGGGCGGCGCGTGGGTGCAGCCGAGCGCGATGGAGGCCGCGAGGAGCGCGGCTCCGGATCCGAGGCGTCGACTGGGGGTCGGCATGGTTCCTCCAGACCGGAGGAGCGGGTCAGGGCACGGCGATGAAGCCCGAGCTCTTCAGTCCCTGGGCAACCGTGGGCTCGAGGTCGGTGGCGAACTTCACGGGGTTCGTCCGGGTGGTGCTGGCCCGCGCCATCCAGTACGCCTTCGCGTTGGTGAGGTCGAACAGCACGGTCGAGACGATGGAGGTGGTCGTCTCGGTGGTGTAGGTCCCGTAGGCAACCGCCGGCGCCATCCAGTAGTCGTAGTACCCGTACGCGGGCACTCCGGTGGCCACGATCACCGGCGTGGACTGGATGTCGTCGGTCTGGCTCTCGATCCGGGTGACCAACACCCCGTCCACGCCCTTTTCCTGAAGGCGGCGCGTGACCTCGGATCGGTCGGGATACTCGTCGTACGCGACGAAATCGTAGCCGGGAATCGCGGGAAGCCCGGCCTGCTGAAGGCTCTTGGTGAGCGTCTCCTCGAAGGAGATGCGGCCGGAGGGAGAGCCGGTGACGCCGAACACGACGAACTTGCGGATCTGCTGCGGCGGGGGCTGGTCCGCCTTCCACGTTGCCTGGACGTTGGTACTGGCACACCCGAGGACCCAGAACGTCATCGACACCGCAGCAGTCCGGAATGTCATCCCTCTCCTGTGCCCGGCTGGCCGGGCTTCACCAAGTGAGACCTTGGTCCTACCGTCAGTTGAAGGTGTACGCGAGGGTGAAGATGACCGAAATCGACTTGACGAAGACCTGCTCGACCGGCGCGCGCCGATACGCGAGGTCCACGCCGGCCGTCAGTCCGGGCCTGCCGGTGTAGTAGAACCCGAGGTCGAAGAGGTAGCGGCGGAACCTCCGGACGCCGGTGCTGTAGCCCGCGCTGTAGCTGGCGGCGATCCCGAGCGGGATGGATCCCAGCTCCCGCAGATCCGTCTCCAGCGCGCCCTGGAAGGCGACCACGTCGGCATCGACGGTGCTGGTGTTGTTCGCCGAGAGGACGCCATTGATGTACGAGAGGTCGACGACGGCCCCGAAACCGCGGGCGATCGTCCAGGCCAGCGAGGCGGTGGGGGTGACCGCCGTCGTGTAACTGCTGACGACGGGGGTCTGGACGCTTCCGGAGCTCAAGCTCCTTTGGATGCTCTCGAGGACGCTGACCGCGAGGGACGGACCGAAGGTCACGTCGACCAGCAGCCCGACCTGGAGGTTCTCGGCAACCCGGAAGCCGAAGGTGGTCCCGAGCCCGGCGCGTACGACTCCGCTCACCCCCACTCCTGCGAGGCCCGCGGCGTTGAGCCCACCAAAGATGGTCCCCTCCAGCTCGAAGCGGAGCGCCCACCACTCGGCCAGGCCCCACTGGGCGCCCAGGGCCTGCGAGAAGAAGCCGATGCTGTAGTCCTGGGCGCTCACCGGGTTCCCGTCGAGGTTGAAGGTCGGGCCGTTGGCGGTGCCGTACTCGAGCGCCGTGCTACTGGAGAGGAAGCTCGCGGTGAACGGGTTCGCCACCAGCTGGCGGGCGATGAAGAGGTGCTCACCGAGCTGCTGCCGCGTGGGCGCGGTGACCGGCTCCTCGCTCCACGCAGCGACCGGGACGCCCAGGATGCCGAGGGCGAGCAGGCCCGGCGTCAACCGATGCATGTTCCCTCCTGTGCGGCGATTGTCCGCCGGGTGGGCCGGCGAGACAACAGCTGTCTTCGCCTCGACGTCGCGCGACCGTGCAGCCCAGTGAACGGCTTGCCAGGAACAGATTGACCTCGAGCGCCGGTCGGCCCCAGGGTCCGTGCCATGGTGAAACCAGTGGCGGCCCTCCGCCGGCTCCAGGAAGGCAACGCCCGGTTCGTCGCCAACCTC
>JADGQZ010000147.1 GCA_017881345.1 Myxococcaceae bacterium | reverse complement strand
GTCACGCCGCCGGCGACGCCCTGCTGATCGCCGTCACCGAGCGGAAGAACGAAACCGGCTGCTAGAGCCTGAGAGCGCAGGTCTTTTTTCGACTTCCATCCCGACCGGGGCCGGCCTTGCCGCCCCTCGTGGCCGGTGCTACCTGTCCCGCCGTACTCGGGCCGCGTGAGCGAGTCCCGGGGATGTGAGCAGAACGTCGTACCCACCTCTCACACGTGCTCGAGGTCGGTCCCAGGTGCTCCGGGGCGAGGTTTCGCTTCCGGGGTGGGGCCTCCCGTTGACGGCGCGTGGTGGTCACAACCAACCGAAGGAAACTGATTTGGACACCCAGGAAAACGTCGAGACACAGGCCCAGGCCATCGCGGCCCCGGGCGGCATCACCATGAAGCAGCTCCTGGAGGCCGGCGTTCACTTCGGCCACCAGACCAAGCGCTGGAACCCGAAGATGAAGCCGTACATCTTCGGCGCCCGCAACGGCATCTACATCATCGATCTCCAGAAGACGGTGGCGCTGGCCCGCGCCGCGTTCCGCTTCGTGGCCGACGTCACCGCCCGCGGCTCGAGCGTGCTCTTCGTGGGCACCAAGAAGCAGGCCCAGGACGTCATTCGCGAGGAGGCCTCGCGCGCCACGCAGTTCTTCGTCACCAGCCGCTGGCTCGGCGGCACGCTCACCAACTTCCGGACCATCAAGCAGGGCATCGACCGGCTGAAGACCCTGGAGAAGATGGCCGAGGACGGCACCTACGACCGGCTTCCGAAGAAGGAGGTCGCCTCCCTGGACCGCGAGCGCGAGAAGCTCGAGCGGAACCTGGGTGGGGTGAAGGACATGAGCCGGCTCCCCGGCTGCGTGTTCGTCATCGACCCGAAGAAGGAGCACATCGCGGTCCACGAGGCGAGCCGCCTCGGCATCCCGGTCATCGGGGTGGTCGACACCAACTGCGACCCGGACGGGATCGACTTCGTCATCCCTGGCAACGACGACGCCATCCGCTCCATCAAGCTCTTCACCTCGAAGATCGCCGACGCCTGCATCGAGGGCTCGGCCCGCTACCGCGCCTCGGGCGCCAGCGACCGTGACGAGCAGGACGCGGGGCAGCAGGACCGTCCGTCCGGCCGCGAGGAGCGCCGCTTCGGCCGGCGTCCGGACCGTGATCGCGGCCCGCGGGGCATGCCGATGGGCGGCGAGCGCCGGGGCCCCACCGTCGAGATCAAGGGCCAGGCCGTCGCGCCCATCGAGCCGGCCGTTCCCGAGGCCGCTCCGGCCGAGGGCGAGGCGCCGGCCGCCGAGGGCCAGACGCCGCCCCCTGCCGCCGAGTAGCCCGACCCTCGAAGTTTGCAAATCCGGCCGAGCTGACGCCGGGGCCCGGGGGAGCGTTCCCGCTGGCCCACGGCCGGCCGGCCCACAGCTGGAGAACGAGCAATGGCCGAGGTGTCTGCCGCGATGGTGAAGGAGCTCCGGGAGAAGACCGGGGCGGGGATGATGGACTGCAAGAAGGCTCTGGCGGAGAACGCGGGGGACTTCGCCAAGGCCGAGGAGTGGCTCCGGAAGAAGGGCATCACCGGCGCTGCCAAGCTCGCCGGAAAGACCGCGGCTGAAGGCCTGGTGGGCGCCTATGTCCACAACGGCAAGGTGGGGGTGCTGGTCGAGGTGAACTGCCAGACCGACTTCGTGGCGCGGAACGAGGACTTCCAGGCATTGGTCCGTGACATCGCCCTCCACATCGCTGCGCTCAACCCCCGGTACGTCCGGCGCGAGGAGGTTCCCCCCGAGGTGCTCGAGAAGGAGAAGGACATCGAGCGGGTGAAGCTCCGGGAGCAGAAGAAGCCCGAGGCGATGATCGAGAAGATCCTCACCGGCAAGATCGAGAAGTACTTCGAGACGGTGTGCCTGCTGGACCAGCCCTTCGTGAAGGACGACAAGAAGAAGGTCCACGAGGTGGTGACCGAGGCGGCTGCCAAGATCCACGAGAACATCGTCGTCCGCCGCTTCACCCGCTACCAGGTGGGGGAAGGCATCGAGAAGAAGAAGGAAGACCTCGCCGCCGAGGTCGCCAAGACGCTCGGTCAAGGCTGAGACGTCCCCTCGAGGGGGTCGGCAACCCTTCATTGCTGCCCCCGCCGGGCGCAGGGTAGAAGCGAGAGACGTGACCGCGCCCCCTCCGCTCCGGTACCGCCGCATCCTCCTCAAGCTGTCGGGCGAGGCCCTGATGGCGGACGGAAGGTACGGCATCCACCCGCCCACCCTGGAGCGCATCGCCGTGGAGATCGGCGAGGTGGTGAAGGCCGGGGTCCAGATCGCGGTGGTGATCGGCGGCGGGAACATCTTCCGCGGCGTCTCCGCCTCGCTCGCCGGCATGGACCGCGCGAACGCCGACTACATGGGGATGCTCGCCACGGTGATCAACGCCATGGCGCTCCAGGATGCGCTGGAGAAGCACTCGGTCTTCACCCGGGTGCAGTCGGCCATCAAGATGGAGCAGATCGCCGAGCCCTACATCCGCCGGCGCGCGGTCCGGCACCTCGAGAAGGGGCGGGTGGTCATCTTCGCCGCCGGGACCGGAAATCCGTTCTTCACCACCGACACCGCCGCCTCGCTCCGGGCGATGGAGATCGGCGCCGAGGTCATCTTCAAGGCGACCAAGGTGGACGGCGTCTACGATGCGGACCCGAAGACGAACAAGACGGCCCGCCGCTACCGGACGCTCACCTACATGGACGTGCTCCGGCAGAACCTGCACGTGATGGACTCCACGGCAATCTCGCTCTGCATGGACAACAAGCTCCCCATCGTCGTCTTCGACCTCACCGCGCACGGGAACATCTGGCGGGCGGTCACCGGTTCCGGTGATCTGGGAACGCTGGTGGGAGCGTCGGAGACGAGCTGGGCCTAGGAGGAGGTCAGCACATGGCGGTGACGGACGACGTGGTGAAGGACCTGAAGGGGCGGATCGACAAGGCGCTGGAGGACCTCAAGCGCGAGCTGTCGAAGATCCGCACCGGCCGGGCCTCGCTCAGCCTGCTCGACGGCGTGCGGGTCAACTACTACGGGACGCTCACCCCGCTGACCGGCGTGGCGAGCCTCGCGGTCCCCGAGCCCCGGCTCATCACCGTGAAGCCGTGGGAGAAGGGCCTGCTCAAGGACGTGGAGAAGGCGCTCCGGGAGGCCAACCTCGGCCTCACCCCGATGAACGACGGCGAGCTCATCCGGCTGCCCATCCCGGCGCTCACCGAGGAGCGGCGCAAGGACATCGCCAAGCAGGTGAAGACCAAGGGCGAGGAGCACAAGGTCGCCATCCGCAACGAGCGCCGGGACGCCAACGAGCGGCTCAAGGCGCTGCTCAAGGACAAGAAGATCACCGAGGACGAGAACAAGCGCGCCACCGACCGGGTGCAGAAGGAGACCGACGGGGGGGTCACGCAGGTGGACCAGATCATCGCGAAGAAAGAGAAAGAGGTGATGGAGGTCTGAGCCGGATCGTCGTCGCCGATGCCAGTCCGGCCGTGGCCGCGGCTCTCCGGGGATTCCTGGAGGGCAAGTACGAGGTGCGCGCTGCGCGCGACGAGGACGAGACGCTGGAGGCGGTGACCACCTTCGGGGCGGACCTCCTCATCGCCTCGGAGTCCGAGCGCTTCGACGCCGAGGGGCTCTGCGCGGCGCTGAAGGCCCGCGACCCCGAGTTCCCGGTCATCCTGGTGTACGCGCCCGAGGAGGGGGACCCCGATGGCCGGGCGCTCCGTGCCGGCGCCGAGGCCTGTCTCCAGGGCCCGCTGAAGCAGGGCACGGTGCTCTCCTGCGTCCGGAACGTGCTCGCGCTCACCGAGCTGCGCGGGAAGGCGCGGATGGTCCGCCGAGCCTCGGAGATGCCCGAGGGCGACGAGGGGCTCGACCCGCTCGCCGACGACGAGCCGGTGACGGTGCCGACCGCGGGGCCCACCCAGGCGGCGGACTTCGGCGCCTTCCGGTCCCTCCTCGCGCGGGAGGTGAAGCGCTCGCGCCGTTACCGGTACCCGGTGGCCTTCATCGTCCTGGCCTACGACGCGTTCGCCAACGGGATGCCCGAGCTGGAGACGACTGACGTCCAGGCGCTCCTGGCGGCGGCCAAGGAAGTGGTGGCCAAGCACCTGCGCGACACCGACCTGGTCTCGGCCTTCCATCCTGGCAGCTGGGTGGTCTTCCTCCCGCACACCCCGGCCGAAGGTGCCCTGGTGGTCGCCGAGCGGCTGCGCGACAAGCTGGGCGGGCTCCACCGGACGTACCTCACGGCGTCGGCGGGAGTCTCGGCCCACGTGCCCACCGAGGCCACGGGAGATCTGAGCTTCGGGAAGCTGTTCCGGGATGCGACCGACGCGCTCGCCCAGGCCCGCGGCGAGGGCGGCGGACGGACACTGATGGCCGCCGGTGGCCCGGAGCCCGGGGGTCGGCGGCGCAAGAGCCGCCTCTTCATCGCCTAGTAACGGAGGGGCTCTCCGGTGAGCGCAGCGACGCACTCGGAGATCCAGGCGAGGAGCTCGAGGCCCTTGCCCTTGTCGTCCATCCACCGGCCATCGTCGCCGAGCGTGAAGTGGATGCCCATGCCCTTGCCTGCCACCCAGATCTGCCGGACGGCGCGCTGGGTGTTGATGACCACCTTCTCGCCCTTGGCGGAGGTGAGCGTCACCATGTCCCCGGTGGCGACCGAGTCGAGGACGTCCGGATCCACCTGGTCCACCGCGGCGAGGATCCGCTTCCACAGCCCGGCGACGAGGCCGTTGAATCGGGCCTCGTCCATCATGGCTTCAGCTCCTCGAGCACGTCCTCGCCAGGGGCGGCGAAGAAGACCAGGCGGGCCGGCTCGCCGTGCTTCTCGAGCTCGAGGGCGATGACCGTCCCGGTGGGGACCGAGCGAGGGAACTGGGCGAGCTTCATCAGATGCGCAGCCATGGCGGGGATCGACGGGTTGTGTCCCACCAGGATCGGGTCCTCGTCGCGGTGCTCCTCGAGGAGGCGCTCGTGGCTGCCGACCGGCATGTCCGGCAGGAGGCTCCGGTGCACCCGGACCGGCACGTCCAGGTCCTGGACCACGGAGAGGATCTGCGCGGTCTGGACCGCCCGGACGAGCGGGCTCATCAGGATCAGCCCCGCCCCGTGCATCCGCCGGTGCAGGCTCTTGAAGTGCTTCTCGGCCGCGTGCCGGCCCTTGCCGGTGAGGGGTCGGGCGCCGTCGTCCAGGCCCTCGGGGACGTCGGAATCAGCCTGGGCGTGGCGCACCAAGTACACCTTCACGTCGACACCCTCTCCCGGGAGCGGCTTCCCAGTCAAAGGGTATGGCAGAACGGGGTACATGCGTGGACCCTGGGGACTGGCAGCGCTCGTGCTCATGCTCGTGCTCGCGGCCTCGTGCCGGAAGCCGGGTGGCGCCGTCACCCAGGCCGACGCTGGACCGGCCGCCTCGGTCACCGCTGGACCGGACGCCGGGCTCCAGCTGACGCTCTCCAAGGTGGACGGCTTTCTCGCCTACGAGCGGCTCCTGCGTGGCGACGGGGCGCCGTCCGCCCGGGAGGTGCGTCGGCTGTCCCAGGGCGTCGACGGCGGCGCGCGGGCGCTCGAGGAGGCCTACGCCGGGCTGCGGCGCCGCACCGAGCAGGCGCAGGCGGTACGGGCGGACGCGGGACTGACCGACGCCGAGGTTCAGGCGCTCGAGGCGCTCACGGCCGAGCTCGCGCTGGCGCGGGCGGGCTCGGGTGGCCCGGAGCTCGACGAGGCGGTCCGTTCGCTGGAGGAGTCCAAGGACAGGCTGCCGGCGGAGCAGCGCGCCGGGGTGGAGCGGACGGTGGCGCGCCTGCGAGCACAGCAGGAGCGCGCCCGGAGCCTCTCCGACGTGCGGGCCAAGTGGGGGAACGCCGCAGTGGACCTGGTGCTCGTCCGGGAGAAGGCCGTGCTCGAGCTGTGGGGCACGCAGGGACGGTGATGCTGCTGCCGGTCCGTCAGGGGCCGACGAGCCGGATGCGCCCGTCGAGTGGATCGTCGGTCTGATAGGTGAGCCGGAGCGCCGCCGGTGGGAGGGGAGGCTCGCGTGCCGGGTAGAGCGTCCGCAGGAGCCGGAGCGCGATGGGGAAGCTGGCGACGTTGATGACCTCCACCCGGAGGCTGCTGCCCGGCGGTAAGCGGTTCAGCGCACGGGCAACGTCGATCTGGTTGGCCAGCGTCGCCCCGTAGGGCTCGCGCGCCGGCCCCAGGTGGTGGATGCGCACGAGCAGGTAGAGCACCACCGCGAGCGTCGAGGCGGCGAGGACGCCCGTCGCCGCTCCCCGGAGCACGGGGACACGCAACGCATTCACGGTGAGCCACGCCAGGAGCGCGAACGCGATCCACGTGGCGTTGAAGTAGTGGGTGTACCCCGATTTCGCCGTGACCCCGTCCACCACGGCCTGCCCGAGGACGAGCAGGAGGAGCAGCAGCGCCGTCTTTCCCTGCAGCCGCTCGCCGTCCCCGGCGGTCGCGCGGAGGCCCCGCCAGGCCCGGATGAGCGCCAGGCCCATGCCGAGCCAGACGAGGGGGAAGGCGAGGAGCGAGACGATGGTGGCGAGGGTCACCAGCCGTCCCCACCCGCTCGCGTCGCTTGCCAGCCACGCCGCCCCGAAGATGTCGCCGATGCGCTGCGCGGTGAGGATCCGGGCCCCGAGGAGCGGGAAGAGCCAGTCGTGGAGCGACTGATCGACCGGGGGTTGGCTCGCGAAGGACCGTTGCAGGAACGACAGGTACGGGAAACTGACAGCCGCCGCCCCGGCTGCGAAGAGGAGCAGCTGCCACCAGCAGGACCGCAGGCGTGGAATCGCGGTGAGCAAGAGGAACCCCGCCACGGGAACGACGAAGGCGAGCGACATGAGGTGAGTCAGGGCCATGCCCACGCAGCAGGCCAGCGAGAGGACGAGCGTCCACGGTCGCCCGCGCCCGAGGAAGCTGACGGCCGAGGCGAACGCCAGGGCGCAGAGAGGGATGTTGAAGGTGTTGTCCCAGATCGCCCGCCCGTAGAACCACAGGTACGGCGAGCAAAGCAGGGCGGGGATGAACCACGGCCAGAGCCCGAGCGTCCGGGCCAGCCAGAGCAGGGAGAGGGCGACGACCAGTGTCGTCAGCACCGCCCGGAGCGCCACCAGGGTCACCAGGTCGGAGGAGAAGGCGAGGTACAGCTGGTAGAGCCAGGTCGGCAACGGGCCGTAGACGGCGCCTGCGGTTCCGGTCAGCCCGTGGATCGCCAGGACGTGGCCTCGGTCGGCCCGGAGCGCTCCGGCGATCAGCATCGGCTCGTCGCCGACCCACTGGATGTCCCCCGGATGCAGCGCCGGCAGGAGGCAGAGCACCGCGATGGAGGTCAGCAAAGCGCGGTGCCTTCGGAGCCAGGCGCGAGCGGAGGTGGACGGGGCGAGGTCGATGGCCAGGTCCTCAGGCCGGCTCGGCCGTCCGGGTGAGCCGCATCAGGATGAGACTGCCGAAGGGCATGAACCAGCGAGAGTGGGGAACCGCCTCGCCGAGCTGACATGCACGCTCGACGCCGAGGAAGGGGGCGGCGAAGGGCGTGAGGAGATGCGTCGTGGTGACCAGATCCCAGCGGAACCATCGCCCGAGCTCGGGCACCATCCGCTCCAGCTTCGACTTGACGCTGAGCCGATTGAACCGCGTGATGTGCTGCTCGGAGTAGTCCACGTCGGAGAAGTGGTTCAGGCCAAACTCCAGCAGGGGCCAGGCACTGAGGTAGTTGGGCGTGGAGAGGACGAAGACGCCCCGCCCGGGCACGAGGAGCCTGGCCGCGCCCCGGAAGAGGACGGCGATCTCGCTGGGAGTGACATGCTCGATGAGCTCGATCGTGCTCACGCAGTCGAACGTTCCCGGCAGCGCGGAGAGGTCCTCGAGGGTGTGGATGGTCTGGAAGTGTCGCTGCGCAGTTCCGAAGTGCGCGTTCGCGAACTGGATCTGCTCGGGGAGGATGTCCACCCCGAGCTGCCGGCTGAAGCGGGTCTGGTCGGCGAGCGACAGCAGGCTCCCGGCGAAGCACCCCACGTCGAGCAGCGACAGCCCGGGCCCTGGAGGAAACGCGTCCAGCACGCGCTGGAACTTGAGCAGGTGCCAGGCCCGCCGGATCGGGTTCCCGCGCTCCATCACCTGGTGGTAGTGCCCGACGGGGATCGCCGCGAGCTCCTTGGTCGACTCGCTCAACGCATCACCCGCCGGAAGATCCAGGTGTCGTCCCCGGGGCTCGGAGGGACCGTCCGGAAACGGTGCCAGAAGAGCTCCGGGCGGGTGGCGTCCGGTCCTGCGACCCCGAGGTCCACGGCCTCGTAGCGTACTCCGAGGCGCTCGAGCTGCTGCACCAGCCCCCGGGCGGGCCCGACCTCGCTGCCGAAGGCCACGATGGCGTCGGGGGTCTCCAGGAAGCGGAAGTTGAAGGGCTGCAGCATCGGGTAATCGGCCCGCTGGTACTGCCAGAACTGCCACATGTAGTGGTGCTGCGGGGCGTGGAACATCAGCGGATAGAGCGAGAACTCCGGGAGCGAGAAGACGTTGCTCCCGGGCCGCAGGTTTCTCGTCAGCCAGGCCGAGGCCTCGACGTAGGAGGAGCGCTGGGGGGAGACGAGCTCTCCCAGCCAGGTGAGGATCGTGGAGCGCACCGGGTCGTCGGATCCAGGGCCACCGATGAGGCGACGGGTCTGGACGTTGGCGGCGTTGGTGAAGGCCAGAAACGCGGCGACAGCGAGTGCCGCGGCGCCGCGAATCGGGGACGGCCGGTCGAGCCGGGCTCCGAGCCACAGGGTCCGCGCCGAGAGGAAGATGGTCAGGGGGAGGGTGGTGGACATGTAGCGGATGTCCGAGAACGCGGCCCATCCCACCGGCTGCGGCGAGAGCACCGAGGCGACGAAGGCGAAGACGACGAGGGCCACCACGGCGCGTCCGAGCCACACGTCCCGGCGAACGAGAGCGACCACCGCGGCGAGCGCGAGCAGCGGGAGCCAGAAGCACTCGGTGGCGTTCAGGTCCCGGAGATTCCACCAGAACAGCACCAGCTTGTCGTGCCACCAGCTCGCCGGGACGTAGGGCGTCACCTTCCGGCCGAAGGGGAAGAAGACGCCCACCACGGCGCAGAGGCCGACCGCCTGACTCGCGAGGAAGAACGCGATCTGGCGCCAGGAGTCTCGCTGCCGCCGGCGCTCGAAGAGCAGGTAGTCGACCGCGAGGCACACCATGGTCGCGCCCCAGGTGAGGTAATGGCAGGCGAGGAGCGCGACCCCGCTGGCGGCGAGCAGGATCCGGTGTCGCCGGGAGCGCGCGCGGTGCAGGTAGAGGTAGACGAAGGCCAGCGCCAGGGCGAAGGCCAGCGCGTAGTACCGGCTCTGCCGCAGGTACAGGAACAGCGACACGTTCCCCAGGGTGAAGCCGGCCATGAGCGCGGTGAAGAACCAGTTCGGCGTGTCGCGGAGCAACCACCATCCCCAGAGGAAGAACCCGGCGAGGCCCGCGAGCGCGAACGGGAGCCGGGCGGCGAGGGCGTTGCGACCGAGGAGCCCGAGGAACGGCGCGGCGTAGAAGTACTGGAGGGGAGGGTAGGCGCGGTTCTTGATGCCGGCGAGCTCGAGGCCGCCGCGGAAGGCGATGATGTTGGTGCCGTCGAAGGCGTTGGTGTCGCCGGTCTTCCAGACGTTGGCGGCGAAGATGCCGGTGTTGGCCTCATCGTCCCAGAGGGCGTAGGCGCCGAGGTTCCAGAGGAGCAGGGGGGCGACGATGAGAGTGGCCAGCAGTGCGGCACCACCGGGTGGCAGGCGCCTCGTCACCGCGGCACCGGCGGGCGCGGAAGTGGCGTGGTCCTCTGTGCTCATCGCACCGGGCCGATGTCGTAGCGAGGGTCGCGCGGGGCGTCCATGAGCACGTCACTCCCACGGTTGCGAGAAGCCGCAGCGGGGGATGCCTGCCCCGACCTGGACCAGCCTGCTGGCGAAGCAGATGGTCTGACCGTTGCCGGTCGCGGGGCGGTATACACCGCGCCTACCATGGCATCAATTTCGCGAGGTCGCGGCCGCGGGGTGTTCCGCCAGCTCGAGGCGGTGGCGCGACGCCTTCGCGGGCAACCGTCGGCCGAGGCCCCGGCGGCGGTGGTGGAGGCACCAAGCCTTCACCCGTCTCTTCGCTTCTCGCCCCCCGGGCACTTCTACAGCCCCATCCCGGACCTCGCGGACGTCGGCCGCCGCGCTGGAACCCTCTTCGATAGAAGCGTGAAGGAGCTCCCGGGGATCGACCTCCGGGAGGCTGCCCAGCTGGAGCTCCTGGAACGCTTCAAGCCCTACTACGCCGAGCATCCGTTCAAGCCCGGGAAGACGGGAGGGCTCCGCTACTTCTTCGAGAACCCCCAGTACTCGTACTCCGATGCCCTCTTCTTCCATTTCATGCTCCGGCACCTCGCGCCACGACGCATCGTGGAGGTCGGGTCCGGGTACTCGTCCTGCGTGGCCCTCGATACGATCGATCGCTTTCTCGATCGTTCGGTGCAGATGACCTGCATCGAGCCCTATCCCGATTCGCTGCGATCACTGATGCATCCTGGCGACGAATCCCGGATCGAGCTGCTCCCGGTGGCCGCTCAGGAGGTCTCGCTGGACGTGTTCCGGAAGCTCGAGCGAAACGACGTCCTGTTCATCGACTCGACCCACGTGGTCAAGGTGGGCAGCGACGTCAACCGGCTGCTCTTCGAGGTGCTCCCGGTGCTCGCTCCGGGGGTGCACGTCCATTTTCACGACATCTTCTACCCCTTCGAGTACTTGCAGGCCTGGATCGAGGAGGGTCGGGTCTGGGGAGAGGCGTATCTCCTGCGAGCCTTCCTCCAGTACAACTCGGCGTTCGAGATCGTCCTGTTCAACACCTTCCTGGAAGAACACCACCGACCGCTGTTCGAGCGTCACTTCCCGCTCTGCCTGGAGAATCCAGGCGGGAGCATCTGGATCCGCCGCCGATGAGCCAGGCACCGCTGACCCATCGGGAGAACAACTTCGATTCGGTGAGGTTGATCGCCGCCGCGGCCGTGATCTACGGCCACGCTCATCCGCTCACCCAGACTCCCGATCGGGTCTTCTGGGGTAACTCGGTCGAGTCCTTCGCGGTGAAGGTCTTCTTCGTGATCAGTGGCTTCCTGATCACCGCGAGCTGGCTGTCCGATCCCAGTCCGTTTCGCTACTTCGCCAAGCGAGCGCTGCGGATCTTTCCCGCGCTGGCGGTGGTGGTGGCGCTCTCGGCACTGGTTCTCGGCCCGCTGGTGACGACGTTGCCCCTGTCCTCGTACT
>JADGQZ010000016.1 GCA_017881345.1 Myxococcaceae bacterium | reverse complement strand
GCCCGACCTGTACGACTACAACCTCACCGTGGACGGCGTCACGATCCATGACCCGGGCAGCGCCACGCCCAAGCCCCAGCGTGCAGTGAGCACGAGCCTCCTCCTCGTCCCCGGCAACCCCCTCCTCGACGATCAGAACGTGGCACACGGCATCGTCCACTCGGTGACCTACAACTCGAAGGTGACCGGAACGCCGCGGCCGCTGCTCGTCTACACGCCCCCCAGGTACGAGCGGATGTCCGATCTGCCCGTGCTCTTCCTCTACCATGGTGCCGGCGACACCACCTGGTCGTGGGTGACCGAGGGGCGGGCTGCGCAGATCCTCGACAACGCCCTGGACGCAGGCACCACCATGCCGATGGTGGTGGTGATCCCGGAGACCTATCCGGCCTACAGTCCCACCGGCATCCTCGATCGCAGCGTGGAGGCCATCGTCGACCAGGAGCTCTTCACCGACGTGATCCCTTACGTGGAGCGGCACTTCAACGTCGCCCGCGAAGCCAGGTGTCGTGCCATCGCGGGCCTGTCCATGGGCGGGGGCCAGACGATCTACAGCGCGTTCACCCACCCCACCGCCTTCGCCGCCGTCGATGTGATGAGCCCGGCCTACCTCGGAGACCTCCCCACCGGGACCGACCCGCAACTCATCAACAAGTCCCTCGAGCGTCTCGACATCGTGACCGGCTCGAACGACTTCATCCTCCATGCCCTCCAGGAGCCGCTCTTCGCAAAGCTGACCGCGGCCGGCATCTCCCACTCCCTCACGCTCGTCCCCGGCGGCGACCACAGCTTCTTCGTGTGGCGCCCCGAGCTGCGAAGGTTGGTCGAGGCGCTCACGGACGACCATCAGGCGCGGCGCTTCTGCCGCGACGGTCGCCGCCACTGACGGTGACCGCAGGCACCACCTTGCCTGGCGACCGGGTATCCCGACTTCGCGAAGGACGACGGCGCCCGAAGCCACGTGAAGCTGTGGTCGAGGATCCACCCCTTGACGGTTCTTCGCAAGTTCGATCCGGACGACCACGCGGTGCTCGACGCGCTCGACGCGCAGCTGGGGCTCCCGCCCTGGGAAGAAGCCTCGGGGGATGAGCGCGGCAGCTGGACGGGTGACGGACCCAGGAGGCGATCCACCTGCTGACGGAGCTCGCCCGGTTCCCCGAGCTTCGGCTGCCTGCCCGGCGCGCGGTGTAGAACGTGAGCCACCGCCGCTCGGCACGGTTCCAGACCACCACCGGATCGGCCGCGCCGTCGTGCACGGGATCGCGGAAGAGCGGTTGCGCGGCGACGCCCAGGGTTCCGGTGGTCCACCTCCCGAGCGCGGGGGCGTCTCGCGCCGCCCCTCAGGCCGGAGTGACGCGGCCGTCCTCGTCCCAGAGATCATGCCACGACTGCCCCTCCTTCCAGAGGAAGACCTGGCCCTTGATGAGCCGGCAGCCCCGGTCGACGCCGGCGATGGCGGCCATGTCCGCCTCGGCGAGGGGCGCGGAGGCGACCGCCCTGAGGTTCGCCAGGTAGTTGGCGCGCTTCACGGAGAAGGGGATGGGGACCTGGCCGTGCTGCGCCCCCCACTTCACGCACAGCGACGCGGGGTGGAGTTCCAGCCGCCGCGACAGCGCCACGACGACCGGATCCTCCACGTCCACGGAGTCCTCCGGCGTGCGATCGCGCTCCGGGCGTCCGGGGGAGCCGATGGGGCAGTAGCCGATGGGGACGATGCCGTGCTCGTTCACCCAGCGGAACAGCTCCGGCTGCTGGAAGTGGGGGTGGAGCTCCATCTCGTTGCAGGCGGGCCCGATGCGGGCGTCCCGGAGCAGGAGCTCGAGCTTGGGGACGGTCATGTTCGACGTGCCGATGTGCCGGACCAGCCCCAGGTCCACCAGCCGCTCCAGCTGACGCCAGGTGCGCATGAAGGCGTCGTGGAGGTACGGCTTCGCGTCCGGGCTGCGGGAGTCGCCAGAGCACCCGGGCGGATGGAAGTTCGGGAAGGGCCAGTGGACGAGGTACAGGTCGAGGTAGTCGAGCTGCAGGTCGGCCAGGCTCCTCTTGAACGCGGGGATGACGTCCGCCTCCCCGTGCTTGTCGTTCCAGAGCTTGGAGGTCACCCAGAGCGCCTCGCGCCGGACGCCGCCGCGCTGGACCTCGCGCAGGGCCTGGCCGACCTGCCGCTCGTTCCCGTAGACCGCGGCGCAGTCGAAGTGACGGTAGCCGACCGAGGCGGCGCCGACCACCGCCGCCGCGACCTCCTCGCCGCTGACGTGATCCGAGCCGAAGGTGCCGAGGCCGATGGCGGGGATGCGCGCGCCGGTGGGGAGGCTCCGGGTGGGGACGCGAGCGGGGTCAACGCCGTCGGGTGCGATCTGGAAGGTTGGGAGGAGCATGGTCTGGTCTCGATGGTGGGTCAGCGCTGAGGGGCCGCGGAGAGCGGCGTGACGCCCTTTTTGAGGAGGAGGTTCCCGTACTTGGCGGTCTCGCCGGTGACGACCACCGCGAACGCCTTGCGGGTGCGCTCGTAGAAGTCGAACCGGGGCACGAAGGTGGTGGCCGCGGTCCCGGGGTGGCGCCGATCGACGACCTCGCGGTAGCGCTGGTGGACGGTCGGGTCTAGCGCGTCGCCCTGGACGGGCGCCATCATCACCACCGGGTCGGGGACGTAGCTGTCGATGGCGAAGAGGGGCAGGACGGCGTCCAGCAACTCGGCGATGCGCAGCCCGTCGGCGCGGAGGACGCGCGCGTTCACGCTCTCGGCCGGGAAGTGCGCGTCGGCGAGGACGATCTCGTCGCCGTGGCCCATGCGGCAGAGCACGGCGAGCAACTCGGGACCGAGCAGGGGGGAGATGCCGATCAACATGGGGTGCCCTCGTCGACGCACGTCGGTGCGTCCTCGTGCCTGCGGTGGTCTCGGTGCGCATCGCGGTCGCAGGACCCGCGCGGCGCCGGTCGTGACTAGCCCGCTCGCCGCTGCCGGGCCGGCGCGAGCGCACCCGCTTGCAGGTAACGCTCCAGGACGTCGCAGACCCGCTCGATCAGCAGCTCCCGCGGCGCCGGGTCCAGCGCGCCGGCCCGCACGGCGAAGTACTCGGCCGGCAGGTACTGGCTGACGAGCGCGTCGGGCACCCGCGGGGAGAGGTTGGCGAGGAGCCGGTCCACGGCGGCCTGCACCTCGGGCCGGCCCATGTAGTAGCGAGCCCGATCCGAGTAGCTGAAGGCGATCTTGAAGTCGACGTCGTCGCGCGTCCCCGTGTAGTAGCGGTCCCAGTACCGCGGGTCCGCCTTCATCGCGTGAACGAGGGTGTCGCGGAAGCGCGACGGCAGGAAGGGGCGCAGCTCCCGCTCGATCAGCTCGAGGAGGAAGAGCGCCTCCCGGAGCGCGAAGGTGAGCCAGGGGCCGACCTTGAGGATGAAGAAGTGATCCGCGACCAGGCGCGCGAGGTTCGGCGCGGACTGGTAGTCGGTGGAGTGCGCCTCGAAGGCGATCCCCGGGTGCCGCAGGATGGTGGAGCCCAGCGCGGGCACCGGCTGGAAGTCGTGGACCACCCCGTCGCCGAACTCCACTCCGGGCTGGACCACCAGGCCCACCACGCGCCCCCACGCCGCATCGAGCCCGCGCCGGTGGAAGGTCTCGCGGAAGACGGCCAGGGTGCGCTCGACCTCCTCCGGCGTGGACACGTGCAGGCCGGTCTCGGCCACCGCGCCGCCGGGCGTGGGGACCTCGGTGCCCACGACGTAGACCAGGGACGCATCGCCGCTCGCGGCCTCGGCCACCTCGGCCAGGTCCGCGCAGCGCGCGGCGACGATCTCGTCGGTGAGCGGCGTCGGGTCGCCTGCGCAGACGAAGCTCGCGTCGAGGTGGATCTTGCGAAAGCCGGCCCGGACGTAGCACGCGACCAGCGCCTTCGCCTCGTCCATGGCCTCGGCGGCCGGGCGGTCGCGCCAGCGGTTGGGGCCGAGGTGGTCTCCGCCCAGGAGCACGCGCTCCCATGCGAAGCCCTCCTCGTCGGCAGCCGCGCGCACGAGCTGCACGAAGTCCTCCGGGCGCATCCCGGTGTAGCCGCCGTACTGGTCCACCTGGTTGGAGGTGGCCTCGACCAGCGCGAAGGTGTCGTGCCGGCGCGCCGCGCGGAAGGCGGCCCGGAGCACGAACGGGTGCGCGGAGCAGACCGAGACCGCGACGCCGCCGCGCCCGGCGCGATTCTGCTCGAGCAGGGAGAGAAACTCAGCGAGTGCGGCCATGGCGGATCTCCGGGGAGGCGTGCGGCGGGTGAAGGCAGGCTCCAGCGCGGGCGTGACACGGCGGTTCGTGGTCGCCGTGGTGCCGGGGCTGGAGCCGCCCCGGTAGGACTGGCGTGACCGATCGTGAAGCCAGACTACCCGGCCTCCGGCGGAGGTGCGGGAGGAGTCGCCCCCCCGCCGGTGGCCGGCCGAGCCGCGCATCAGTAGAGGACGTTCTTCGCCTCGGACGTCTCGATGTTGTCCTTGGTCACGATGACCACGCCGGTGTTCACGAACTTGGGCACGGTCTTCCCCTCGATCGCCGAGACCACCGTCTTCACGCCCAGGTTGCCCATGGCGTACGAGCCCTGCACCGCGATGGAGTCGAGGGTGCCGTCCTTCACGAACTTCTGCAGGTCCTCGTTGCCGTCGAAGCCGACCGCCACCACCTTGCCAGCCTTGCCCGACTGGACCAGGGCACGGCCCATGCCGATCGCCGTCGGCTCGTTCGCACCGAAGATGCCCTTCAGGTCGGGGTTGGCGGCGAGGACGTCGGTGGTCTGGTTGAGCGCGGTCGCCATCTGGGCGTTCGAGTAGAACGTCCCGACGATCTGCAGCCTCGAGTTCTTCTCGATGTACTTCTTGAAGCCGCCCACGCGCCCGATCTCGGAGCCGACGCCGGCGACGTAGGACATGACGGCGATCTTGCCGGTCGGCCCAACCTTGGCGATGAGCTGCTTGGCGCACAGCTCGCCGGCCTTCTCGTTGTCGGTGGCGAGGAAGGCCTTGTAGTACTTGGCGCCGGACTCGGCGACCATCGAGTCGAGCAGCACGACGGGGATCTTCGCCTCCCACGCCTTCTTCAGCGAGGGGATGAGCGCCTCGGGATCCGAGGGGGCGAGCACGATCCCGGCGACCTTCCGGTTGATCGCGTTCTCGACCATGTTGACCTCGTCCGCCACCTTCGACTCGGCCTCCGGGCCCTGGAACGTCATGGTGTAGCCCTTGACGTCCTTCATGGCGTCGGTGGCGCCCTTGTTCACGTTCTGCCAGAAGTTGGAGTTCGTGGTCTTGACGATGACCGCGATCTCCCCGCCCTTGGCGGACGCGGAGGTGGCGAACAGGGCGAGCAGTGCGACGATGCAGCCGATCAGTGCCTTCTTCATGGGCTTCCCTTTCGTGAGGTACGGGACGGCGGGGTGCTTCACTCGTGCACGGCTGCGGAGCGCTCCGCAGCCGGAGATGTGGACGGCGGGCTGTGCTGGGGTGAGGGGGACGCCTGCTTCAGGACGCGGACGCGAGACGACGGCTTGTTCCGCAGCTGGTCGATCCAGACCGTGAGCAGGATGACGCAGCCGATGATGATCTGCTGCACGAAGCTGGAGACGCCGTTCATGTTCAGCCCGTTGCGGAGGATGCCGATCACGAAGGCGCCGATGACGGTGCCGGAGATGGTCCCCACGCCGCCGCTGGTGAGCGAGGCGCCGCCGATCACCGCGCTGGCGATGGCGTCCATCTCGTAGGACATCCCCTCGTTGGGCTGGGCCGTCACCAGACGTGACATGAGGACGCAGCCGGTCAGGCCGGCCAGCAGGCCGGACAGCACGTAGGAGGTGAGCATGATCCGGGACACGTTCACGCCGGAGAGGCGCGCCGCCTCGTGGTTCGAGCCGGTGGCGTAGATGTGCCGGCCGAGGCGCGTCCGGGCCAGCATGACGGCCACCACCACCGCGACGGCCGCCATGACCAGGACGGGATAGGGGATGCCGGGGAAGATGATGTCGGGGTAGCCGTCGGGGGTCTCGTGGACCACCCGGAACAGCGCGCCGTTCCCGAGCGTCCCGAAGCTCTCGCCCAGGCCGGACACGGCGGCGGCCCCCGTGAGCTGGAGCGCGACGCCGCGCGCGACCAGCATCATGCCCAGCGTGGCGATGAAGGGCGGCAGCTTCAGGCGGGTGACGAACAGCCCGTTGAGCAGCCCGCAGAATCCACCCACGGCGATCCCGGCCAGCATGCCGAGGGGCACCGGCACGCCCGCCTTGACGGCCAGGGCGGCGATGACGCCGGAGAGCGCCAGCACCGATCCGACGGAGAGGTCGATGGCGCCGGCGACGATCACGACCGTGGCCCCGATGCCGAGATAGGCGATGGAGGTCACCTGGAGCGCCACGGTCAACCCGTTGCTCACCGAGAAGAAGGCGCTGCTGGTCAGGGAGAACAGCGCCGCCAGCACCACCAGGCTCCCCAGGGCCGCGAACTTCTGGATCAGGTCTCTCTGCTTCTCGGTCATCGGCGTCTCACGGTGCCTGCGGGTGCGGCGCCTCGGCAGGGCCCTGCCCTCGTCCCGAGGCGTGCTGCATGATCTCGGTCTGGTCGGTCCGGCGGGTCTCGAGCGTCCCGGTCATCCGCCCCTCGTGGAAGACCACCACGCGGTCGGTGAGCCCGAGGATCTCGGGCAGCTCCGAGCTGATGACGATCACCCCGATCCCCTCGGCCGCGAACCGATCCAGCATGCGGTAGATGGCGAACTTGGCGCCGACGTCGATCCCGCGGGTGGGCTCGTCGAAGATGAGGACCTTCGCCTGGCGGTAGAGCCACTTGCTGATGACCACCTTCTGCTGGTTGCCGCCGGAGAGGTTCTTCACCAGCTGGCGCGCGGAGGGGGTCTTGATCTCCAGCGACGCGATGTACTGCTGCGCCGCCGCCTCCTCCTCGGCGAACCACAGGAAGCCGAGCCGGCTCGAGATGGCCTCGACGTTCGCCATGGTGACGTTCGCCGCGAGCGACATGGCCAGGGCCAGCCCGTGGCTCTTCCGATCCTCGGAGAGGTAGGCGATCCCGTGCCGGATGGCGTCGAGGGGCGAGTTGATCCGCACCTCCCGGCCGTGCAGGAGGATGGTGCCGGCCGTCTTCGGGTCGGCGCCGAAGATGGCGCGGGCCACCTCGGTCCGGCCCGCACCGACCAGGCCGGCGAACCCGAGGATCTCTCCCCGGCGGAGCTGGAAGCTCACCTCCTCGAAGACGCCGCGCCGCGAGAGCGCACGAACCTCCAGGACCGGCTCGGCCGTGGGCCGGGAGGTGCGCGGTGGGAACTTGTCGGTGAGCGCGCGCCCGACCATGGCCGCGACGATCTCGTCCACGCTCACCTCGGAGAAGCCGCGGGTCCACACGTGGCGACCGTCCCGGAACACCGAGACCCGGTCGGCCACCTGGGCGAGCTCGTCGAGGCGGTGGGAGATGTAGACGATGGCCACGCCCTCGGCGCGGAGGGCGTGGATGACGCGGAAGAGGTGGGCGATCTGGGTCTCGGTGAGGGACGAGGTGG
>JADGQZ010000146.1 GCA_017881345.1 Myxococcaceae bacterium | reverse complement strand
GGCCCGAGCCGCGGGATTCCGTCTCTTGAGGGTCGCGCTGTTGCGCCCGGAGCGACCCGGCCCCGCCACTGTTGCGCCGTGCGCCCCGGTGTCCAGGACGCACATCGGCACCCGAGGTGGCCCACTCAGCTGGCGTCGACGGTCGGGCCGTGGACCCACGACTCGACCGTCGACGCGGGACGTCACACGCCGCGCGCGACGGGCGCCACACGCCGTGCCGCCAGCGCGCCGCCTCCGAGCACGAGCCCCGCAAGGACCGCCAGCAGACCCGGGAGCCAGCCCGAGACGCCGAGGCCCTCCACCGCGTCGAGCGAGTACGCGCCCGCACCGGTGAAGCCCAGCGCCGCCGACGCCGCCATGATGACCAGGTTGTACTCGAAGCCGCCGTTGCTGACGAAGAAGCCCTTGGCGAGGTGCACGCTCACGATCGCCACCACCATCACCGCCAGCACGAGGGCCGCACCGACCGGCGTCAGCAGGCCGAGGGCGAGCAGCAGCCCGCCCGCCAGCTCCGCGCCGCCGGCGAGCGCCGCATGCACGCGGCCCGGCCGGAACCCGAGGCTCTCGAGGAAGCCACCCGTCCCGGCGAGCCCGTACCCACCGAACCAGCCGAACAGCTTCTGGCCGCCGTGCGCGGCCATCGTCAATCCCACCACCAGTCGCAACACCAGAAGTCCGATGTCCATCTCATGTCCTCCAGACGCCCCTGGACCTATCCATCCCCGGGCGCCTCTGCCGCGCAACACACCGTTCCCGGCCGAACGCCGGGGTTCAGCGCCCGGACGACGGGAGGTCGCTGCCGGGTGTCCCGGTGAAGTGGAGGATCTGCACCTGTCCGCCGTCCCTCTGCGGACCGGGCTCGTGCTGCAACGGCATGACCGCGCCGACCAGCGGGGTGCCATCACCCAGGAGCAGGAGCGTCCCCGCGCCGAAGCCGCCGAGCACCGGCGCCAGGCGCGCCCCGCCCGCCTGAGGAAACACACGGAGCTCCACCCCACCGTCCGAGGCGGTGGAGACGAGGACCGGACCGTCACCGGCGAGCTGCAGCCCCACCGGTGATCCGGGGATGGGCTCGCTCAGGCCGAAGCCACCGGGGGCGCCGTCGTCGTCGACCATCGACCAGCCGCCCTCGCCGAGGGCGAACACCGGCACGGCGATGCCGACCTGGGTCTTGCCGATCGGGTCGTACTGCCACTCGGAGGCCGCCACCAGCACTCCGCCATCGGTCCGCCCCTGCACGCGGGGGGTGTGAAACAGGAGCCCGAAAGCGCTCGGGGATGGCAGCCCGAGGTCGGTCCACCCGCCGTCAGCGTGCCGCCAGGCGCGCAGCGCACCGAAGCTGCCCGGGGCCAGCGCCTCGGAGAATGCGACCAGCGTGCTGCCATCGCCCCCGGAGGCGAGGTCCGGCTCGCTGATGCCGCCGTCGATGCGCAGCGGCGGGTCCTCTCCCGTCCATCCACCGTCGCCGAAGCTGTAGAGGTCGAGCTCTCGCCCAGTGGACAGCGCGAGGTGAATCCGTCCGTCCGCGCCGCGGCCGAGGGCGAGGCCGCCCAGCTGCTGCGCGCCACCCGGCACCGGCACCGGTTGCCACGCGGTCCCGTCGAACACCCAGGTCTGCGCGGGGAACGCGCCCGAGGTCGACGTCGGACCCGAGTCGCCGACCGCGAGCACCGTCCACCCCGAGGCGTCCGTGGTGAGCCGCACCCAGAGCGGCGCGCTGTACGGCAGGCGCATGTCGGAGCGAGCGACGGTGTCGCCGACGGGCTGCCAGTCCTGGCCGGACCAGCGCACCACCCGGATCTCGGTGGTCGTGATGCCGGGCATCTCGATCAGGTCAGCGAAGGCGACGAGGAGCGCGCCGGAGGCGTCCAGCGCCATGGCCGGATAGACCTGCGCGTCGTGACCGAACGGCGGCCCCAGTAGCTCCCACACCCCGGACAGGCCCGCATCCGTCACCCCGGCATCCGCCGGTGCGCCGCCATCCTGCAGCGCCCCGGCATCCTGCGGCGCCCCGGCATCGAGCGGCGCCCCGGCATCGAGCGGCGCGCCCGCATCCTGCGGCCCGCCATCGGAAATGCCCGGACCCGCGTCATCGCCGCCGTCGAGTCCGGGGCCGGCGTCGAGTCCTGCGTCCGGCGACCGCGAGGCTCGCAGGCGCGGGGCGCGGGTGCACGCGCCGCTCACCACGAGCAGCACCGCCATCGCCCACACCGTCCGCACGACGCGAGACCTCCCTTGATCCGGGGCCCCCCGGCGTCTGCTCACGTTGGGCGCTGGGCCGGCCGTCGAGAAGTGCCCGAAAGTGCGGACGGACCGCGGGTGCGCGCTTGGCACCCACGGAAGGCGTGCGCACCTCTCCCCTGTCGCACTCCGAGGAGGCAACCGTGCCAGTTCTCCCCTCCAGACGCCGTGGTCCCCGGCCCCGTGGCAAGGGCCTCACCATCCGGCTCGCCCCGGAGCTCGAGGAGCGCCTGCGGGCGCGGTTCACCGAGAGCGGTCTCCGCCAGAGCGAGGCGGTCGGGCTCCTGCTCGAGTTCGCGCTGGAGCTGGAGTCCGAATTGCGGGACATCGAGCCCGAGCTGTCCTGGTACTCCGCAAACCGGTCGCTGCCCCTCCCCCGGGCGCTGGTCCAGCTGGCCGGACGGAGCCTCGGAATCGAGCCGGTGGAGGTCTTCTCCCCTGTGTCGCAGCAGGCCTGACGGCCAGTCATCCGGATGTCAGACCGACACGCCATTGTCACGGGAACGTTCACCCGCTATCTCCCGTTCGAAGGGAGCTGCCCCCGTGAAGCGCACAGACCTGGTGGAGATGGAGAACCTCGGGCCCGTGTACTACTGGCAGGGGGTCCCCCACCCCGTGCGAGCGACCCGGTTCCGGGACCCACGGAGCCTGCGGCTCATCGAGACCCGCGAGCCGGCGGAGACGGCGGAGGCCGAGGCCTGGCGGGAGCTGACGCCCGACGCGCCCGAGCCACCGGCGGACGCCTTCTGGACGCCGTTCGACTCCTGACCTCCTGACGGCTCAGCCCGCCGTCACGTGCACCGGCGTGCCGCTGAAGGCCGCCGTGCCGAGCAGCGGGTCCACGGCGCGGTCGTCGGTGAGGTCGTTGAGGCTGACGCCGGCGTGGGCCGAGGCGACACGCAGCTGCACTCCGGGCCGGCCGTGCCCCCAGCCGTGCGGGAGGCTGACGACCCCGGGCATCACCGCGTCGGTCAGGGCGAGCGGCACGGTGACGCTGCCGACGCGCGAGCGCACCTGGACGGACTGACCGGCCCTCAGCCCGCGGGCGCGGGCGTCGTCGGGGTGCATGAGGAGCGTGCAGCGCTCGGGTCCCTTCACCAGGCGGAGGCTGTTGTGCATCCAGGAGTTGTTGCTCCGGAGGTCGCGGCGGCCGATGAGGAGGAGCTCGCCGTTGCGGGCGGTCGGGGACGCGAGGAGCTCCGACTCGACGCGCGCCAGGTCACGAACGAGCACCCCGGGCGCGAGCTGCACGCGCTTCCCGGGGGTCTTCAGCCGGTCCGGCATCGAGGGCTTCAGGGGCCCCAGGTCCACCCCGTGCGGCTGGCGCTCGAGCTTGGCGACGGAGAGCCGGTGGGGCGAGCGGATCCCGTACGGGCCCAGGCGGAGCCCGAGGTCGATGAGCCGCCGTGGCGTGGCCAGCCGGTCCGCCGCCGTCCGGAGGGGCCGGAGCAGCCGGCGCGCGCCCCGTGCTTTCAGTCTCCGGGTGAGCGCCTGGAAGATCTCCCAGTCGTGCTTCGCCCCGGGCGCCGGCGGAAAGAGCGCCGGTGACCACTTGGCGGTGTTCCGGACGGCGAGCAGGTGAAAGACGACGTCGTAGTGCTCGCGCTCGAGCGAGGTCGTGGGCGGGAGCAGCACGTGCGCGTGGCGGGTGGTCTCGTTCAGGTACGGGTCCATCGCGACGACGAAGTCGAGCGTGCCGAGCGCCTTCTCCAGCTGCGCGCCGTTGGGCGTGGAGAGGACCGGGTTGCCGCTGAGGACGATTAGCGCGCGGATGCGGCCCGGGCCGTCGGTGAGGATCTCCTCGGCCAGCGCCGCCACCGGGAACTCGCCGCCGAACGAAGGCAGCTTCCGGACGCGGGTGTGGTGCCGCGCGTGGCCGCCCCGCGGGGAGAGCCCGAGCGGGTTCACCGCCGGCCGGGTGAAGAGCGCGCCGCCGGGGCGGTCGAGGTTCCCGGTGATGGCGTTGAGCACCTGGAGGAGCCACTGCGCCACCCCGCCGTACGCCTGGGTGGAGAGCCCGACCCGCCCGTAGGCGACGGCCGAGTCGGCCCGGGCG
>JADGQZ010000145.1 GCA_017881345.1 Myxococcaceae bacterium | reverse complement strand
CCACTCCCGCCATCGGTCGGGACTCCGCCATCACTCGCGGCTGGATCGAGCCTGACGAGCTGGGGCGCGCTGTCGAGTCGCGTGCCGGACGGCCGGATCGCCGAGACGGTGACGGTGTTGTTGCCGAGGAAGAGCGGGGTCAACCCGGCGAACGCTACGGCGAACACCCCACGGTCGGACGCGAAGCTCACCAGGGTCAGCGGGGCGACGAGAGAGCCGCCGGTCGACACGCCTCCGTCGGGCAGCATCGGGGCGCCCCCGTCAGCGCTGGAGCCGTTGACGGTCACGAAGACGGACGTGTTCGGGTTCTTGACGAAGACGGCTCCGTGGTCCTGGACGACGGCGTCGATGTCGAGAAGCGGCGCCGCGGTGATCGCCGGAAGCGGAGAGACGGTGACGGACGTCGCCGGCTGGCAACCGACTCCGCCGTCCTGGCATTGCGCGCGTGCACTGCTCGCCGCCAGCGTCGTCGAGACGACGAGGAAGAACAGGAGCTGTCGCATGCTGCCTCCGAGGCGCGCAGTCTTGTCCGGAGCTCGGGCGAACTTCCAGTCTGAAGGAGGTGGGGTGGTCGCGACCTTCAGGCGTGCTCCCCGCCGTGGTCGGTGCTTCCGCGGAATGCCCGCTCACAGAGCAGGGCGGCGGGAATGACCCCGAGCGCGACGACGGTCATCAGGAAGCGGTGCCCGATACTGCTCGCTCTCCAGTCCACGTACGACGCGAACGTGGCGAGCTGCGCGAGCGAGAACGACACGACGAGGAGCGCCTCCCGGCGGAAACGACGCACCAGCAACGGAATGCCTGCGAGCGTCAGAAGCAGCGGGGGCGCAGTCCGGAGGAGTCCCTGCTCGGGATCGAGCAGCTGCGTTGCAAGTCCGGACCAGAACGGAACGGTGAAGCGAGACCTGTGACTCGCCTCCACCGCAGGCGCGTAGAGCAGGTGAACCCCGACGCGATCATAGGGAGTCACGAACGGCGAGCCGAACAGGTGCGCGTTGAGCAGGCCCAGCGCGAGGAGGAACGGCGCCGCGGCCACCAGGAACCGCAGGCTGGCGCGCCGTCCGAGCGAGGCCCAGCAGAGCGCCAGGCCGAGCGGGACGAAGCTGAGATTGGTCCACTTCGCGCCCACCGCCGCGCCGAGCAGCGCGCCCCCGAGCGCGGGCCTGGACGAGAGCAGGGCCAGCGCTCCGCCCATCACCAGCAGCGTGGAGAAGACGTCCGGCGAGAAGTTCAGCGCCACCGGGCGGAGCAGGGTCCCGAGCGCGAAGAGCAGCGCCACCCCGAAGGCGACCGTCTCGCTCGCCACCTGGCGCGCCGCCAGGAGGAGGAGGCAGTCGAGCGCGAGCAGCTGGAGGAGGTTGAAGCCGAGGAGGCCCGCATCTCCGAGCAGCGCGTAGAACGGAAGCGCGGCGAGGCTCATTCCCAGGGGATGTTTGGGAACCCAGGCGCCCGTCTGGGCGATCGCGACCTGCGTGTCCGGTGAGAGGACGGCCCAGTCGACGTTGTTGCGGAGATCGAGGTCACGGTCCTCGAGCAGAGAGACGATGGTCGCCCGGTAGAACGGACAGTCACCCGGGAGGTAGCTCGTCAGGGTGAACGGCGCGGGGTGGCCGGGCCAGGGCCAGCGGGCCTCGGTGAGCGCTGGGCGGACGGTCCCGAACCACAGGACTGGCAACACACAGGCAATCAGCAGCGCGACGCCCGAGGGAGTGGGGAGCGTCGCCCGGCCGGGTGGACTCACCCGCGCATCCCGCGTCGGCCGAGCGCGGCAAGCATCACGGCGAGCGCCATCAGCAGGAACGAGGGCGAGCCGGTGGGCGTCGTCGAGCAACCCTGGGTCGACGCTCCACCTCCGCCCGCGGGAGCACCGGCGTCCGGACCGGTCAGGCCACCGTCACCCGACTGGCCGGCATCGGAGCCGGTGCCGCCGTCGGAGGTGACTCCGCCGTCGGCGCCAGTTCCGCCATCGGCGCCCGCGTCGCTGGTGCCGAGGCCGAGGTCGAGCGTCACCATCTGGGGCGCGCTGTCTGCACGGACGCCGGTGGGCTCGACGGCGGAGACGACGATGGTGTTGTCCCCCATGAAGAGGGAGGTGCCACCGTCCCAGATCGAGGTCGTGAGCACGCCGCCGTCGCTCCCCCAGACGGCGAGGGAGAGCAGGGCGGTGAACGGCGTGTCGACGTAGTTCAGGTCGACCCCTCCGTCGACCTGGATGAGCTTCCCGCCTCCGCCGGGATTCGGCCCGCGGACGGTCACGAAGACAGTTCCGCCCGCGGCGGGTCCCCGCGGGATGATGCTTCCGTTGTCCACGATGGTGGCGTCGATGTCCAGCAACGGCACCCCGGTGATCCGCGGAAGCGCGGCGACGGTGACGGTGAAGGTGAACGGGCTGCCGCAACCGCCGTCGGGGAGAGAGCCAGCATCCTGGCACTGAGCGCGCGCAGCGCCGGCAACCAGCGTCACTCCGAGGGAGATCGCGACGAGGTGCAGGCGCATCGAGTCACGAAGGCCACCATTGACCCACCTCCGAGTCAATGAATTCACTTTCCAGACATCGGCGCGCGCGAAGCCGCCGCGTGCGGTCAGGGCCGGGCGGCGCTGGGCACCACGCGCAGGTTCCGGAAGTGGCCATCGGTCGTCCGGTGCGACCAGAGCGCCACACCGCCGCGGGTGGCGCCGAGCTTGAGGTCGCGGACGACGAGACAGGGCTGCTCCGCGCCGTCGACGTAGAGCTCGGCGCGAGTGCCCGACACCTTCACCCGCATCCGGGTCCACACCCCGGGCTGGAGGTCCACGTAGGACTCGTAGACGCCCGGGCTCTCGTCCCTCAGCCGCTTCCATCCGTGGTCCGGAGACGACTGGTACTGCACGGTGTGGTTCCGCCGGAGCTGGTCGTCGGCGCGCCCGTTGGTGGGACGGAGATACACCTCCTCGGAGCGAGTGCCGTCCGGCGAGCGGTGGAACGCAACGCCGATGAAGCCGCGCGCGTCGGCAGGAGCGCCCGCCCGTGGCGCACCGGCGACCTCGACCTCGATCTCTCCATCCTGGAAGTCGAGACCTGCGACGACGGCCAGGACGACGTCGTCCGGACCCATGCTCTCGATCGCGTCCAGACGGATCGCGCGCCGGCCCTGATACGTCACCGGCTCGGTCCGCCCGCCCACGAGCTGCAGACCCTCGGCCGACTCCAGCGGCATCACGACTCCGTCCGGCGACCCCGCCGTGCCGGCCGATCCCGCGGCGGGCGAGGTCGCGCACCCGATGAGGAGGATGACCGCGGCGGCCAGGTGAGCGCCGGTGAGGATGCGGGGAGGTCCGGGGCGGGTGTGCATGGCCCCGACGCTACGGAGGTCTCGGCCGGGTTCGTCTTCCACTCGCGAACGGCGCCCGCGCGCTCGCTGCGCCACTGCAGCGGCCAAGCGCGGGCGCGCGGTGAACGGCCCGCGGCTGGTTCACGACAGCGCGGTCCGGCTCGCCCCGGGCGCTGCCCGTGTCGGTTCGAGAGATGCGAGCTGCCGGTCATGCCAGCGCGACAGGAGGAGGAGCGATGCGATCGCGCCCACCAGGCACGTGGCCATGTCCTCCTGCGTGTCCCAGGGATCGCCCTGCGTTCCGAGGAATGCCTCGGCGCCCTGGTGGAGCGTGACCGCGGCGCCCCACTCGACGAGCTCGTAAACCGCGCTGATCGCCAGACATACCGAGATGACGAGGAAAGCGACCCAGCCACCTCGTCGCAGCGGCGTCAGCCGGAGCAGCACCTCGCGGGTGACGAGCGCGGGGACGAACCCCTGGAAGAAGTGGCCGACCCGATCGTAGTCGTTGCGTGCGAGCCCGAGCACCCGCTGCGCCCAGAACCCGAGCGGGACCTCGGCGTACGTGTAGTGCCCGCCGAGAAAGAGGACGCAGGCGTGCACCGCGATGAGCACGTACACCAGGTCGGTGAAGCGGAAGCGGCGGTACGTCGCGAGGAGGACCGGCAGGGCGAGGAGGAAGGGTGCCACCTCCATCCACCACGTCAGCCGGTCCTTCGGCTGGATCCCGGAGACGACCAGGGCCACGAGGTCGACCCCGAGGAGAAAGAGCGGTAACCGGTCCTCGCGTCGCACCCGGCCCGGGACTCTAGGCGAGCGGCGCCTGGCCATGTCAGCGCCGGGCCTCTCGCCGGAGACGGCGCGACGGTGCGGCCTGAGACGCGACCCGCGTGGCAAATGGGACGCCGAGGGTGGCAGGCTCGGGGGTGCAGGGGAGGGCCGATGACACGCCTGCTCGTCCTGGTCGTCGCCGTGGTGGGCTCGTCAGCGGACGCGAAGGAGGCGTTCGACATCGCGCGCTTCGTCCCGCCCGTCGGCTGGCAGCGGACCGCGTCGCCAGGGCTGCTCGCGTTCCAGGCGCCGCCAGGGCAGGGGTCGGGGCAGATCTTCCTCTTCCCGAGCGAGCCGAGCCGGGGCAGCCCCGAGGAAAACTTCCGGGCGGCCTGGGCCAGGCGGGTCGCCGCTCCGCTCTCCGGGCTCGCGCCGGGCGCGGTGCGAAGCGAGACCACGCCCGAGGGCTGGACCGCCGTGGTCGGCGCCGCGCCGTACATGAAGCAGGGCGGGAGCTGGCGTGCCGTCCTCTTCACCGCCACCGGGCACGGACGGGTGATGAGCGTGGTGGTTCACCTGCTCGGCCCGGCGCACGACGCGGAGGTCGACGCGTTCTTCCGGGACCTCGACCTCGTGGCCGACCCCGCCGCGCCCGTTGCCGCCGCGCCCGGCGCCACCGCGCCCGACGCCGCCTCACCCGAGCCGGTGGCCGCCACCCCGGGCGGTGCTGCCGAGGCTGGCGGGATCCTCTTCACCCCTCCCAGGGGATGGAGCCGGACCCAGCGGGCCGACGCCGTGACCTACACCTCTCCGCCGTACCCGAACACCGGAGAGAGGTGCGAGCTGACCATCCTCCCGCTGCGCCGCGGCACCGGCGACCTGATCCGAGAGGCGGTGTCGGCCTTCCAGGCGCTGTTCAAGACCGATCCGATGACCGGCTATCCGGCGAACGACCCCCAGCTCGTCCGCGGGACGTCTCCGTTCGGCTGGTCCTACGTGCAGATCCAGAAGACCCTGGGACCGGTCGGTGAGGGAGGGCCGGGGATCATCCTCTTCATGGCGCTCGCCGGTGACCAGCTCGCCACGGTGTTCACCGTGTCGAAGCGGCCGCTGGTCAGCCAGTGCTTCGGCGAGGCCTTCCCGAGCGAGTGGCCGGCCTTCTTTCACAGCCTGCGTTTCAAGGCCTGGCCGCCGAAGGTCGCCGATGCCGAGATGAAGACGAAGCTCGCCGGGAAATGGACCACCTCGTCGGCCCACGCGATCGACAACCTGACCCTGGCGAACAACGGTCGGTACGCGAACGGCGCCGCGCTCGGAAACGCGACCCGCATCTCCGCCACCACCGTCCTCTGGACCATGAACACGTTCCGGGGCAACGGCGCATGGTCGGTGAAGGGAGCGAGCCTGCTGCTGAAGCCCGACCAGGGCGCCGCCGAGGGAGGCACCTTCCGGCTCGAGCAGGAGAGCAAGGACGGTCGCGCGTGGTCCGAGCGGCTCTGCGTCCTCGGCAGCACCGGCGACATCTGCTACCGCCGCGACCAGAGCTGACGGACTCCGTTCGCCGCGGCGAGAGCCCCTGCTGCTGCACTCCGGACATCGACCGGTCGAGTACGGGCACAGGATGCCGTGTGGTTCAGAAGACCCCTTGGAGGACGCGTGATGAAGCCACAGGCGTGGTGGGGAGTCGCCCTCTCGTTCGTGCTGCTCGGTGCCGCTCCGGCTGCACCTGACGCCGGGGCGGAGGCGCCTCCCAACATGGAGCGCTACAGTCTGGTGTTCCTCAAGCGCCCCGCGAACGGCGGCGCGAAGGTGGCCGACCCGGAGGGATTACAGCGACAGCACATCGGTCATCTGCAGGCGATGGCGCGGGCCGGCAAGCTGGTCGTCGCCGGTCCGTTCGACGACCAGACCGATCCGAGGATGCGGGGACTCTGCATCTACCGCACGTCGCTCGAGGAGGCGCGCCGGCTGGCGCAGGACGACCCGGCGGTGAAGGCCGGACGACTGGAGGTCGAGGTCCTCAGCTGGTGGGTGGAGAAGGGGGCGATCACCTTTCCCATCGGCGAGGCGATGCAGCAGGGCCGCCGGTAGATCAGGGAACGGCGTCGGCCTGCGCCAGCAGCTCGGGCACGCTGCCCGAGACCGAGCGTGCCGGCGCCAGGCCGCCGCGGAAGGCGAAGCGACCCTCGTTCCAGCAGAGCACCTCGAAGAGGGCGGTCTTCCCGGTCTGCGCGCCACAGGCCGCGTGCACCACGTCGCCGTCCTCGAACCACACCGAGCCGGTGCGTGCCGGCGACCGCACGTCGAGCACTCCGGTCCGGCCGGCGCGGGCGTACAGCGCCAGCACGTCGGACAGCAACGTGGTGGCGATGGTGCCCGCGCCGGCTCCCGGAACCCAGCGCCCCACCTCTGCACGCAGCCGCACCGGATCGACCGGGGCGGGGAGGTGGGTCATGGGGGGAAGCAGCGCATCGGACGCCGGTCCGTGGGTCAGCACCACGGGCACGGGTCCCCAGCGACCGCGCAGTTCCTCGACGAGGGACGCGCCGGAGCTGTCGGCAGAGGTGACGAGCACGGCGGGCCGCTCGCATGCGATCCAGCCCGCGGCGTCCTCTGGCTCGGTCGTGCCCCGGACGGAGGCGGGGCCGAAGGCGTGACGCAGCACGGCCACCGAGCCGCGGAGCCGCTCGGGAGAAGCGTCGACGACGAGGATGGCGCTCACGGTGCATTCAGTGAGCACCACCCGTGCCAGCGCTCCATCGCGGGTGTGGCGGTGTGGTCCTGCTGGCGGTGAACGTCGCCACGGCGCGCCGGGTCCGAGGCTTGCCCCGCGCCGGGGGGGGATGACCGCCGCGCGCCGGCCCATCACGGCAGGCGGGTCCCGGGGCCCGGCGCGCGTCCGGGAGGAGCGACCGCTGTGCGATCGCCCGGACGCGAGCGGAGCGAAAGTCAGCCGTTGACGCGCGGGAGCCGCGGACGTCCGTCCGATGCCGATCGCGGACCAAGTTCGGGGTCACCGACGAAGAACGGAGCGCGGGGCACGGTCCGGGGCTGGTGCCCTGGCTGTCAAAAAACGAACCCTCTGAGCCCCCGGACGGCCTAGGGTCTGCCCGCAGATGGTGCTCAGCGCCGCGCTTGCCCTTCTCACCACCGCCGCCCCTGCCCCGGCCGACACCCACCTGGACGACGGCTACGCGCTGACGCTGAGCGGAGGGGTGAGCCTCGGCAGCTACGAGGCCGGGCTGAACTGGTCGCTGGTGCGGGTGTTCCGGACGCGGATGGGCGAGATGCTGCTGCGCCGGAAGCCGATCCTCGTCGGCGTCACCGGCGCGTCGGCCGGGAGCATCAACGCCCTCCTCGTGGCGGCGCTCTACTGCGAGACGGACGCGTCGGCGGCGAAGTCGAGCATCGACGACAACCTGCTCCGGAGCGCGTGGCTCGAGGTGGGTCTCGATTCGCTCCTGCCGGGGGATCCGCGCTCCTATCGGCCCGACGATGCGGTGCTCGCTTCCGAGGCGCTCATGCCGGTGGTTGACCAGGTTCGAAAGGCCCTGGTCCAGGGTGGCATGTCGTTCACGCCGCGCTGCCGGCTTCCGGTCGGTCTGACGGTGACCCGTGTCACTCCGCTCGAGCAGGACGTGGGCGGGCTCCGCGTCACGTCGCAACGGGCAACGCTCCCGCTCCTGCTCGACGTCGACGCCGGCGGAACCGTGCGGTTCGAGCGGCAGCCGCTGCCGAGCGCGGTGGACGCCGCCGAGAGCCGGCTCGCGCTGGCGGATTTCGCCGAGATGGGGCGGGTGGGCGTGCACCCGGAGGTGGTGTTCCAGTCGCTCCTCGCGTCGGCGGCGTTCCCCATCGCCTTCCGCCCGCGCGTGCTCTGCGAGTGCGCCCCCGACTGCGGGCCCGACCCCGAGGCCGCCGACGGCGTCTGCCCCGGACCCCAGGGAACTCCGCTCACCGGGCTCTCGTGCCAGGCGCACTCGGCGGCGCAGGGTGGGCGACCGCTGAAGATCTGCCGGCGCCGCTTCGTCGACGGCGGGGTCTTCGACAACGCCCCGGTGGGGCTCGCCCTGGAGCAGTCCGAGGCGTTCTTCCGGCCGGGCGTCATGAAGCCGCTGACCGCCCTGTTCGTGGACCCGGACAACCGCCGCCTCCAGCCGTCGAAGCGGTCGGAGACCTCGGATCGGAGCCTCCGCGGGGCCGGCGCGCTGCTCACCTTCGCGGGTGACCTGGTGCAGACCGCGCGCAACCGAGAGCTCGCTCGGGCTGCACAGGCGGGCCACTGGAACCTCACGACCCGGCGGCTCCTCATCTCCAGCTCCGGCCAGGCCCACGACTACGGAGTACTCCTCGCCGAGCTCCTGGACCTGGACGGCCCCCCGCCCAGCCCGGCGCTTCCTCCGGCGCTCCACGGGACCGCCGGCGAGCGGGCCCGGCTCTCCCGCACGCTGCAGAGCTGCCTCCAGCGGCTCGCCCCCCGCGCGCTCGAGCCGGCCGCCGAGGCGCTCACCCAGCAGTGCGCCGGGTTCCTGCGAGGAGACGCCGTCGCCGACCCACTGGACTCGGACCCGGCGCTCCGTGCCCGGGCGACCGTGCCGCTGTCGGAGGCGGAGCTCGTCCAGCTGACGGCGCTGGTGAGCCGCAGCTTCGCCGACGCGGCCAATCCCGCGCGCCAGGGCACCGAACGGAAGATGCTCGACCCGTCCACCAGCCTGCACGCGCGCATCGAGATGGGCCGCATGCTCGCCGATCGGCTGGAGCTCCTCTCGGTGTTCGGGGTCTACCTCGCCGAGCAGATCGGCCGGCTGAGCCACGGTGATCTCCCCGAGGCGAGCCTCCTCCAGCTCCGCCGGAACGTGCTCGGCTACCTGACTCGCACCGACACGCTCGGACCCTCGGCGGCGCGGGTGGCGGCGGCCCAGCTCGAGGATGCGCTGGAGGCGCTGGGGCGTCGCTCGGGCCCAGGCGTCGTCCCTGCCGAGGCCCGGCGCGCGCTGGCGGACCTCCGCGCGGAGCCGCCGGGCAAGCTGTTCGGGATCGCGCGTCTGCTTCCTCTGATCGCGGCCCTGGACGAGCTCACGCCGAGCGAGGTCGGCGGGGGAGTCTTTCAGTCCTGGCAGCGGATCGACCGGCTGGTGCAGCTCCGTCCCCGGCTCCAGGCGCTGGGGGCGGACACGGTCCAGGTGTCCCAGGACGCACAGGCGCTCCTCTCGGAGGGCATCGCCGAGCGGACCCTGGCCCTTTCCACGCGCTTCAGCCCGCTCGCCGGCGCGCAGCTGGCCAACTTCGGCGGCTTCCTCGACCGGCCGCTCCGGGAGTTCGACTACTACGCCGGCATCTACGACGGCGTGCACGCCGCCGCGGCGTTCGGGTGCCGCGAGCAGGACCCCGGCGAGGAAAAGCGTCCCGCGCCGGTGCGACTCCCCAACAGCTGGGAGCTGGACATGACCCAGGTGGAGACCCAGCGGTGCGTCGGCGCGGCGATGGGCCAGGTGGGTGCGCTGCTCGGCGTGCCGGGCTCGGAGAAGGCCTCGACGATCGTCGCCGCGCTCGCCCGGGCCGAGCTCGCCGCCACGCTCGGGAGCAGCGCCCAGGCCGAGGTGCTCCTCGCCACGCCGGAATGGAGCTGGGTGGGGCCTCCGACGGATCCGCGCAGGCTCGGCTCGCTGGGCATCGTGAGCTACGTGCTGCTCTCGCAGAAGAAGCCCTGCAGCGAGCGTGACGTAGAGGCGCTGTGCATCGGGGACATCACCTTCGACGAGTTCCTCACTGCGCTCACCGAGGCCGGGTACAAGCCCGAGTCGAAGGCGATGCACCTGGCGGTGGAGGACCGGGCGCAGTTCTGGCGCCAGACGGCCCAGCGCGGCCTGGACCGCGCGACGAGCATCGAGCTCACCTCGAGCGCGCCGTCCGATCCTGGCCGCAAGGCGTCGCTCTTCGCCCTCTCGGCGGGAGAGGTCTGGACCCGGGGCGACGCGAGCGGGTCCACGGTCCACTTCACGCTCGATCCGTCGACGATCCCCGCGGTGCCGCTGGCCGACGGCCCGACCTGGCCCATCTGGGTAGCGCACGCCATCCCCTACCGCGTCGCGCTCGACATCGTGCAGGGCGGGCTCGCGCTGTCCTGGATCGAGCCCGCCCTGCGGCTCGGGCCGCACTTTTCCATCCTCTCCACCTTGCAGCTGGTGGACATCAACTTCGGGGTGGGGACCAGCACCACCCTCGGCATTCGCCTCGCGGGAAAGCTCGGCGGCCTCACCCTGGCGGCCGGCCCACGCTGGTCGGTGAACTGGTACGGCGGTACCGCCTGGGGCGGGGAGGTGGACCTGCTCGTGCTCCAGGACCGGGTCGGCGTCGCGGTGGGCGTGAAGCAGTTCGGGACGGCCAACAACCTCTTCGTCGCCCTGACGATCGCCGACGTGAACGGGATGCTCTACTGGCTCACGCCCTGGGCACCGCGGGAGAAGGTCACCGACCCCGCACGTCAGGCACAGTGAGCACGAAGTCGAGCTGCTGGTTGAGCGAGGCCAGCGAGCCGCCGCACTTCACCGCGTTGAAGTCCACCTTCGACACCAGCGCGTACCGGTAGTCGGGGATGGAGAGGGCCGAGACCTTGCCCGAGAAGGTGGCGCTGCCGGGGGGCACGTCGGTCACCTGGTAGTGGCACTCGCCCCAGCCGCCGGCGAGGACCCCGTCGGCGTGCACCAGCTTGGTGCTCCCGTCCTCGGTCTTCATCACCAGGACCACGTTGTCGCAGCTCAGGTTCGCGAGCTCCTCGGCCTGTGACTGTGCCCTGAGCGAGGGGTCGAGGGTGATGCGGCCGCCGATCCAGCAGGGTCCCGTGGTGCGGACGAAGGCGGGGATGGAGCCCGGCGGGGGACCTGCCGCGCCCTGCTCACCCCGTCCCGAGGCGCACGCCGCCAGCGCCAGGGCGAGCAGGGGAGCGAGGAGCGACTCAACGGGCCGCGAGGCGAGCCCTGAACGGAGCCGCCCGGATGTCGTCTCGTGCACGGCGGACATGACAGCCCGCGGCTCGGCCCGGGGTCAACTGACATCTGGTGGACGACTTGGTCGTGCCGTGGCGGGGGCAGGTGCCTACCCTCCCCACCGGAGGTCGACGGGACTGATGGGGAGGGTAATTCGCCGCACGTGCTGGGTGCTGGTGTACGTCCTGGCAGCCTGCGGTGACCGGCGCAACACCGTGAGCGTCGACGGCGCGCTGGAGCTCGCTCCGGCGGCGCTCGATTTCCAGCAGGTCGCGGTCCACGACGAGCGGAGCCTGCCGGTCACGCTCCGCAATCGCGGCCGCGGGCGGCTCGACCTGACCAGCGTGGTGGTGCAGGGCCCCTCCGGCAGCAGCTGGCAGGTCACGGTCCCGGGCCAGAGCGCCATCCTCCCGGGGCAGACGGTGAAGGGCGCGGTCGTGTTCCATCCCGGCGCCCCCGGCCCGGCGAGCGGCACGCTGCTGGTCACCACCGACAGCATCACCTCGCCGCAGGGCACGGTGGACCTGAGCGGGGTGGGCGTGGATGCGCGGGCCTCGCTGCGCGAGGACCAGCTCGACTTCGGGAAGATCGAGATCGGCTCGGAGAAGCGGCGCCAGCTCACCTTCTCCAACACGAGCCCCCTTCCCGTTGCGGTGAGCGGGCGCATCGTCGGGGCCGGCGGAGACGAGTTCTCGATGGCCTCGCTCACCCTG
>JADGQZ010000015.1 GCA_017881345.1 Myxococcaceae bacterium | reverse complement strand
TCGGCACGGCGAAGGTGCCGGAGGCGCGCATCGCCGAGGCGATCCGCCGCACCTTCAACCTGAAGCCGCGGGAGATCATCGACCACCTCGACCTGCTCCGGCCCATCTACCAGCGCACCGCGAGCTATGGGCACTTCGGCCGTTCCGAGAAGGAGTTCACCTGGGAGCGCACCGACAAGAAGGACGCGCTCCGGGAAGCGGTGGGCGCCCGGGCGCTCCGCGCCGTGGGGGCCTGAGCAGAGCGACGCGGCGCACCCGTCCGCGCTTGCGGACCTCTTGGTCAGAGGAGCCGTTGTCTCGTCGACCGGTGTCGTGCTCTTCTGGTGAGGGCGTTCGGGTCCCGACCGGAGGAAGGTCGATGCGGTTCGGGTTCGTGGCGGTGGTGCTCGGGCTTTGTGGCGCGCTGGTGGGCTGCTCCGGGGATTGCCTCCAGCTCCCGTGCGCCGCGCCGCCTCCCGGGTCTGTGCTGACACTCCGGGTACTCGACGCGGCCGACGCGGGGATTGTCCACTCCGCGAGGGTCAACGGGTTCCCGTTCGATTGCGCGACGTTTTGCTTCGTCCAGCTTCCTGACGGAGGCTTTCCGTATGGCCCGGGCCCGGTGCCGGTGGCTGTCGAGGCATCGGGGTATGTGCCGCAGCAGCTGGACGTGGTCGTGCCCGCGGCCGTCGACCCCCATACCTGCTGCGCACTCGACTTCGTCCCGCAGCAGCGGACGGTCCTGCTCGTTCCCCTCTGACATTCCAGCCCGAGCCGGCTTGAGCCGGCGCTGGGGACCGGGACAAGGTGCGACGCCGTGCGAGCCGACATCGTCCCCGGAGCGTCGTTCCCCGATTTCGAGCTGACCGACCACACCGGAAAGCGTCGCAAGCTCTCGGTGCTGCAGGGCCCGGACCCTCTGGTGCTCGTCCTGAGTCGTGGCGCCTTCTGCCCCAAGGACCGGCGCCAGCACGAGGGGCTGGTCCAGCTTCACCGCGAGATGGAGGTCGGCTACTGCCGGATGGTGACCATCTCGACGGACTCATTGCTGGAATTGAACGAGTTCCGCAGCGGGGTGGGCGCGCACTGGACCTTCCTCTCCGACGCCGGGCGGAAGGTGCAGAAGGACCTCGACATCGCCGAGTACACCGACCCGACGCACAACCCGATGGTCCCCCACACCCTGGTGCTCGAGCTGGGCCTCAAGATCTTCAGCCTCTACAACGGCTACTGGTTCTTCGGCCGGCCCACGGTCGAGGAGCTGCGGCGCGATCTGCGGGCGGTCCTCCAGAGGTGCAGGCCGGACTGGGACCTGTCGGATCCGGCGCTGCGCCAGGCCTGGTCCGCGGGCGAGAAGGCCCGGTTCCATCCCTACGGCAAGACCCTCGCCCAGGTGCTGGCGGAGCAGGATGGCGCCTGAGACGGCCGCTCACGCCCAGGGCGGTGATCGGGTCCGCGGAGAATCCCTCGAGCTCACCGCGGAGGAGGCGCGCCGGTTTCTCGTCCGCCGGCACTTCCTCGCCCCTCCTCGGTCGCTGCCGGCACGCGCGGAGTCGGTGCTGCGTGTCGTTCGCGAGCTGGGCTCGGTGCAGTTCGATCCCCTGGAGGTGACCGGCGCCCGGAATGACGACCTGGTCCTCGCCGCACGCATCCGGAACTACCGCCGCGGCTGGATGGAGCGCTGGCTGTACGGCGCCGAGCGGAAGCTCTTCGAGGCCTACAACAAGTCGCTCAACATCCTCCCGGTCGAGGAGCTCCCCGTGCATCGGGTGGACTGGGAGCAGTGGGCCCGGCGCGACGGGGTGTATCACCGGCTGCTCCACAAGCACGCCGACCTCGCCGCCGCCATCCTCGAGCGGCTCGACCGGGAGGGTGCGCTCCCCGGCAATGCCTTCGTCGAGCGGAGCGGGCCGCGACTCCTCTGGGGCTGGGGAAGCCTGACGGTCCCCCGGGCGGTGCTCTACGCGCTGTTCCGGACCGGGCAGATCGGCATCGCCCGACGGCTCGGGAACGTCCGGGTCTACGACCGGATGGAGCGCCTCTTCCCGGCGGCGTTGCTCGAGCGGCGCCTGCCGGACGAGGAGGTGCGGCGGCACCAGCTCCTGAGCCGGTTCCGCGGCGTGGGGCTGCTGGGCTTGCACGCCGGGGCGGAGATCTGGTCCGGCACCGTGCCCGCCCGCGAGCGGAATCGCCTCACCGAGGCGATGGTCGCCGACGGAACGCTCCGCCGCGTGCGCGTGGAGGGCGTCCGCGACGACCGCTTCATGCTCGCCTCCGACGCACGCTTCCTCCGTGGAGGTGCCCTCCGCAGGCGCGAGGTCGCCCTCCTCGCGCCGCTGGACCCGCTGGTCTGGGACCGTGAGCTGCTCCGGCAGCTGTTCGACTTCGACTACGTCTGGGAGGTCTACGTCCCGGCGAAGGCGCGCAAGCACGGGTACTACGTGCTGCCACTCCTCTGGGGAGACCGGCTGGTCGGCCGCATCGAGCCGCGCATCGACCGGAAGGCGAGCGTGCTCCGCGTCCCCGCGCCTCGACTCGAGCACCGGATGCGGCGCACCGAGCGGCTCGAGCTCGAGGAGGCGCTGGGCCGGGCGCTCGAGGCGCTCCGGCGGTTCTCCGGAGCAGGGCGGATCGAGCGCGCCTGAGGTGACCGTTCCTGGGACGGGCCTTCCCAGGAACGGCCGGCGGCTCCGGGGCCCCGGGGCGGGCAGGGGTGGCACGGTTCTGGCTCCGGCCTTCGACCCCATGACGGGGTTGAATCGGGAGCTACGAGAAGCGTTGCGGCTGTTCGTCCGCTCGCCCGGCTTCGTCGCGGCGGTGGTGCTGCCGATGGCGCTCGCGCTGGGCGCGAACACCGCGCTGTTCAGCGTGATCCGCGGCGTCCTTCTCCGTCCACTGCCGTACGCCAACCCGGAGCGCCTGGTCCGGATCCGCCGGACGTCTCCGGGGAATCCCGGCCCGGGCGGTCCGCTCTCCGCGCTGAACTACACGGAGGATCTCGCCTCCACGCCGTCGCTGCAGGGGAAGGCCCTGTGGATCGCCCAGGAGATGTCCCTCGCCGGGGATGGACCGGCCGAGCACATCCGGGCCGGCGTCGGGACGGCCTCGCTGCTCCCCGTGCTCGGACTGCAGCCCGCGCTCGGCCGCTGGTTCTCGCCCGACGAGGAGCTCCAGGGGCAGAACCACCGGATCGTCCTCTCGCACGCGCTGTGGCTCCGGCGGTTCGGGGGAGATCCGGGAGCCCTCGGCCGGACGCTCCTGGTGGACGGCGAGCCCCACGTGGTGGTCGGCGTCCTCCCCTCCGGCATCGAGCTCCCGGAGCTCTGTGACGTGTGGGTACCGCTGTCCTTCGAGCCCATGCAGCTCCAGCCGATGGCCCGCAACTGGCACTACCTCTCGGCGGTGGCGCGGCTCGCTCCGGGCAGCACGATCGAGTCCGCCCGGCGCGAGCTGGCGGACATCTCCCGGCGGACGATCGAGGACCACCCGGAGGCCTACAAGGCGTTCCGGTTCGCCTTCACCCCGATCCCGTTCCAGGAGGACACCGTCCGCTCGGTTCGCCCGAGCCTGATGCTGCTCTTCGTCGCGGTCTCTCTGGTCCTGCTCATCGCCTGCTTCAACGTGGGCAACCTCCTGCTCGCGCGTGCCACCGCGCGGCAGCGGGAGCTCGCCATCCGGTCCGCGCTCGGCGCAGGCCGGTCGGCGCTGGTGCGCCAGCTCCTCGTGGAGAGCCTCGTGCTCTCGGTCGCCGCCGGCGCGCTGGGCATCGTGCTCGCCCTCGGGACGACCTCCGCGCTCCTCTCGCTTGCCCCCGGGTCGATCCCGCGTGCACAGACCGTCCACCTCGACTGGGTGGTGCTGGGCTTCGCCGGCCTGACCGCGCTCGGGAGCGGCCTCCTGTTCGGTCTGGTGCCGGCGCTCTCCGCCTCGGACATGGATCTGGAAGGCACCCTCCGTGGCTCGGGGTCGATGCGGCCCCGGGCGCGTCGGCTGCGCCGTGTCCTGGTCGCGGTGGACGTGGGGCTGGCGCTGGTCCTGCTCTGCGCGGCCTCGCTGCTCCTGCGCAGCTTCGTCGAGGCGCTGGGAGTGGATCCCGGCTTCCGGGCGAATGGCGTCCTGACCCTGCAGGCCGTGGTCCCGACTCCATCCGGCACGCCACCGGATCGGGCCGAGGTCCGGTACCGTCGCTACGTCGACGGCGCGGTCAAGGCGCTGGTTGCCCTTCCGGGCGTGGAATCGGCCGGGGCCATCAGCGCGCTCCCGCTCAGCGCCACCAATCGCTCGGACCGCCTCTTCTCGATCGAGGGCCGGACCCCGCAGTCGGGGGACGAGCTGCTCGACGAGCAGTATCGCGCGGTCGCGCCCGGCTTCTTCGAGACGCTGCGGATCCCGTTGCTCCAGGGACGGACGATCCAGGACTCCGACGGCGAGAACGCGCCGCGGGTGGTGGTGGTGAACCAGTCCTTCGCCCGGAAGATCTTCCCCCGGGGAGATGCGCTCGGTCAGCGGATCAGTCTCAGCTCGCCGGCGACCGACTGGGCCACCGTGGTGGGCGTGGTGGGCGACGTGCGCGATGTCGGGCTCGACGAGCCGGTGCTGCCGATCATGTACTTCCCCCACGCGCAGCAGCCCACCGACGGCATGACCTACGTGGTGCGCTCGGCCGCCCCGTTCGCCCAGCTGCGCCGGTCCACGGAGGCCGCGCTCGAGGCAGTCGACCCGGGCATTCCGGTCTTCGGTGTCGGGCCGCTGGAGTCGCTCCTCACTGCCTCGGTGGCCGCGCGGCGGTTCTCGCTGGTGCTGGTGGCGACCTTCGCCGTGCTCGCGCTGGTTCTCGCTGCGGTGGGCCTCTACGGGGTGGTGGCCTACTCGGTGCGCCAGCGTACGAAGGAGATCGGCGTCCGGATGGCCATCGGCGCGGACGCCGGGCGGATCGCCCGCCTCGTGGTGGGCGAGAGCGCGCGGATGGTCGGTGCCGGTCTGGCCGCGGGCCTGGTCGCAGCGCTCGTCGCAGCCAGGGTGCTCGCCGGGTTCCTCTACGGCGTGGGCCCGGCGGATCCGCTCGCGCTGGTGGCGGCGGCGGCGATGCTCGCAATGGCCGCGGTGCTGGCGACCGTGCTCCCGGTCCGGCGCGCGACCCAGGTGGACCCGGTCATCGCGCTCGGAGCGGAGTGAGCCCGGGGCTCAGACCCGCCCCGGCAGCCGCTCCAGCTCCTCGAACCACGCCGAGTAGAGCTCGACGCCGCGTCGCGCCTGCGTCCAGTCGAAGAACTCGTTCGGTGCGTGGTAGCCGTGCTCCGGGAGGCTCAGTCCCATCAGGAGCACCGGCGCCCGGAACGTCTCCGCCATCGTCGCCACCGCGGGGATGGATCCGCCGCCACGGGTCAGGGCGAGGCCCTTGCCGAGCACGCGCTCGGCGGCGCGGTCCATGGCCTTGCACTCGGGGGCGTCCACCGAGGTGACGAAGGCCGGGGCGGAGCCGAGCGGGACGAGCTCGACCAGAGGGTCGATCTCCCCCACGAACCTCCGGATCGCCTCCACCACCCGCCCCGGAGACTGTCCAGGGACGAGACGCAGGCTGATCTTCGCCTCGGCCCAGGCCGGGACGATGCTCTTGATGCCCGCGCCCTGGTAGCCGCCGGAGATGCCGTGCACCTCGAAGGTGGGTTCGGTCCAGAGCCGCCGGAGCAGCTCGCGTGCGTCGCTCGCCATCAGGCGCCGGAACCCGTACGTGCTCCGGAAGCGCTCCACGTCGAACCCGCTCCGGACGTACAGGTCCAGCTCCGCGTCGCTGACCGGGACGACGCCCTCACGCACGCCCGGGACGAGGATGCGTCCGGTGCTGGCGTCGAAGCAGGCAGCCAGCACCCGTGCCAGCCCGGCGATGGGGTTCGGTGCTCCGCCGCCCACCACCCCCGAGTGCGCGTCCACGTCCGCCGTCCGTAGCTTCAGGGTCAGCGCCTGGAACCCGCGCAGACCCACGTCCATCGACGGTTGCTCGGCGGAGACCCACAGGGTGTCCGAGACCAGCACCGCGCGCACCTCGCCGAGCGCGGTCCGCTGCTCGCGGAGAAGCTCGGAGAAGTGCGGGCTGCCCACCTCCTCCTCGAACTCCCAGAGGAGCTGGAAGCCGAGCGTCGAGTCGCGGCGGACGGCATGAGCGATGGCCAGGAGACAGGCCAGCGCCGGACCCTTGTCGTCGGTGGTGCCGCGACCCAGGTAGCGCTCGCCCTCGATGCGCATCCGGAACGGCTCGCCCTTCCACTCGGGTTCCTCGGCCGGCTGGACGTCGAGGTGGTTGTAGACCAGCACCGAGGTGCGACGCGGGTCGCCGAAGCGGCCGTGCACGTAGGGCTTTCCGCCCACCCGGAGCAGCGTCGCCTGTCCGCCGAAGTGACGGACCAGGGCGAGCGCCACCTCGGCGCAGGCCTCGGTCTCCGGTCCGCGGCTCGGATCCATGCTGATGGTGGGCAGCTCCACCAGCGTCCGGAGCTTTTCCTCGAAGAAGGCCCGGTGCCCCTCGGCCCAGGCGCGTGCGTCATGGTTCACGGTCGAAGTGCCTCCACCAGCGCGGCGGTGAATGCCCGGCCCACCGAGCCTTCCGGGTCGCGGTCGGGATCGTAGATGGTGAGCTCGATCCCCAGCGCACGGGGCGAGGCGAGAAGCGGGCGGACCAGGGTCACCAGGGCCTCGTACGACAGTCCACCCGGCACGCGCGAGTCCACCGCCGGCATGATGTCGTCGTGGAGGACATCGGCGTCCACGTGGATCCAGAAGCCCGGGTGACGTTCCAGCCGCTCGAGCACCCGGGCGGCGATCGCGACCGGCCCGGCCCGCTCGATCTCCTCCAGGTCGATCGTCGCGATGCCGGATGCACGGAGCTCCGGATCCTCGTCGCGCAAGCCGAGGTGGATCACCGACTCGCGGTCGACGAGCGGCCCGTCGGAGGCGAGCCCGGAGAGCAGCGCGGGACCGGCGCCCACGGCGAGCGCGAGGTCCATGCCGGCGGCGCCGTGGGTGGCCGAACGCTCGGGGGTACCGAAGTCCGAGTGCCCGTCGAGGAAGACGAGTCCCAGCTGCTCGACGTGGCGGCGCGCCCCGAGCAGATTCCCGAGGAGGATGCTGCAGTCACCGCCGAGCACCACCGCAAGCTCCTCGCGCAGCACGATGCTCTCCACGGTGTCGGCGAGCGTCCGCGCGTACCGGGCGATGGCCTCCGCGTTCCGGATGCCGGAGGGGTGAATCTCGGTGCGGTAGTGCGGCGCCTCGACGCGGCCGGCATCCCGGGCACCGAGCTTCGTCCGGAGCCCGTTCCAGCGCAGCACCTCGGGCATCCGCCGCGTCCCGGGCTCACGACCAGGCGCGGGTGGAGCGAGCCCGAGGTTCGAGGGCGCGTCGAGCACCGCGCGGGGCCTCGGCCACTCGAGTCTCGCGGGCGCGATCAGCACGGCGGGGCCTCGGCGAAGAGTCGACGGGCCACGGGACGCTGCAGCAGCCGGTCACGGTAGGCAGCGAGCTCGGGGAAGCGCTCGAGATGTCCCTGTCTGCCCGCCCAGGCGAGCATCGCGGCGAGGACCAGATCGAACACCGTCGCGTCGGCGAGGAGCGTGCCGCGGCCGGCGAGGGTCCGTTCGAGGAGCGCCAGCGGCGCACGCAGGCGCTCGCTGGCCCAGGGGACGACCGCCGGGAGGCGCTCCGCGGGGGGCAGGTCCTCGGAGTGCAGGCAGATCAGGTCGAGGAGCGGCTCCACCTCGGTCACGACGAGCATCAGCCACTGGTCGTGGGTGGCCCGCTCGGGTGTGCCGGCTCGGGGGATGAGCCCCCGCTCGGGGCGCCGGTCGGCGAGCCAGGTGCAGAGCGCGACCGACTCGAAGCGCAGCACGCCCGCATCGTCCTCGAGCACCGGCACCCGGCCCAGGGGATGCAGCCGGAGGCGTGCCGGCGTGCCGCCCTCGGGCGCGAGGACCCGCTCGTAGTGCTCGCCCAGCTCTGCCAGCACCCACTCCACCCGCGAGGCCCGCGTCTGCGGCCGCCAGAACAGCTTCATCGGACATCCTCCCGTAACCAGTAAAACTAAAGTTAACGGTTACAACATGGATCCGATGATTCTCACCTGTCAAGTGGCCAAAAACGGTTAGAATGCCGGCATGCTCCTTCCGGGGACACACCGGTTCAAGCTGGCGGGCGGCCACCCGGTGCTCGACTTCCTGAACACCCTGGGCGGGAACCGGCTGACTGCGCCGCGCGAGGACCTCGAGACGCCCGAGGACCTGGTCTCGTGGGGCCTGCAGTCCGGCTGGCTGGACCAGGAGCATGCCCACCCGATGCTGGTGGAGATCCAGCTACGGCCCGCCGAGGCGCGCGCCGCCCTGACCCGGGTGCGCGCATTTCGCGAGGCTCTTTTCCGAGTGTTCCTCGCCGTTTCCGAGGACGCGCTGCCTGCCCCCGAGCCGCTCGAGGCGTTCGAGCGGGAGGCACGCCGGGCCTGGTCCGAGCGTCGGCTGGTGCGCACGCCGGACCGCGGATACCGATGGGTGTCCCCCGGCTCCGCGCGGCTCGATGCGTTCATCCCGGGGCTCGCGCTGGCGGCCTCCGAGCTCCTCACCGGGCCCGAGCGCGCCCGCGTCCGGATCTGCGAGGCCACGGCCATGGACGGCTGCGGCTGGCTGTTCCTGGACACCAGCAAGAACGGAACTCGCCGCTGGTGCGAGATGGCGACCTGCGGCAACAAGTACAAGGCGCGGAGGCACTACGCGCGGGTCCGCGCAGGGCGGCGCACCACAGCCGAGTAGGTGCACTGTCGACGCTGTACCGGTCCCCGCAGAGGCACTTGCCCCGGGCGTGAGGCGGGCGTACAGCCACTCGCTCCGCGTGCGCTCGCCGCGCATGGCGAATCTTCCCCCAGAGAGGTCGAACGACACATGGCCGTTCCTGCCAAGAAGCTCGCATCCCTGAAGAAGCCGTCCGCCCCCGTGCCCTGCGACGTGAAGAACCTCGCCCTGGCCGAGAAGGGCCGCGGCCGCATCGAGTGGTCCGGCCGCTCGATGCCGGTGGTCCACCAGATCCGCGACCGCTTCGCCAAGCAGAAGCCGCTCAAGGGCATGCGCCTGGCGGCCTGCCTCCACGTCACCGCCGAGACCGCGAACCTCGCCATTGCGCTCAAGGCCGGTGGCGCGGACCTCGTGCTCTGCGCGAGCAACCCGCTCTCCACCCAGGACGACGTGGCCGCAGCGCTGGTGGTGGATCACGGCATCAGCGTCTTCGCGATCAAGGGCGAGGACAACAAGACCTATTACCGGCACATCCACGCGGCGATCGAGCACCGCCCGAACCTCACCATGGACGATGGCGCGGACGTGGTCGGCGTGCTCCACAGCGAGCGCAAAGACCTCCTGTCCCACGTGATCGGCGGGACCGAGGAGACCACCACCGGCGTCATCCGGCTCCGGGCGATGGCCCGGGAGGGCGTGCTCGGCTACCCCATCGTTGCGGTGAACGATGCGCTCACCAAGCACATGTTCGACAACCGCTACGGCACCGGTCAGTCCACCATCGACGGCATCGTGCGGGCCACCAACCGCCTCCTCGCCGGCAGTGTCTTCGTCGTCGCCGGTTACGGCTGGTGCGGCCGTGGCCTGGCGCAGCGTGCCAAGGGCATGGGCGCCGACGTGGTGGTCACCGAGATCGACCCGCTCAAGGCGCTCGAGGCGGTGATGGACGGCTACCGGGTGATGCCGATGAAGGAGGCGGCGAGGATCGGCGACTTCTTCTGCACCGTCACCGGCAACGTGAACGTCATCCGGCGGGAGCACTTCGAGTCCATGAAGGACGGCGCCATCGTCGCCAACAGCGGTCACTTCAACGTCGAGCTGGATCTCGAGACGCTGGGGACGATCGCCAGGGACCGGAGCACCATCCGCGAGTTCGTCGAGCAGTACACCCTGAAGAACGGCAACCGGGTCATCGTGCTCGGCGAGGGCCGGCTGGTGAACCTGGCCGCCGCCGAGGGTCATCCCTCGAGCGTGATGGACATGTCCTTCGCCAACCAGGCGCTGTGCAGCGAGTGGATGGTGAAGAACCACCGCACGCTGGAGAAGCGCGTGTACACGGTGCCGGAGAAGATCGACAAGGAGATCGCCCGGCTGAAGCTCAAGGCGATGGGCGTGAAGATCGACGTCCTCACCGACGAGCAGGAGACGTACCTCAACAGCTGGAACCAGGGGACCTGACCCCGGCTCACCTCCCGGGAGCCTTCCCCACGCGGCGGAAGGCTTCCCGCACGACCGTGCCCCAGAAGCCGGGGATCTCCTTCGCCCCGTCCTCGATGCGCTTTCCGCTCCGGGTGTCCCGCTCGAAGGCCTCGGCCAGCTCGGCCGCGGCCCGCGGATCGTCGATGGCGAGGGAGCCCTCCTCCAGGAGATTCAGCGAGAGTGGATCGAGATTCATCGAGCCCACGATGGTGAGCCGGTCGTCGGCGAGCACGGTCTTCGCGTGCATCATCGAGGGCTGGTACTCCCAGATCTTCACCCCCGCGGCCAGCAGGCGGCGGTAGAGCGAGCGCTGTCCGTCGCGCATCGCCGGCTGGTCGTGCACCGGTCCCGGGACGAGCAGCCGGACGTCCACCCCGGCGCGGGCCCGTGACTCGAGCTGGGCGATGATGTCGTCGCTGGGGGTGAAGTAGGCATTGGAGATCCACAGCCGGGAGCGGGCCGAGAGGAACGTGAGCTGCGTCATCCGGTCCGCTGGCGTGGCGCCCACGCTCGCGCTGCTGGAGACGAACGCCGTTCGGGCCTCGCCCGCGGGCCGCTGCTCCCCGGTGACCTCGGCCGCGGGGAGCAGGACGCCGCGCGACTCGAGCCAGTGCTGGGCGAAGGAGAGCTGGAGCTGCCGCGTGCCTGGACCCTCGATGCGCACCGAGGTGTCGCGCCAGCTGTGTTCGTGCACTCCGTCACCGAGCCACTCGTCCGAGATCCCGAAGCCGCCGGTGAACGCCACCCGACCGTCGAAGACGACGATCTTCCGGTGGTTCCGGGCGAGCGAAGGACCGACCGCATCATCCCCCAGCGGTCGGAAGACGTGTACGTCGCAGCGCGCGTCCCGCAGCCGCGGCATCACCTCGCGCTGGAACGCCGGCGTGCTCCCCACCGGATCCACCACGATCCGGCACGCGACGTCCGGCGCACGTGCGCCGAGTGCGGCGATGATCCGGTCGGACGCCTTCCCCGGCCGCCAGATGTAGAGCACCACGTCGACGCTGGTCCGGGCTCGGCCGATCTCCTTGGTCAGCGCGTCGAAGATGTCGCCGTTCCATACCCACTGCACCGCGTTGCCCTCGACGAAGGGCGTCCCGAGCAGCTGATAGAAGGCGTTGCGGTAGCCAGGACCGGGCGGCGGGATGTCGCCGGTGAGCTTCAGCGGCGAGCGGTCCGAGTCCCCACGGCACGCACCGAGCAGGACCAGCAAGAGGAGTGCGGGCACGGCCGGGGTGCGCATCGTCGGTGGTCAGCGCAGGGACAGGAGCTTGGCCAGCTCCGCCAGCTGCCCGAGCAAGGTGCGCAGCGCCTCCGGGTCTGCCAGCAGCCCGGGCGTGTCGACGGTCACGGTGTGTCCGGAGACGTGCACTCCGCCCACGAGGAGCGGGGGAAGCAGCTCCCGGCGGCGGTGGGCGTCGAGCCATCGCCCGAGCGTCTCCGGCGTCCGTGCCGAGGCCCGGAGCCCGCCGCGGCTTCCGTCGAGCGCGAGGACGAGGCCCTCGGGCACCACCCCCTCGTACCGGGCTGCGATGCGGGTGACCCATCTTCCCAATCCGAACAGCGCCCGTGACGCCGTGATCTCCAGCCGGAGCAGCCGGTACCTCCCGCGGATGCTCCGGCTCCCCTCGTCGAACCCGAGCATGAACCCGCGGGCCAGCGCCTCCCAGGCCACGGTGCGCTGGGCGTCCTCGCGCCGTCGACGCCACCACAGCGCGCCCATCCCGACCGCGAGGCAGCCGAGCACCAGCCAGGGGAGCACGCCGGGTGCTCGCATCACCGCCCGTTGCGCGGGAACGCCCCCGGCCAGGAGCGCGTCACGGGCTCAGCCCCTCCACCACGTAGAGCTCGGACATCCGACGGACCACGGTGTAGGCCCAGGCGCGGGCGTCGGGCGTGACGACGATCCGTCCGATCCCCCCCGCGCCGACCGGGTCAGCCGGCGCGAGGTGGCGGAGCCGGACTCGATGCCCGGTGCGCGGCTCGAGCGAGAGGAGGTCCACTCCGGTCGCCGCGGGCTCGGCGACTAGGAGGCTCGACCCGGTGGTGTCCCAGGTCAACGGCATCGCCTGCCCGAGCGCCGCCACGGGAACCGGCTCCCCCGGGGCTCCCACCGGATACAGACAGAAGCCGCGCGGTGGACAGAGTCCGACGAATGTCCGCCCATCGGGCGAGAGCAGGTCCCGCATCCCAGGCAGCTGCTCGGGTGTGATCGGTTCCGGGTCGCCGCCGGGAGCGGCGAGCCACACGCGCCTGCTGCGGCCCTTCATCGCGCCGGAGAAGAGCAGCCGCCCATCGGGCCGAAGCTTGGCCCAGAGGAAGCTGACGATCCCCGGCACGCGGAGGCTCCTGACCTCACCGGCGCCAATCGGGAGCAGGTCGATGTGGTCGTCCCCGACCAGTGGAGCGGCCAGGGCGCCGGTACCGTCCGGGACGAGGGTCAACGCCCTGCCGGTGCCGAGTCTCATCGGTGGCGAGCAGTCGGTGCGGCGGAGGTAGACGGAGTAGCCCTTGCCACCCCCTTCTCCGCTCTCGGCGAGCAGGACCAGCCTGCCATCGGGGGAGAGGTCGTGTGGGGAGGTTCCGTCGAGCCAGGTCAGCTCGCACTCCGGCTTGCCCTCGGCGCCGAAGAAGACCTGCGGACGCACGGCGGCCCGTTCGAGAAGCATCCGCCCGTCCCCGGCGACGTCGCGGATCACGAGTCGTCCACCGGTCGAGAGGAGGAGGCGTGCCTTCCCGGTCTCCCGGGAGATTGCGTACAGCGAGGTCTCTGCCCCCTCGCGGGCGGCGGTCACCAGGACGTCGCTTCCGGTGGGTGACCACGCGAGGCCCTCCAGGCTGCCCCAGAGCTCGCCCAGCACCCGGTGGTCGCCGCCCGCGCCGAAGAGGTGCACGATGCCGGCGTCGTCGCCGTTGAGGGGATGCTCGACCACTGCAACCTCTCGCCCACTCGGTGAGATCCGGAGCGCGCCGGGCTGGTTCACCCGGCCGATCACCGTTCCCAGCGGAAACTCCACCCGGAGCCCGGTGCCATCCCCCGGCGCGTGCACCGCTGCGATCCGGTTTCCATCGGGCGTCGCGTCGGCGGCGAGCACCCCGGCGAGCAGCGCCTTCTCGGCTCCCCCTGCGAGCGGCGAGCGCGCCAGCACGTTCGAGCCCCCGCCGCGGATGTAGAGCGCCTCGCCGCGTGCGGTGACCGCGCCCAGGGCTGCCGCATCTCCGGTGACGACGCGCGCCTCCGCGGCGCCCAGGTGGCCCGCGTGGAGCCTCGACGGTTCGCCATCCCACGCCGCGGTGTAGGCGACCTCGCCGCCGGGGGCGAACCGGGCGGAGCCGATCGACCCGCGGCGGAAGGTGAGGCGCTGCCATCGAGGCTCGGTGACGCGAGACCGAGTCAGCATCACCCCCGCTGCAGCCCCGAGAGCGAACGCAAGCAACGTTCCCAGGAACGCAAGGAGCAGAGCGCGAGAGCGCCGGGATCGCCGCGGGGTGGAGGAGGGCACCGAACCCGGCTCGGGCAGCGGCTCCACCTGGCCGATCCAGCGATACCCACGGCGAGGCAGGGTCTCGACGTAGAACGGGGCGTCGGCGTTGTCTCCGAGCGCGGCCCGGATCTCCTTCACGCAGTAGTTCAGGCCCTGGTCGAAGTCGATCAGCGTGTCGCTGCCCCACACCTGGGCGCGGAGCTCCTCCCGGGTGACGATCCCCCCCGGATTGGCGAGCAGGACGCCGAGGACCTTCGCCGGTTGTTGCCGCAGGCGAACCAGCGAGCCGCTCTCCTTGAGCTCCAGGCTCTTCGGGTCGAACTCGAAGCGGCCGAAGCGAACGCGGCCCCGTGGCCGGGCCCCCCCCTCCACGGGGATCTCGTCGCTGACACGCATCCGGGTCCAATCTAGCGCCGCGTGCGCCGGGGTCCGAGGCCGCGGGAAGGAGATTCTTGCCTGCATCCGCGGGCGGAAGCCTCGGCAGGGACGAGGGATTCGCCTCCATCTCCGTTCAACTCCGATTCCATGGCGCGGTCATGGCGCCCGGCGGCCGGTGAGCGCATCGGTGGGGCGAACCCGAGCTCCGAGGTCCCCACCGTGAAGCCTTCGCCCGCCGCCTTGCTGGTCCTCTCTTTGCTCGCCGGCTGTGGCGGCAGCCCCTCACCGGCGCCGCATGTGCTGCCCGATGCCGGGGCCCCCCTGGTGGGGCCATCCGGGGGAACCCTCACCAGTGCGGACGGGAGGGCGACCCTGGTGGTCCCGCCGGGTGCGCTGGCGTCGCCTCTTCCGCTGACCCTGCGACCGGCAGGCACGGTCCCACTGGATCCCCACGCCACCTCCCGCAGTGGCTACGCGCTGGACCCCCGGGACGCCAGCTTCACCGCTCTGGCCACCCTGACCCTCCAGTACGACCCGGCGCTCGGTCCATCCGGAACGGACGAGGGCGAGCTGCGCCTGCATGCCGTGGACGGCGGCATCTGGGAGCAGGTGGCCCAGACCAGCATCGATCCCGTCAGGCACGAGGCATCGGCCCCGGTTCGCTCCGGGGGGACGTACGGGGTGGTCTGGATCGGCCCGCAGTCGGACTGCGCCGATCCGACGGACCGCCAGTTCGACTTCTGGCTCGGCCGCTGGGACTTCTCCGCTCCCGGAGTCTTTCCGGGCACGAACGACATCACCGCCGAGGGGCGCGGGTGTCTGCTCGAGGAACATTTCCAGGACACCGCCGGAGTCCAGGGACGCAGCACCAGCCTCTTCAGCCGCCGGGACGGGCAGTGGCACCAGACGTACGTCGATTCGCTGGGGGGACGGCTGATCCTGGTGGGCACCTTCGATGGGACCCGGATGGTGCTCTACCGGTCCCCGGGAGATCGCTTCCTGTGGGAGGCGACCAGCGCCACGGTCGTTCGCTACTGGGAGGAGACCTCCACCGACAACGGTGCGACCTGGCGCGTCAGCTTCGACTCGAGCTACGCGCGGAGGCCATAGCGATGGGACCGCTCCGGTGGGGCCTGGTGGTGCTCCTCGCCCGGCTCGGCACGGGTTGTGGGGACGCGGCAGGGAATCCCGGGCAGCAGCCCGATGCAGGTGGCGGAACGAACCTGCTCTCGGTGGGCGGCAGCTACGATACGCGGGTGGCCCTGCTTCCCGGCGGGACGTGCTCGGGCGTGACGGTGGAGGACGCGCTGACCACCGTCGACCACGTCCCGGGGGCGAGCTCGCTGAGGCTCACCCACGCCGGCCTGAGCCATTCGGGGACGGTCGATGCGTCGGCGCGCTTTCAGACCACCGCCCGCACCGTCGTGGTGGGTCCCGCGACCTTCCGCATCACCCTCGCCGGTCAGTTCAGCGTCTTCGGCTTCGAGGCCACGGCCACGGTAGAGCAGACGAGCCCGGCAGCCTGCGCATACACCGTTCAATGGCTGGGGACGAAGTCCGGTTCGCCCAACGTCATCCCGGGATGAGAACCGTGCTCCAGCCCGGCGGGGCAGCGAGCGTCGCCGCGGCGGTCAGGGGACGAGCTTGAGATAATTCTCGTAGCGGGTCTGGATCTCCGACACGTACCGGACCGGCTCGGTTCCCCGCACGTACCCGTGCCGGGCATGGGCGTAGTACGCCGGCTTCTGGAGCAGGAGCATGGCCTGCTCCACGTTCTTGAACCACTTGTCGGGGTCGAGCCGCTGGGAACGGGCCAGCTGCCGCGCGTCGGCGAGATGGCCCCAGCCGCAGTTGTACGCCGCCAGGGCGAAGCGCATCCGCTGCTGCACCGGCAGCGTCGGCTCGAGGCGATCGTTCAGGGCTGCGAGGAACTTGATGCCCGCGTGTGCTCCCTGCTCCGGCTCCTCGGGCCGGCTGAAGCCCAGCTCGCGCGCGGTGCGCGGCAAGACCTGAAGAAGGCCGATCGCTCCCGCCAGGCTCCGCGCCTGGGGGTCGAAGCGGCTCTCCTGGTACGCCTGGGCCGCGAGGAGCCGCCAGTCGAAGTTGTAGAGCTGCGCGTACTTCCGGAAGAGCCCGTCCCATGCCGAGAGCCCCTGGAGCGTGCCCGCATCCTGGGCCCGGGACTCGGTGGCGACCCTCGAGTCCTCGAAGTACCGCCGCCACGACATGTTGTACTCGAGCCCCTTGTAGGTCTGCTTCACGTAGCGATCGAGCGCCGCCTTCAGCTGTTGATCTCCCGGACGCACCGCGAAGGCGATCTGCTTCTTCGCCCCGTCGTCGAGCGCGAAGGCAGCCACCACGTCCGTCCGCCACACCCGCTCCGCCTGGAAGATGTGGGAGTCGGACACGGTGAGGTCCACCTCGCCCGCGGCCACGCCGGCGATGAGCTGCTCGGTCTCCTCGTCGGGCCGGGCGAGCTCGAGCGTGAAGCCCGCGCCCTTCGCCCGGAGCCGCTCCAGCGTGCCCTGGTAGCTCGAGCCGGGGCGCACCCGGATGCGCCGCCCGCGCAGCTCGGCCACGCTCCGCAGAACAGGCTCCGAGGCCCGCTGCACGAGCAGCTCCTGGACCTCGAGGTAGGGCGCGCTGAACGCCACCTGCTTCCCCCGCTCGGGCGTCTCGGTGTACGAGGCGGCGATGACGTCGCCCCTGCCCTCTAGCAGCCAGGGGACGAGGTCCGCGTGCGACGGCGGGACGATGATCTGCAGCCGCACCTCGAGGCCGTCGGCAAACCGCTTCATGAGATCGCGGTCGAAGCCCACCGCCTCCCCTCGGAGGAGGAAGTAGCTGACGGCGTTGTTGCGGGTCAGCACCCGGAGGACGCGGTGCTTCTTCACCCCGGCCAGGTCACCGGTCCACGTCCGGTCGGCGTGGGCCACCAGGGCCCGCTCCTGGATGAACAGGTCCAGCGCGGCCTTGAGCTGCTTCGACTCGGGGCGGACCGCCCAGCCGATGGGCTGCTTCCTCGCGACCGGGAAGAGCACGACCGCGTCCTTGGCCCACTCCCGCTCTGCCTCCCAGACGTTGCTGTCCACCACCGCCAGCTCGCGCTCGCCGCGGCTCACCTGGCCGATCAGATCTGCCTGCTGGACGGGGCCCAGCACCTGCTCCACCCGGAGCCCCGGCACCTCGAGCTTC
>JADGQZ010000144.1 GCA_017881345.1 Myxococcaceae bacterium | reverse complement strand
CGGGGGACCATCCCGACCCCCGGGTCTGCCAGGCACACCCGATTCCGGCCCTCGCGCTTCGCCCGGGCCAGACAGCTGTGGGCCGCGCCGATGAGCTCCTCGGCCGTCTGCACCTGCACTGCCGGGTGACTCCCCACCCCCACGCTGGCGGTGAGCAAGACGTCCGCCGCCGGGCCGGTGCGGAGTGCCGCGACGTCTCGCCGGATGCGCTCTGCCACCGTGAGGGCACCGGCGAGGTGCGTCTGGGGAAGGATGCAGGCGAACTCGTCTCCGCCGGTGCGGGCCACCGTGTCGGTCTCCCGCACGGCCGCGAGCAGGCACTGGGCGACCCCGCGGAGCACGCCGTCTCCCATCAGGTGGCCAAACGACTCGTTGATGCCCCGGAACTGGTCGAGATCCACCACCACCAGGGCGAGCGGGTTGTCGTAGCGCTGCGCCCGGCGGAACTCGTCCTCGAGCCGCAGGAGAAAGTACCGGCGGTTGTGCACCTCGGTGAGCGCGTCCACGACCGCCACCCGGTCCTCGGCGCTCCGGGTCGCCGGCGCCGACACTCGACGGAACAGCGCGCTCCGCCGCCGGAGCCGCGCGAGCAGCTCCTCGGGCGCGACCTTCGCCGGCAGCACGTCGTCGGCGCCGAGGTCGAGGAGCCGCGTCCGCAGCTCCACGTCCTCCACGCCGAGCACCAGCACCGGACGGCCCACCTCGGTGTCCTTCGCCCGGAGCCGCGACAGCAGCCCCGCCGCGCCCCAGGGCGGACACGGGTCGAGCACCACGATGCCGTCGGGCGGCTCGGTCGCCGCCGCCTGCGCCACGGCCTCGCCGTCCCGGAAGTGGGTGCACGCCCAGCCGGCCTCCTCCAGTCCGCGGGCGATCGCGCTCGCCGGAGCGTCCTGCGCGGTGACGATCCAGACGTTCATTCGGAGGGCCCCGGAGAGGCTAGCAGACCCGGGTGCCGCGCAACCCTGCGAAAGGGCAGGTCGTTTGCGCCTCGTCCCCCCCGGGCAGTACACCGTTGCGGCGCCCGTGGACCCCGCCAGCGCAGAGCCATCGCCCGCAGCCGCGCCTCCCGAGCCACCCCCGCTCAGACGCAGGGTGCGCCGGTGGCTGATCGGACGACCCCGGAGCGTCGAGGACCCGGGCGTCTTCCACCACGTCTCCCTGGTGGCGTTCCTCGCCTGGGTGGGCCTGGGAGCCGACGGGCTGTCGTCCTCGTCGTACGGCCCCGAGGAGTCGTTCAAGGCGCTGGGCACACATGTCGCCCTCGCCCCGTTCCTCGCGCTGGCGACGGCGATCACCGTCCTGATCATCGCCGCGGCGTACTCGCGGATCATCCAGCACTTCCCGTTCGGTGGGGGCGGCTACGTGGTCGCCACCCGGCTGCTCGGCCCCGGCGCCGGCGTGGTCTCGGGCAGCGCGCTGATGGTGGACTACGTCCTCACCATCACCACCTCCGTCGCGGCCGGGGCAGACGCCATCTTCAGCTTCGTCCCCCCGGCGCTCTACGGCTGGAAGCTCCCGGTGGAGTTCGCCGCCATCGCGGTGCTGGTGGTGCTGAACCTGCGCGGCGTCCGCGAGTCGGTGACGGCGCTCGCGCCCATCTTCCTGGTCTTCCTCGCGACCCACGTCCTCCTCATCGGCGGCTCGTTGCTCACCCGCGTGGACGAGGTGCACGTGGTGTCCGAGCAGGTCCGGGGCGGGCTGTCGAGCGGGATGGCGACGCTGGGCATCGGGGGGATGCTCGCGCTGTTCCTCCGCGCCTACTCGATGGGCGCCGGCACGTACACGGGCATCGAGGCGGTGAGCAACGGGCTGCAGATCATGCGCGAGCCCAAGGTGGAGACCGCCAAGCGCACGATGGTGCTGATGGCCATCTCCCTGTCCCTCACCGCCGGCGGCATCACCCTCGCGTACCTCCTGCTGCACGTGACCCCGGTGGGCGGACAGACGATGAACGCGGTGCTGGCGGACCGCTTCGCCGGAGCCTTCCACCTCGCCGGGCTGCCGCTCGGGAAGTGGTTCGTGGGGATCACCCTGGCCTCCGAGGCGCTGCTCCTCTTCGTCGCCGCCCAGGCCGGCTTCCTCGACGGCCCGCGGGTGATGGCGAACATGGCGGTGGACAGCTGGGCGCCGCACCGGTTCGCCCAGCTCTCGGACCGGCTGACGATGCAGAACGGCGTGCTGCTCATGGGCGGCTCGTCGATCCTGGCCCTCCTCTACACGCGGGGCGACATCACCACCCTGGTCACGCTCTACGCGATCAACGTGTTCGTCACCTTCTCCCTCAGCCAGCTGGCCATGTGCCGCTTCTGGTGGCAGCAGCGGCGAGACCGGCGCGACTGGGTCCGGCAGGTATGGATTCACGCCGTGGGCCTCGTGCTCTGCCTCTCGATCCTCCTGGTCAACGTCTACGAGAAGTTCGCCGAGGGGGCATGGGTGACGCTGGTGGTGACCGGCGCCGTGGTGGCGGTCTTCGTCTGGACCCGGGCGCACTACCGGAAGGTGCAGCAGAGCCTGCGCCGGCTCGACGCGATCCTCCCCTCGATGCCGAAGGCCCAGGCGCCGGTCCGGCAGCTGGACCCGAAGAAGCCCACCGCGGTGCTCCTGGTGGGCGGCTACGCCGGGCTCGGGGTGCACTCGCTGCTCACCATCCAGCGGCTCTTCCCGAACTACTTCCAGAACTTCGTCTTCCTCTCGGTGGGGGTCATCGACTCGGCCACCTTCAAGGACATCGCCGAGGTGGTCGAGGTGAAGGAGCGCACCCGCGCCGCGCTGGACGAGTACGTCGCGCTCGCCCAGGGGCTGGGCCTGGCGGCGACGGCGCGGATGGCGCTGGGGACCGAGGCGGTGCAGACCGCGACCGACCTCTGCCGGGACGTGGCGAAGGAGTTCCCGCGGGCGCTGTTCTTCGCCGGGAAGCTCGTCTTCGAGCAGGAGCACTGGTACCAGCGGGTGCTCCACAACGAGACCGCGTACCAGATCCAGCGGCGGCTGCAGTTCGCCGGGCTGAACGCGATGGTGCTGCCGGTCCGCCTGCTCGAGGGCGAGGCGCCGGCGAAGGCCGCCTAGCGCGGGGACGGGTAAAACTGCTCCCTGCGCTCGGCCATGCGGCGGAGCGCCGGGGCCGGCTCGAAGCGGGGGCCCTTCCGCTCGCGCCAGTACTCGAGCCGGTGGACCAGCTCGGCCGCGCCCATCGCGTCGATCGCCCGGAAGGGGCCGCCCCGGAACGGCGGGAAGCCGAGGCCGAACACGGCGCCGATGTCCCCATCGCGGGCGCTGCGGAGAATGCCCTCCTCGAGGCAGCGCACCGCCTCGTTGAGGAAGAGGAGCACCGGACGCTCCCACAGCTCCTCGGCCGGGAACGGTACGCGCATCGCGCCGAGCGGGAGCGCCGCGTAGACGCTGGTGTCCACCGGCTTGCCCTTCACGTCGTAGCGGTAGAAGCCCTTCTTCGCCTTGCGGCCGAGCCGTCCGTCCTTCACCAGCGCGGCCATGGTGGCCGGGGGAGTCATGCGCTCGCCGAACGCGTCGTGGAGGACGTGGCTCACCTTCTCCCCGACGTCGATGCCCACCTCGTCGAGGAGCTGGAACGGGCCCACCGGGAAGCCGTATCCCCGGAGCGCCGAGTCCACGGCCCCGACGTCCGCGCCCTCGATCAGGAGGTGCGCGGCCTCGTTGAGGTACGGGGCGAGGACACGCGAGGTGTAGAAGCCCGGGCCGTCGCGGACGACGATGACCGTCTTGCCCTGCTTCTTCCCCAGCTCCACGCAGGTGGCGACGACCGACGGGTCGGTGCCGGCGTGGGTGATGACCTCGAGCAGAGGCATCTTCTCCACCGGGCTGAAGTAGTGCATCCCGATGACGTTGCCGGGCCGCCTCGCACCCTCGGAGAGCCGGGTGATGGGGATGGAGCTTGTGTTCGAGGCGAAGATGCAGGCCTCGGACGTGGCGCCCTCCACCTCGGCCAGGAGCCGGCGCTTGAGGTCGAGGTCCTCGAACACGGCCTCGATGACCACGTCCGCCCGTCCGAAGCCCGAGAGCTCGGTCGTGGCGGTGACGCGTGAGAGCACCTGCTCCAGTCCCCGGCGGTCGAGCCGCCGGCGGCGGACCCGGCCGTCGAGCAGCCCGCGCACGTGTGCCAGGGCCCGGCCGACGGACGCGTCGTCGCGCTCCTTGATCCTGACCGGGAGGTTGGCCTTCTCCGCGGTGACGAAGGCGATGCCGCCGCCCATGAGCCCGCCGCCGAGCACCGCGACCTTGTGGACGGGGCGGGCCCTCGCCGCGCCGTCGACCCCGGTGTCCTTCTTGAGCGCGGTGGTGGCGAAGAAGAGCTCGCGGAGGCGCGCGCTGACCTCGCTGACGAGCAGGTCGCCGAAGGCGCGGGCCTCGGCGCGCTGGCCGGCCTCGAGGCCCTTCTCCTGCCCCTCGCGGACGACCTCGAGCGCGCGCTCGGGCGCCGGGTAGTGGCCGCCGCTCTTCCTCAACAGTTGCTTCCGCGCCTCGCCGAACAGCAGTCGCCGCCCGATCGGGTTGCCCTCGAGCGCGGCGCGGGTCACCGCCTCGCGGGGGGTCCGGTGAGGCTCGACGCGCCCCTTGCCGGCGGCGAGCGCCCGGGCGCGCTCCACCGCGGTGTCGACCAGGATCGCCGGCGGGACCACCTCGTCGACCAGGCCGAGCTTGCGTGCCTTCGAGGCGCGGACGGCCTTCCCGGTGAGGATGAGATCGAGCGCCGCCTGGACGCCGAGCAGACGCGGGAGCCGCTGCGTCCCGCCTGCCCCGGGGAGCAGACCGAGCTGGACCTCCGGCAACCCGAGCTGGGTG
>JADGQZ010000143.1 GCA_017881345.1 Myxococcaceae bacterium | reverse complement strand
AAGACCCTTCTCGCCCAGACCCTGGCGCGCATCCTCAACGTTCCGTTCACCATCGCCGACGCCACCTGCCTCACCGAGGCCGGGTACGTGGGCGAGGACGTCGAGAACATCATCGTCAACTTGCTCCAGGCCGCCGACCACGACATCGAGCGCGCGCAGCGGGGCATCGTCTACATCGACGAGATCGACAAGATCGCCCGGAAGTCCGAGAACCCCAGCATCACCCGGGACGTCTCGGGCGAGGGCGTGCAGCAGGCCCTCCTCAAGATCATCGAGGGCACGGTGGCCAACGTCCCGCCCAAGGGCGGACGCAAGCACCCGCAGCAGGAGTTCCTGCAGGTCGACACCACCAACATCCTCTTCATCTGCGGCGGCGCCTTCGGCGGCCTGGACCAGATCATCGAGCGGCGGCTCGGCGGGCGGTCCCTGGGCTTCGGGGCGGACATCCGGGAGAAGAAGCAGCGGAACCTGAGCGAGCTGCTCCAGCACGTCGAGCCGGAGGATCTCCTCAAGTTCGGGATGATCCCCGAGTTCATCGGCCGGCTCCCCATCGTCACCGCGCTCGAGGAGCTGGACGAGGGTGCCCTGATGAGCATCCTCAGCACCCCGAAGAATGCGCTGGTGAAGCAGTACCGGAAGCTCTTCGACCTGGACGGGGTGAGCCTCAAGTTCACCGACGGCGCGCTGAAGGCCATCGCCTCGGAGGCCATCCGCCGCAAGGCGGGCGCCCGCGGGCTCCGGTCCATCCTCGAGAGCGCGATGCTGGACGTGATGTACGACATCCCGTCGCAGAAGACCGCCCGTGAGGTCGTGATCTCCGAGGAGGTCATCCTCAAGAAGAGCGAGCCGGTCATCCTGCACGCCACCGACAAGGACGAGCTGCAGAAGGAATCGGCCTGAGCAGCGAGCTCGGCCTCCGGGCCCGCCTCGCCGCCGAGCTGGAGCGGTACCTCCCCGAGGAGTCGCTGTCCTCCTTGAGCTCGGGAGCGGCGGCGCTGACCCCTGCGTCGCTCGCCGACACCGCCATCCGGGTGCTCGCCCCTGGAGCGCTGGAGGCCCGGGGCGCGGCCGAGGCGGCGGCGCGGATCCGGATGCTTCCCCCGATCACCGGTGCGGACGTCGCCCGCAGCACGATGCCGGCGCTGGAGCGGATCGCCCGCGCCAGCCAGGCCCCGGCGGACCTCGTCCGCGCCGCCTCGCAGTGCGCCGGTGCGCTGATCCAGCTCGAGACGCCGGCCGGCGAGGCTCCGGGCACGGCGCAGCTTCTGGCGGCGGTGGTTCGCCTGGCCACGGCCGCGGTGCGGTCCGGGCTCAAGGCCGTGGACGTCGCGGCGCTCCTCTCGGGTTGAACGCCGGACCGGTTTCGTTCCGTCAGGAGCTTCGCCCGGGCAGGGCGGGGCTCACGGCCGGATGGGGACCGGTCTCGGGTCGGAGAAGGACGGGCGCGCGACGCCCGGCGCCGAGAGCTCCTTCACCTCGTGCTCGAGCGCGTCGATCCGGACCTTCAGAGACTCGAGGTCCGCGGGACGGGCGGCTTCGCCCTTCGTGGCGAGCAGTGCCTCGACGATCGGGCGCGCGGCAAAACGAACTGCGAGGCCGAGCACCGGGATGAGCACCAGGAGCATGGCCATGGTCGACGCGACCAGCTGCGTCAGATCGACGGGCAACGTTTCCATGCGCCGTTCTCCCCGCTAGCGCCGCAACCGCAGCGCGCTGCCCGGCTCGAGAGACGGCGTGGTTGACCCCTGGCCGGCGCGCAGCCGGAGCACTTCCTGCTCCAGCTCGAGCACCCGGCGGCTCATCACCTCGAGCTCCCGGGCCGGTGCGCCGTTCTCGCGCAGCTTGCCCAGCGCCTCGACCAGCGGCTTGGCCGCGAAGCGGACCGTGAATCCAACGACCGCGACCAGCGGGATCATCAGGGCCAATGCCGCCGCGACCAGCTGGGTCACATCGACCGGCAGAAACTCGACTCCAAGCGACATTGGACGGTGTCTCCTTCGCCCCCGCTACACGCGCGCGAGCAGTAACGATTGCATACATCGACCCCTTGCGGGGTCCATCCGCACTCGGACCCCGAGGGTAGGCAGGCGCGGGCCACGGCCGCGCACTCGACCGGACGGACGCTCGGGCAGCAGGGGCCGTGAAAGGGGCGAGGTGCGGTCCGAGGGTGTATCCTGCCGCCACAAAAAGGACGGCCCCGCCCCCGGTCGCCTCCGGGGTTCCCCCGCAAAGCGCGGAGGGACCGTCGACACGTCGACACAATGCTCTTCGGACGAGACGACAAGCGAGACGCCGGACGGCCCCCCCTGACGGTTCCGCTCCTGCCGCTGCGGGACATCATCGTGTTCCCGCATCAGGTCGTTCCGCTGTTCGTCGGTCGCGAGAAGTCGATCGCCGCCCTCAAGGAAGCGATGGCCCACAAGGGCCCGGACGACAAGGCGGCCATCTTCCTCGCCGCGCAGAAGAAGGCGAAGACCAACGACCCCGGCGTGGACGACATCTACGCCTTCGGCACGCTGGGGCATGTCATCCAGCTGCTCCCGCTGCCCGATGGCACGGTCAAGGTCCTGGTGGAGGGCGTGAAGCGGGCCCGCGTGCGCCAGTTCGTCCGCGGTGAGCAGCCGGACCGAGGCGAGCCCGCACAGCAGTTCTTCGTGGTGGAGGTGGACGAGGTCGAGGAGCAGTCGGAGAAGACGGTCGAGCTCGAGGCGCTGGTGCGCAGCGTGCAGTCGGTCTTCGAGGCCTTCGTCAAGCTCAACAAGCGCATCCCGCCCGAGATGCTGATGCAGGTGGCGAGCATCGACGATCCGGCGCGGCTGGCCGACACCATCGCCGTCCAGCTGAGCCTCAAGCTCAACGACCGCCAGGCGCTGCTCGAGACCGAGAACGCGGCGAAGCGGCTGGAGAAGCTCTACGAGCTGATGCAGGGCGAGATCGAGATTCTCCAGGTGGAGAAGAAGATCCGCACCCGGGTCAAGAAGCAGATGGAGAAGACCCAGAAGGAGTACTACCTGAATGAGCAGATGCAGGCCATTCAGAAGGAGCTCGGCGAGCGGGACGAGTTCAAGAACGAGGTCCAGGAGATCGAGGAGAAGCTCCGCACCAAGCGGATGAGCAAGGAGGCCACGCTCAAGGTCAAGAAGGAGCTGAAGAAGCTCCGGATGATGAGCCCGATGAGCGCCGAGGCCACCGTGGTCCGGAACTACATCGACTGGATCCTCTCCCTCCCCTGGTACGAGGAGACCCGCGACCGGCTCGACGTCACCGAGGCCGAGCGCGTCCTGGACGAGGATCACTACGGGCTGAAGAAGGCCAAGGAGCGCATCCTCGAATACATTGCGGTACGCTCTCTCAAGCCCAAGAAGGAACGCCAGCCCATCCTTTGCTTCGTCGGTCCGCCCGGCACGGGCAAGACTTCGTTAGGTCAATCCATCGCCGAGGCCCTGGGGCGCAAGTTCGTGCGTGTTT
>JADGQZ010000014.1 GCA_017881345.1 Myxococcaceae bacterium | reverse complement strand
GCCTCGATCGCCGCGCAGACCGGTCTGCTCCTCATCCGCGTGCAGGTCGCGGTCATCTACCTCTTCGCCGCGGTGCTGAAGCTCTCCACCGAGGAGTGGGCCAACGGCACGGCGCTCTACTACTGGTGGACGCACCCCAAGTTCGGCACCTGGGGCCCCTTCCGCTGGCTGACGGACTGGATCGGCGGCACCTGGCTGGTGGTTCCGCTCTCCTGGGGCGTGCTGGCCTTCGAGTTGTGTCTTGCCTTCGCCCTGCTCGCTCCCGCTCGGTTCCGGACGCGCCTGCTTCCGCTGGCGATGCTCTTTCACGCGGGAATCGCGCTGATGCATGGGCTCCCCACGTTCGCCATCACCATGGCCGCAGCGCTGGTCCTCTATCTCCGTCCGTGGTGGCGCCCGTTCCAGATTCCCGACCTCCTCCGCCGCCCCGTCGCGCGCTCCTCGGAGCCAGTGGCCCGGGTCACCGTCGCGCCGTGAGCACCCATCGGCAGCGCGGCTGGTTACCGCTGCGGTGAATTTCCGGATTCGGGCGCCCGCCGAACCACCGCCGCTCCCAGGATGGAGAAGGGTCGGGCGTAGGATGCCCCACGGTGCGCCCCGAGCAGCCGCCAGCGCAGCCGACCACGAACCTCGAGCGTCTCGCGTGGATGCTCCGGACGCTCAGGGCCGCCGTCGCTCGGGCCTGTCCGTCCGACCTCGCCTCACTGCGAGAGGACCTGGTCCAGGTGGCGCTGGTCCGGGTGCTCGAACACGAGCAGCCTGAGCAGAACAGGGTCCGGACTGCGTCTTACCTATGGCGCGTGGCGTTCAGCGTCATCGCAGACGAGCTGCGCAGACGCCGGGCGGAGGAACAGAAGTCGCGGAGGTCCATGGTGGGCGAGGCGGCAACACAGGCTGGAGCCACGCCTCCTGCCGAGCTCGGTGTGGGGATCCGGGACTGCGTCGGTCGGCTGGCCGAGCCCCGTCGGCTGGCGGTGATGCTCCACCTCGAGGGCTTCCGCGCCGAGGAGGCCTCGCGCGTCCTCCACTGGGACGTCAAGAAGGTCCAGAACCTCACCTACCGCGGTCTCGCGGATCTCCGGCTCTGCCTCGAGCAGAAGGGGCTGGCGCCATGACCGAGCGCGACGTCGACGCGCTCCGTGCCGCGTGGGCAGCCGCGCCGGCCACCGCGCCCGGGCCGGAGTGCGCCGCCCCGGACGCGATCTGGGAGGCAGCCCAGGGCAATCGGCCCGACGCCGAGGTCCGAGCGATGCTCGCCCACAGCCTCGGGTGTGCCGACTGCTCGGCGCTGTGGCGGCTCGCACGCGAGCTCTCGGCGGCGGGGGCAGAGGCCGGAGCTCCTGCCCCGGTCATTCCCCTCGCCCGCTTCCAGCCGGCCCGGTGGCTCGTCGGCGCCGGCGCGCTCGCGGCCGCCGCGGTGCTCGCGTTCGTGCTGCTGCCCCGGTCCGGGATGCGGGAGACCCCTCCCATCCTCCGCGGTGTCAACGAGCCCATGCTCCGGCCCGCACCCGACGCGGGGCTGCTTTCGCGCACCCACCCGGTGCTCCGCTGGACCGGCGCCCCGTACGGGAGCCGGTACTCGGTCGTCGTCTCGACCCGCGATCTGACCGTGCTCTACCGGAAGAGCGGACTCACGGCCCCCGAGCTCGAGATCCCGGCGGAGGCGCTCTCCGGGGTCCCGGCCGGGGCTGACCTGGTCTGGCGTGTCGAGGCCATCGCACCCGGTGGGCGTCGACTCTCGTCGGGAGCGTTCCTGAGCCGCCTGGAGTGACAGAAGGCGGTCAGCAGGAGCGCTTCGCTGCAACGTGTGGCTGGTCGGCTGCAAGCCCCCCGCGCCCACCTTGCCCCTCCCCTGGCCCCGTGAGATCTCCGCATGGCACCGCGAGGTTCGTCATGTCCAAGGACTCTCCGCTCGTTGCCTGCTCCATCGCCGCCGCGATGCTCCTGGTGGTGGGTGCTGCCCTGATTCCGTCCTCGGCCTGGCAGGCTGCCTCGGTCCTCGCGCGCGTCGCCCCCACGGTGGTCTCGACGGTGGGCGGCCACGGGACGACCGCGGCCCACGCCGCCAGCCTCGGCGTGCTCGCCGCGCCCGGCCTGCTCCACGACGGACCCGCTGCCCCGGTGCGCGAGGAGCGCCAGGTCCGCGTGTGCCGCCGCGACGTCCCGCATGCCTGCAACCGGCAGGTGGAGTGCCCGCGGCAGCTGTTCCAGCGTCTGCACCTGGTCTTCCCGATCAGCGGCTGAGCGACGCACCCCCTCGGGTGAGCCGCCTCGCGCCACGCTCCCGGTCCGGTGATGCTCGAACGTGCGCAGCTGCGCGCGCCGGCCGCTGCCATCGCTCTCCACCTCCCTGCTGCTGACGTGGGCGCTGGCGCGGGTGCTCGACCCGCGCTAGGCCAGCCGCCTCGACATGCCTGCCCTGCTCCGCCGCATCCTCCTCGCGCCCCTGCCCCGGCTGCTCTGGACCGGCATTCTCGGAGCGGGGCTCTTCCGGCTGCTCGTCCTCGTCTCCCCCTCGACGGCCAGGCTGCCGAACGTCACTCTCGGGGGCGCGCTGCGAAACGCGCTCATGACGCTCCTGCTGTTCGTCCTGAGTCTCTGGCTCCTGGAGCGGAAGCGACCGCGCGATGCGGGCCTCGCGCCGTCCCGGGCGGTGCCCGACACCGTGCGCGGCTTCCTGCTCGGCGCGGCGCTGCTCACCGCGGTGGTGGGCGTGCTGGCCCTGGTGGGGAGTTACCGGATCATCGGCTGGGCGCCCGTGCCGGACGGAACGACGCGGACACTCCTCTTCGGAAGACTGCTCTTCATCCTCCTCTGCGTCGGGGTATTCGAGGAGCTCGCCTCGCGCGGGATCTTCTTCCGGCTCCTGGAGCAGGGCCTCGGGACCTGGCTGGCGGTGATCCTCAGTGGCGCCTTCTTCGGCCTGGGGCACCTGAACAACCCGGGGGCCACCTGGGTCAGCAGCCTCGCGATCGCCGTCGGACCCGGGGCGCTCCTCGCCGCGGCCTACGTCGCCACCCGCTCGCTCTGGATCCCCATCGGGCTCCACTGGGCCTGGAACCTGTTCGAGGGTCCGGTGTGGGGAACGCCGGTGTCGGGCATGGCCACGCCCGTCCTCGCCGTTGCCAGGCTCCCGGGGTCGACTGCCCTCACCGGCGGGGACTTCGGGCCGGAGGCAGGGCTGCCGTGCATCGTGCTCGCGACGGCGCTCGCCGTCGCCTTCTTCGTCCTCGCGATCCGGCGACACCAGATCGTCACCCCTGCGTGGATGTGGTGGATCGGGGGTCGGCTCCGGCGCACGCCGCCGGCCCTCCCTGCCCCGCCGGCCTCTGCGCCAGCGCCCGCCGTTCCGCCGTCGAGCGCGTGAGGTCCCCGGCGGCCGGGATGCAGCTCTCCCTCTAGCGCACGGCGCCGAGGAACTGGGCCACGGCCTTCCACACCGCCTCGAAGTGCTCGCGGTCGAAACCGGTCCCCGAGGCCACCCAGTCGAAGTGCGGCGGGACGTGCCGCGGGCGGTGGAAGTGGCCGAGCACGTCATGGTGGTCCGCCCAGACCGCTGCCACGATCTGTCCGCGCACCTGGCTCAGCGTGGGCACGATCCCGTCGTTGGCCCGGTGGTCCGGCACGCTCCCGTAGGCGCGGCGCAGGAACTTCCGGTGCTCCGGCGAGAGCTGCCCGGGTGGGTCGGTGGGCTTCCCGCGGGCGAGGCGGTAGAGCACGACATAGAGGGCGTGGGTCGTCTGGGCATAGCCGCTGAACCCGGCCCGGGTGAACGAGCGCAGACCGGGGGGCCGCGCCCGGGTTACCACCTCGCCGTAGCGAATGCCGGGGCGATCGGCAGTGGCGGCGTTGAAGAGCTCCATCGCGCGCGGGGCGAGCTGCGAGACCAGACCCTGGTCGCTGTGGACGCTGGAGAAGAACTGCTCGATGGCCCGGCGGCGCTTGCCGGCGAAATCGGACAGGAGCTGGAGGAAGAGCTGATCGACGACCCCCGTCGGGGTGGTGTCCTTCCGGCGGAGGAGCCGCGCGAGTCGCAGGGCGACACCGACCGGCAGACGTCCGGTGCGCAGCGAGTAGACCGTCGCCAGCGAGAGCAGCTTGAGGAGCTGGCTCCCGAAGAGCGAGGTGAAGTGCTGGGCGAGCGGCGTCCCGTGGTGCGGTCCCGCGACCCCGACCACGCCGCGAACCACGGACGCACACTGCTCCACGTCCACCTTCGTGGGGAGGATGGAGCCCTGGCTGAGCATGAGCCGCGCGTCCAGCGCACCGGTGGAGTGGCCGACGATGCTGACCACGCCCCCGCGCTGCTCGACGAGCCGGTGGACCGCCTCGGCGAGGAGCGCCGCACGGCGCGGGAGCGATGACGAGGGCTCGGTGAAGACGACGCGGATCTCCCCGTCCAGGCCCGCGGGCGGGCCGAGCTCGGAGAGCAGCTCGCGGACATGGCCGAAGTACGTGAAGTCGCCCAGGTTGGCGAAGCCGAAGAAGCCCGGGACGAGGATGAGGTGGTGGGGGCCGGCCAGAACGACCGCGGACCTTACCCATCCGGCCGGGTGGGATGCACTGCGTCGTCCGGCTCACGCTCGGCACGGACCTCGAAGGCCGGCGCACCCGGGATGTTACGGTGCGCCCCCGGGTCGCACCCGCCTCGCCCCAGGAGAGCCTTCGCATGCGGTCTCATCGCCTCTCACTCGGCCTGCTCCTGCTGCTCGGATGCGCCGCCTCGAAACCGGCCACGCCGCCTGCCGCGGCTCCGGTCGCCACGGCGACTCCGAGCGTGGCGCGAGCGGCACCAGGACCGGCGCTCCAGCCTCCCACCGCGCGCGTGGAGCACACGGTGGTCCAGCAGTCCGGCGACGCACGGGTGGACGACTACGCCTGGCTCCGGAAGAAGAAGGATCCCGAGGTGGAGAAGTACCTCCAGGAGGAGGACACCTACGCCGACGCGATGATGGCCTCCACCGAGCGACTGCGCGACGTGCTCTACCGGGAGCTGCTGAGCCACGTGCAGCAGAACGACGTCTCGGCGCCGTGGTTCCGTGGCGGCTTCTGGTACTACGAGCGACTCGAGGAGGGAAAGCAGTACCCGATCCGGTGCCGGAAGCGCGGCTCGCTGGACGCGGCGGAGGAGGTCCTCCTCGACCAGAACCAGATGGCGGCGGGGAAGCCGTACCTCGCCATTGGCCGATGGGTGGTGAGCGATGACGGGCGCTGGCTCGCGTACCTCGTCGACGACACCGGATTCCGGCAGTACGTGCTCCACGTCCGGGATCTGAACAGCGGGAAGGACGGCGCGGAGGCGATTCCGCGGGTGACCAGCATGGCGTGGGCCACCGACAACCGGACGCTCTTCTACACGACCGAGGACGCCACCACGAAGCGGCCGGACACGGTGTTCCGTCACCAGGTCGGCGGCACGGGCCCGGACCCGGTGGTGTTCCAGGAGAAGGACGAGCGCTTCACCCTGCGCGTCTCGCGAACCCGGAGCGGGGAGTATCTGCTCGCCCGATCCAGCAGCCACACCAGCACCGAGATCCGCTTCCTCGCGGCGCGCAGCCCCCGCGGCGCCTGGACCGTGATCGCCTCCCGGATGACGGACCAGGAGTACGACGTGGACCACCGGGCCGGCCGCTTCTACATCCGGGTGAACGATCGCGGCCGCAACTTCCGCCTGGTCTCCGCCCCGGTGAGCTCACCTGGGCGTGCGCACTGGAAGGAGGAGATCCCCGAACGGCCCACGGTCGCGCTCGAGTCGGTGGACGCATTCGCCGGCCACCTCGTGCTCTCCGAGCGCCAGGGCGGGCTGGAGAGGCTGCGCATCCTGGATCTCGAGCGTGGGGGAAAGTCACGGGAGGTCGGCTTCTCCGACCCGACCTACGCGCTGTTCGACGACCACAACGACGACTTCCGCTTGCCGTACTTCCGCTTCATCTACCAGTCGATGGTGAGACCCCGGACGGTCATCGACGTGGATCTGCGCTCCGGTGCCCAGACGGTCAAGAAGCGGCAGGAGGTGCCGGGCGGCTTCGACCCGTCGAACTACCGGAGCGAATACCTCCACGCCACCGCGGCCGACGGGACGCAGATTCCGATCTCCATCGTCTACCGCATCCCTCTCGATCGCGACGGAGCACGGCCGCTGTGGATCACCGGATATGGCTCTTACGGAAATCCGTTCGACGCCTCATTCGACGTGAACCGGCTGCCGATGCTCGACCGGGGCTTCGTCATGGCGATCGCCCACGTCCGCGGCGGGGGCGAGTTCGGGAAGGCGTGGCACGACGCCGGGCGAATGGCGAACAAGTCCAACACCTTCACCGACTTCATCACCGCGACCGAGTTCCTGCAGGGCCAGGGCTACGGCCGAAAGGAGCGCACCGTCGCATCCGGCGGGAGCGCCGGGGGCCTGCTGATGGGGGCCATTCTCAACATGCGACCGGACCTCTACCGGGCAGTGCTCGCCTACGTCCCCTTCGTCGACGTGATGAACACCATGTCCGACGCGACCCTGCCGCTGACGGTGGGCGAGTACGAGGAGTGGGGCAATCCTGCCAACCCCGACGAGTATCTCGTGATGCGCCGCTACAGCCCGTACGACAACGTGGCGGCCCGGGCGTACCCGAGCCTCCTGGTCCGGACCTCGTACAACGACAGCCAGGTCATGTACTGGGAGCCGGCCAAGTGGGTGGCGCGGCTGCGGGCGACGAAGACCGACCACAACACGCTGCTCTTCAAGGTGAAGATGCAGCCTGCAGGGCACGGGGGCGCCTCGGGCCGTTACGACCGGCTGCGCGACGTCGCGTTCGATGATGCGTTCGTGCTGACGCAGCTCGGACTCGTCTCGCCCTGAGGTCCATCTCGCAGCGCGCTCCGCCCGGACGGGACCCCGAGTTCGGCGACCGGCCGTTCCTGCAGGCGTCCCGTCCGGCGGACTGCGCGGACCGAGCTGACACGCGCGCGAGGCGTTATGTTCCTCGCAGAGGGAGGAACGAGCCATGGACGGAGCGCGTCGCCTGGTCAGCATCACCGCGTGGGCCTTCCTCGCCGGCTGCGCGCACCAGACCGAGGAGTGGCCGACCCGGACTGGAGTCCTTCGATTCGACGAGAAGAGCGTGACCAGCCCCTACGTCTCGTACTCACGGACGAGCGACGGGGCCTTCGTGGGGCTCCACGGCGAGCGGTATGAGCGGGTCGGGGACACGCTTCGCGCAACCGGGTCACCCGGCCCCGAGTTGCCTCGTCCGATCATCCTCTCCAGCGGATTCGTCCGCATCGAGCGGATTCCCAACGGGCTCGTCTACACGCCGTCCTACGACACGGTTCCGGTCTGGACCTTCGTGACCGAGGACGGAAAGCCCCTTCCCGAGGCCATCGAGATCCCGCTCTACCTGGCAGCACGGATCCATCTGAGCGGGGTGGGCTACGTGGCCGGGGGCACGTGCTTCAGCCTGATCTTCCAGATCCAGGGCCGGAACGTCGCGGCCCGCTGGTGGTTCCCCAACGATGGCCCCGACCGGTGCGCGCTGCTGTTCCCCGCAGGTGGCGCGGCCGCGTGGGCAGCGGCCTCGGAGAACCTGGTCCAGTCCTACCGACCACTTCCCTGACGACACAGGTCGGCTCAGAGATCGAGCGTGGCGCCGGATGCGAGGACCGTCTCGGCCAGCCCCGCCGCCCTTGCCGCCTTCACGAACGCGCCCACCGGATCCGGCACCTCGGCATAGCCGGGGCTCGCGCCGCCGTAGTGAATCGGCACCACGCGGCGGGCACGGAGGATGAGCGCGACGTCGACGGCCTGCTCGGGCGTGAGTGACATGGCCGCGGGCACCCGGGCGGTCCGGCCGGCGGTCTGGCGGAAGCCGTTGATCGGAAGGAACGCCACGTCGAACGGCCCGTAGGCGCGCCCGATGTTCCAGAACTGCCCGTGCACCTGTGTGTCGCCGGCATGGAACACCCGGTGGCCGCCGCCGTCGATGACCCAGGACACCTGCGGGCTGCCGAGCCCGTCGGACGCCGGCACGGCGAAGACGGCGAAGTCGGCGGTGCGCGGAGACAGGAACTCGGGCTGGTAGAGCGGAACCGGGAGGAGCGGGACCTCGCGGTCACCCACGCGGAGCGCAGTGTCGCGATCGCACACCAGACGGCTGCGGGCGTTGAAGACAACGCGGAGCGCCTCTGGCTGGCAGTGGTCGCCGTGGAAGTGGGTCACCAGAGCGAAGCGCTCGGGCGTGCTGGCCTCGAGCGGGACACTGCCGGGCTCGGAGGGGTCCACCGTGGCGTCGACGAAGAGCGTCGTCTCACCTGCGACGAGGCGAACACCGGCCCAGCCGAGGCGCTGGATGCGGAGGCCCGGGGCGGGGGTCGGAGGAGCGGCCGCAAGCGCGGGCAGCGTCCGCAGCAGCATCGTGGCTCCGCACAGCTCGAGCAGGGTGCGTCGGTCCATCCGCGAGTCGTACTCGGGCGGGGCGCCGGACGAGCGACCATCCCCGGCTCGCCGGTCCGCGTTCCCTGCACGCGAGACCCGCTCGAGGCTCCGTCAGAGGTGTTTGACAGCTCGGGGTATCTGGCGCTTCGAGGCGTCCGCCGGACTCAGCGTCCGGTGCCGGAGCCGGGCATGCTGCCGCTCCCGGTCGTGCCAGTGCCAGTCCCTGTGGTGCCCGTAGTGCCGGGAGTCGTCGTCCCGGGAAGCGTCGTTCCGGCGCCCGCGCCGGTCCCCGTGGCGCCGCTGTCCGGGACCCGGTAGGTGCCGGTCGGGGCGTTCGTCGAGCCGGGCACGCTGTACGTCCCGGTCGTGCCGGTGCCGCCGGTCCCCGTCGAGCCCGTGCCCGGGCCCATCCCGGTGCCACCGGTGCCGGTCGTGCCGGTGCCAGTGGTGCCCGGAGACGTGGTCCCGGTCGTGGACTGACCGATGCCCGATCCGGCGCTGGGCTGCCCGAGCGGGTTGCCGGTGCTGCTCGGTTGCCCCAGTGGATTGCCGGTGGTGGCCGTGCCGGGACCGGTCGTCGTGCCGGTCGCATTCGGATTCACCGCGCTCGAGCCGCTGGTCCCCGGAGAGGGCGATGGCGAGTTCAGCGTCCCGTCGCTCCCCGTCGTCGTCCCGGCGCCGCCGGTGCCCGAGTATGCGCCGGTGCTATCGCGCGCCGTGCCGGTGCCAGGGCCGAGCGTCCCCGCGGAGCCCGTGCCGGTGGCGCCCATCCCGGTCCCGAGGCCCGAGCCGGTGGTCCCGGCTGCCCCGGTTCCCATCGGCGCCCCGGCGTTCCCGCCGACCGAGCCCGCGCTCCCGAGGTTGCCCGCCCCGGAGCCGCTCGTCGAGGCGCCTGCGCCGGTGCCGCCCACGCCGCCAGCCGTCTGCGCCCCTGCCGAGAGCGGCCAGAGCGCCGCCGCGCCCGAAAGCACGCCCGTCCCGACCCACCGCCACACCATTCGATTCATGACCGCCGCCTTCCCCCGCAATGCATCGAGTCGGGGGGAAGGTAGGGCCGGCGTCAGAGGGTGGGGACCTCTGTCGGAACCGCCCGTGTTCGCTCGCCCGTGCTAAGCGACACTCCCGTGGCCCGGAAGACCAGACCCGTCCGGAAGATCCTGATCGCCAACCGGGGAGAGATCGCAGTCCGGATCATCCGCTCGTGCCGGGAGCTCGGCATTCCCACGGTGGCCGTCTACTCGGACGCCGACCGGGACGCGCTCCACGTGCGGATGGCGGACGAGGCATACCGGGTGGGCCCGCCGCCGTCGCGCGAGTCGTACTTGAGCTTCGAGCGCATCCTCGACGCGGCGAAGGCTTCCGGTGCGGATGCCATCCACCCCGGGTACGGCTTCCTCAGCGAGAACGCCGCCTTCGTGCGGGCGTGCCTGGCCGCGGGCATCATCTTCATCGGTCCGCCCGCCGCGGCGATGGACGCCATGGGCGAGAAGACCCGCGCCCGGGCGAACATGGAGAAGGCGGGCGTCCCGGTGGTGCCCGGGAGCCTCGCGCCGTTCCCGTCCGTGGGCGAGGCGCGCACCTATGCCGAGAAGATCGGCTTCCCGGTGATGCTGAAGGCCGCCGGAGGCGGCGGCGGCAAGGGAATGCGGCGGGTGGACCGGCTGGCCGACTTCGACTCGTCGTGGCGGTCGGCCCAGAGCGAGGCGCTCAACGCCTTCGGCAACGACGCGGTGTACCTCGAGAAGTACCTCGAGGAGCCGCACCACGTGGAGATCCAGGTCTTCGCCGACCAGCACGGCAACACCGTGCACCTCAACGAGCGCGAGTGCTCGGCGCAGCGCCGCCACCAGAAGGTCATCGAGGAGACGCCCTCTCCCATCCTCACCCCCGAGATGCGCTCGGCGATGGGAGAGGTGGCAGTGAAGGCGGCGAAGGCGGTCGACTACGTCGGCGCGGGCACGGTGGAGTTCCTCGTCGACCGGCACCGGAACTTCTACTTCCTGGAGATGAACACCCGATTGCAAGTAGAGCACCCCGTGACCGAGTGGGTCACCGGGCTCGACCTGGTGGCGTGGCAGATCCGCGTCGCCCGGGGCGAAGATCTGGGCTTCCGCACCGAGCCTCCGCGCGGCCACAGCATCGAGGTGCGGGTCTACGCCGAGGACCCGGCGCAGAACTTCATGCCCAGCCCGGGCCGGATCACCTTTCTGCGCATCCCGTCGGGTCCGAACGTGCGCGACGATTCGGGCGTCTACCCGGGCTACACCGTGCCCACGGTCTACGACCCGATGATCTCCAAGCTCTCGGTGTGGGCGCCGAACCGGCTCGAGGCCATCGCCCGGATGCGGCGCGCCCTCTCCGAGTACGTGGTGAAGGGCATCACGACCAACATCCGGTACCTGCGCGCCATCCTCGCAAACTCCGAGTTCGTGGCGGGGAACTACGACACGGGTTTCCTCCCGCGTCTGCACTCCGCGCTCCTCGGGCGGCACGATCACCAGCTCGGCGAGGTCGCCCTGCTCGCCGCGGTGGTGGACGCCTACCAGCGGGACCAGCGCCGCCAGCGCACCATCACCCCCGTCAAGGGAGGCTCGGGGGGTCCCTCGCCCTGGCGGATGCGGGCGCGCGGGAGCCGCCGATGAGCCGCTCCAAGCGCTACGAGACGCAGGTTCGCGGCGCGCGCGAGTCGGTCCCCGTCGACATCGAGGACCTCGGGCAGGGCAAGTTCGTTCTCAAGATGCGAGGCGTCTCGCACACCGTGGACGCGCGGGTGCTCGACCACGGTGCGGTCTCGCTTCTGGTCGATGGACGCTCCTACGACGTCGAGCTGGACGAGTCCGGCGACGAGGTCCAGGTGCTGGTCGGTTTCGAGCTTCTGACGGTCGACGTGGCCGACGAGCGGGCGGTCCGCTTGCGTGCGGGCGCGGCCGGGTTCAGCGTGAGCGGCAAGGTGGTGGTCACCGCGCCGATGCCGGGCAAGGTGGTGCGGGTCCTGGTGACTCCCGGTGCGCAGGTCACCGAGGGGCAAGGGCTGGTGGTGGTCGAGGCGATGAAGATGGAGAACGAGCTGAAGAGCCCCAAGACCGGCACGGTGCTCGAGGTGTTCGCGAAGGAGGGCAGCACGGTGGAGGCCAACACCAAGCTGCTCACTGTCGAGTAGGAGCTGCCGATGTCCGACGAGCGCCGACGGTGGCTGGACCAGGTCTGGGCGAAGGCCCGGGCGAAGTCGCCCGAGCGGAAGGACGTGTTCGAGACCTCGAGCGAGATTCCGCTCGAGCCAGTCGACGCGCCGGCGAACCCCGACGCGCACTACCGCGAGGCCCTCGGGTTTCCCGGCGAGTACCCCTTCACGCGCGGGATCCAGCCGACGATGTACCGCGGCCGCCACTGGACGATGCGCCAGTACGCGGGCTTCGCGACGTCCGCGGAGTCGAACGCCCGCTACCGCTACCTCTTGGATCGCGGGGTCAACGGGCTCTC
>JADGQZ010000142.1 GCA_017881345.1 Myxococcaceae bacterium | reverse complement strand
GCGGCCGGCGTGCCGCAGCCGATGCCCGGCCCCGCCGGGATCCCGCGACCGGCCGCCCCCGCGCCCACGCCGATGGCGGGGACGCATCGGCCGGTCCCGCAGCCCGCGGCGCGGCCCGTCACCCAGCCCGGCGTGCCGATGGGTCGCCCGCAGGGGAGCATCCCCTCCGGGTTGCCGCGGCCGCCGCAGCCGATGACCGGCGGGACGTCGCCCGGCCTTCGCCCCGGCATGACGCTCGGCACCCAGTCCGGCTTCGCCCGTGCGCCCGCGCCGATGACGCCAGGTGGGTTCCCCCGTGCGCCCGGCGCCGCCCCGCTCCCCCCCGTCCCGGCGCCCCCGGCCCCACCCGCCGCCGCCCGGGGGAGGGACCCGTTCGGCCTCTCGGCCCCGGCCAACACCCCCGTCCGCGGATACCGGGTCGAGCGGGAGATCGCTCCGCCGGCCGCCCCGGAGGAGATGTCGCTGGACCTCGGGACCGAGCCGACTGCCCTCGCCGCCGACGGTGGCGAGGCCCAGCTCCGCGAGGCCCTGGGCAAGGCCTCGCGTGAGGTCATCGAGAAGATCGCCTGGGAAGTGGTCCCCCAGCTCGCCGAGACGATCGTGCGCGAAATCGCCGAGCGGACGATGCGCGAGCGGGACGGAAAAGGCTAAACACCCACCCTCACGGGTATGTCGGACGACACTCAGGAGGGACTTCCGAAGGCCTACGAGCCTTCGGAGGTGGAGGCGCGCTGGTACCGGCGCTGGGAAGACGCGGGCTGCTTCCGGGCCGAGGCCCGGTCGAGCAAGCCCCCGTACTGCATCATCCTCCCGCCGCCCAACGTCACCGGCTCGCTGCACATCGGGCACGCGCTGACCGCCACGCTGGAGGACATCCTCACCCGCTGGCACCGGATGCGAGGGTTCAACGCGCTCTGGCAGCCGGGCGTGGACCACGCCGGCATCGCCACGCAGATGGTGGTCGAGCGCGAGGTGAAGAAGGCGGAGAACAAGACCCGCCACGACCTCGGCCGGGCGGAGTTCGTCCGGCGCATCTGGGCGTGGAAGGAGCGCTACGGCGCTCGCATCAAGGAGCAGCACGAGCACCTCGGCGCGAGCCTCGACTGGAGCCGCGCCCGCTTCACGATGGACGAGGGGAGCTCGCGCGCGGTGCTCGAGGTCTTCGTCCGGCTGTACGAGGAGGGACTCCTCTACCGCGCGAACCGGCTCATCAACTGGTGCCCGGATTGCCGGACCGCGCTCAGCGATCTCGAGGTCGAGCACGAGGAGCGGCAGGGCTCCATCTGGGAGATCCGCTACCCGGTGAAGGGACAGGACCGCTTCCTCACCGTCGCCACCACCCGGCCGGAGACCATGCTCGGTGACACCGCGGTGGCGGTGCATCCGGACGACCCGCGCTACCGCGACCTGGTTGGCAAGACGGTCATCCTGCCGCTGCTCGATCGGGAGATCCCGGTCATCGCCGACGCCACGCTGGTGGATCCGGAGTTCGGCACCGGCGTGGTGAAGGTCACCCCGGCGCACGACTTCAACGACTACCAGACGGGGCTTCGCCACAAGCTGGCGATGATCTCCATCCTCGACGAGGCGGCGCGGACCAACGACGCCGCCGGGCCGTACGCGGGCCTCGACCGTTTCGAGGCGCGAAAGCGCGTGCTCGCCGACCTCGAGGCGCGCGGGCTGCTCGTCTCGGAGAAGCCGCACACGCTCAGCATCGGGCTCTGCCAGCGCAGCGGAACCATCGTCGAGCCGCGGCTGTCACCGCAATGGTTCGTGCGCATCGAGCCGCTGGCCCGACCGGCGATCGAGGCTGTGGAGCAGGGGAGGACGACGATCCTCCCCGAGACGTGGAACGCCACCTACTTCCACTGGATGCGCAACATCCAGGACTGGTGCGTCAGCCGGCAGCTGTGGTGGGGGCACCAGATCCCCGCCTGGTACTGCAACGCCTGCACGCCACGCACGCCGACCGGTGGGCTCGACCTCGAGCGGGGCGCGCCCATCGTCGCCCGGACGCAGCCCGCGTCCTGTCCGGCGTGCGGGGGCTCGGCGCTGACGCAGGATCCGGACGTGCTGGACACCTGGTTCAGCTCGGCGCTCTGGCCGTTCAGCACCCTCGGGTGGCCGGAGCGGACGCCAGAGCTCGCGACGTTCTACCCGACGTCTGTCCTCGAGACCGGACACGACATCCTCTTCTTCTGGGTGGCCCGGATGATGATGATGGGCCTGCACTTCATGGGCGACGTGCCCTTCCGCACCGTCTACCTCCACGCGATGGTGCGCGACGAGAAGGGCGAGAAGATGTCGAAGGTGAAGGGGAACGTGGTCGACCCCCTCGACGTCATCCACGGCGCGAAGGCGCAGGACCTCCCCGCCAGCCTGCGCAACAAGTTCCCGCAAGGGATGCCGGCGTTCGGGGCCGACGCGCTGCGTTACACGCTCGCGGCGCTCGCTGCCCAGGGGCGGGACATCAAGCTCTCGCTCGATCGGGTCAACGGCTACAAGGCGTTCACCAACAAGCTCTGGAACGCCTCGCGCTTCCTGCTGCTGTACCTCGGCGACTTCCATCCGGGGGATCGTCCGCTGCGCGAGCGTCCGCTGACCCTCGCCGATCGGTGGATCCTCTCACGCACCGAGCGCGTGACGCGCGAGGTGAACGACGCGCTCGGCCGGTTCGAGTTCGCCGAGGCCGCCTCGGCGGCGTACCAGTTCACCTGGCACGCGTTCTGTGACTGGTACATCGAGCTGGCCAAGCCCGCGCTGCAGGGGGAGGACGCCGCGCGCGGCGACACCACCCGGGCAGTGCTGATCCACGTGCTGGACCGGGTGCTGCGGCTCCTGCACCCCTTCATCCCCTACATCACCGAGGAGATCTGGCACCGGTTGCCCGGCGTGCCCGCGGATGCATTCCTGATGCGCGCAGCGTATCCGGAGGCCGGCGAGGAGGACCCCGCCGCCGAGGCCGAGATGGCGCCGGTCATCGCGGTCATCGACGGCATCCGGAACATCCGCGGCGAGAGCAACCTGCCGCCACTCCAGAAGATTCGGGCAGTGGTGCAGACCGACGACGCGGCGCTCCGGGGGGCCCTGGAGCGCTGGCGGGGGTACGTGGAGCCGCTCGCCGGGCTGTCGGAGCTGCTGCTGCAACCGGCCGGCGCTCCACCGCCGTCGTCCGCGTCATGGGTGGGGCAGGGGGTCGCGGTCTACGTCCCGCTCGCCGGGCTGTTGGATCTCGACGAAGAACGCGCGCGCTTGCGGAAAGAGATCGCCCGCGTCGAGTCGGATCTGGCAGCCTTGAACCGAAAGCTGGACAATCCGAGCTTCGTCGCGCGGGCTCCGGCCGATGTGGTGGAGAAGGATCGGGCGCGGGTGACCGAGCTCGAAGGCCGCAGGGCCAAGCTGTTGGACAACCTCAGTCGGATCTGACCTGGAGGAACGATGTCCGAGAGAACCCCAGAAGAGATGGAGTCGAACGGGATGGGCGGCATGGGCGGAGGCATGGGTGGTGACATGCCGCCGACCGCGCCCTCGAGCGGGATGGGGATGGGCATGGGCAGCGAGTCGCCTGTTCCCGCCGCGCCGATGGCTGCGGCCCGACCGCGCCCCGCCGCCCCGGCGAAGAAGGCTCCGGCGAAGAAGGCCCCGAAGCGCAAGGCGGCTGCTCGCAAGGCCCCGAAGCGCAAGCCGGCGAAGAAGAAGGCGCCAGCGCGAAGGAAGAAGGCCGCCGCCCGGAAGGGCGCGCGCAAGGGCGCTCTCCGGAAGGGTGTGGCGAAGCGGCGCGGGGCGCGCAAGGCCCGGCGCACCGGCCGGCGTATCGGCCGACGCATCGGCCGGCGCATCGGCCGGCGCATGGCCCGAAAGGCTCGGCGCTAGTCGTCACCGCCGTCGGCCGCACCTCCGGCGCATGGACTTCGTCGACCGTCTGATCGACCTGGCGCTTGAGGAGGACCTCGGTGCGGCGGGTGACGTCACCACCCAGGCGCTCGTTCCCGAGGAGGCCCGGGGTCGGGCGGAGGTCTGGGCGAAGGAGCCGCTGGTGCTCGCGGGCACGCGCGCCTTCGCCCGGGTCTTCACCCGGCTCGAGCCTGGCGCCGAGGTGCGGTTCTCGGAAGGCGAGGGCGCGCGCATCGCCGGCCGTGCGGTCATCGGGAGCGTCTCGGCCGGGCTGCGAACGCTGCTCGTGGGTGAGCGCACCGCGCTGAACATCCTGCAGCGGACCTGCGGCATCGCCACTCTCGC
>JADGQZ010000141.1 GCA_017881345.1 Myxococcaceae bacterium | reverse complement strand
TTCGACGTGTCGATCCTGGAGATCGGCAAGGACGTCTTCGAGGTGCTCTCCACCGCCGGCGACACGTACCTCGGCGGCGACGACTTCGACGACCGGATCATGACCTGGCTGGCGGACGACTTCCTCGCCCGCACCCGGCTCGACCTCCGGCAGTCCAAGTTCTGCCTGCAGATGCTCAAGGAGGCCGCGGAGCAGGCGAAGATCGACGTGGGCCAGAACGGCACCGCTGACATCCACTGCCAGCACATCTGCCAGGACGCGTCCGGACAGGTGATGGACCTTCAGGCCACGCTCACCCAGGACCAGTTCAACCGGATGGTGATGGACCTGGTGCAGCGGACGTTCAAGGTCTGCGACGAGGCGCTGCAGAGCGCGCGGCTCACCGCGGCCGACGTGGACGCGGTCATCCTGGTCGGTGGCCCCACCCGGCTGCCCATCGTCCAGAACTCGGTGCGCCACTACTTCCAGAAGGAGCCGCTGGAGGGCATCAACCCCGACCAGGTGGTGGCGATGGGTGCGGCGCTCCAGGCGCACGCGCTGATGGACGCCAAGACCGAGACCTTCCTGGTCGACGTCACCCCGCTCACCCTGCGCATCGGGACGGTGGGCGGCTTCACCGAGCGGATCATCGAGAAGAACACCCCGGTGCCCATCGATCGCTCCAAGACCTTCACCACCAGCCGCGACGGGCAGGAGCGGGTGAAGATCCGCGTCTACCAGGGCGAGTCGAACCGGGCGGACGAGTGCGAGATGCTCGGCGAGTTCGAGTTCGCCGGGTTCCGGGTGGGCTACCGGGGCGAGGTGAAGATCGAGGTCACCTTCGAGATCAACACCGACGGCATCGTGAACGTCTCCGCCGCGGACGTGGAGACGGGCCAGAAGACGTCGACCACCATCTCGCTGTCCTCCGGCCTGAGCGAGGCGGACATCCAGCGGTCCATCCAGCTGAACCGGCAGACACGGCTGGCCCGGGGTGCGATGGTGCACTCGGTCCCGCCCGGCACCTCGCGTGACGTCCTGCCCGAGCTGCCGAGCGCCGTGGAGGGATGAACGCAGCCGTGGCCGACGCGCCCGACAAGCCGGGCTCCACGCCGCCCGCTCCCCCGGGCAGTCCAGCCCGCGCCACCACCACCCAGCCGCTCGCGCCCGTCGACCCGGCCGAGGTGCCCGAGGGCGCCTTCGAGACCACCGGCTCGTTCCAGGCGGGCGCTTCCGGTGTGCCGATCCTGGACGCGCCGTTTCCGCCGGCGCCGCGCCCCGCTCCGCCGCGTGCGCCCGTGCCGGCCGCCGCTCCGCCCGCGGGATCCGCTCCGGCGCCGGGCGCCCCGCCGCGCACGCGCACCGCACCCCAGGGCACGCCGCTGTCCCGCCCCGCCACGCCCGCCGGGGGAAGTCCGGTCACTCGCCCCGGTGCGCACCCTCCGCCGGTCGCTAGCGGCACCCCGGTGCCCCGCCCCGGTGCGCTCCCTCCTCCGATCGCCGGCGGCACCCCGCTGCCCCGTCCCGGTGCGCTCCCTCCTCCGGTCGCTGGCGGCACGCCCCTGCCCCGTCCCGGTGCGCCGACTGCAGGCACTCCGGCGCCCCGCCCCGGTGCGCCGGGGGGGCCAGCCGCCGGCACTCCCGTCCCCCGACCCGGTGCTCCGGCTGCCGGAACTCCGGTCCCGCGGCCCGGTGGACCCGCTCCCGTCGCTGGCACGCCGGCGCCCGGCCCTGCTGGACCCCCAGGCGCTCCGGGCGGCGCGCCCCCCCGACCACCGCCGCCGGTCGTCGGACCCGGCCGCACGTCGATTGCGGGTGGGCTGCCCACCCCCCCGGGAGGGGCGAGACAGGCACCCGGGGCTCCCCAGCGGGCGTCGACCGGTGAGGTCCGCGCGACTCCGATGGGGTCGCCCACCGGCGAGTTCCTCACCGAGCAGGCGCGCGCTGCCGGCCCCGCGCCGCAGCCGGGCGTCCTGCCGGCCAAGGTGTTCCGGCCGGCCACCCCCGGTCAGACGGGCGCGCCGCTGCCGTCCCTCGGGGTGAACATCGCGCCCGTCATCCCGCCGCTCGCACCGGTGAAGGAGGGTGCGGCCCGTCCCCGCCCGGTCGCCCAGGCGCCGCGCGTCCCGCACAGCCCGACCCGTGATCCGATGAGCGAGACGAGCCTCGGCATCCCGGTGATGCCTCCGCTCCCGCCGCCGGACGCCGCGCCCTTGCCCTCGATCGCGCCGCTCGTCTCGCCGATGGCGCCGGTCACCACAGGGACCGCCGCGCCGGCCGATCCCGAGGCCCAGGTGGCCTGGAAGGCGGAGCGGCTGGACACGCTCGACTACTTCGAGCTGCTCGGCGTCCCCATCACCGCCAGCGCGGCCGAGGTGAAGAAGGCCTTCTACCGCGAGAGCCGGGCGTACCACCCGGATCGCTTCTTCCACCTCACCGACCAGGCGTTCAAGGCGCGCGTGCACGACGTCTACAAGCGCGTCACCGAGGCCTACTACGTGCTGCGCGACGACGTGCGCCGGCCGAAGTACCTCGTCGATGTCACCGGCCCGGAGCGCGCGGCCAAGCTCCGGTTCAGCGAGCTGTCGGAGCAGGAGACGCGGGCGGCGGTGAAGCAGCAGGCCGCCGAGCAGATCGGCCTCAACCCCAAGGCCCGCGCGCTCTTCCAGAACGCGATGACCGACCTCGAGAGCGGCAACCTCGCCGCCGCCGAGCGCGGGCTGAAGATGGCCCTGACCTACGAGAAGGAGAATGCCCTGTACAAGGAGAAGCTGGCCCTGGTGCAGGAACAGCTCCACACGCAGTCCCGCGGGCAGCAGTTCAAGATCACATGACGGTGGATCTGGTGGTGCTGGCGCTCGTCGCGATCGGCGCGGTGTTCGGCGCCCGGGCCGGTGCCGCCCGGCAGCTCGCCGGGTGGGGCGCGCTGGTGATCGCCGCGCTCGTTGCACGCCCCGGAGGCGCCCTGTTCGGCCCGGCGTTCGGCCGGTTCTTCCATACCTCTGAGTCTCTCGGCGCGGTGGCGGCGAGCTTCGCCACCTTCATCGTGGTCGCGGTCGCGGTCCGGCTCGTCGGCACACGGGTACTCCAGGGCGTGCTGGGCGGGACCGACCCCGCCGAGCGGGGCACGGACCGCGCGCTGGGGGCGCTGCTCGGAGGTGCCAAGTTCGCTGCGATCGCCTGGGTGGCCATCTCGGCCCTGGTCTTCGTCGAGGCCAACGTGCAGTTCGCCGGGAAGGGGCTCGGCCTGTCGCCCAAGGACTCGACCGCCTTCGCCATCGCCCGGCGGTGGAACCTGTTCTCCGCGCCGTTCTTCTCCCGGGCGGCCGACCTGGCTGCGGCGCAGAAGGTCTTCCGCTCACCCGAGCTCTTCCAGAAGGTGGCCGAGAACCCGGCCGTGGTGGCGCTGGAGAAGAACCCCCGGTTCCGCGCCGTGGTCTCCGATCCGGAGGTGAAGGAGGCCCTCGACCGGGGGGACACCGTGTCCCTCCTCAAGAGCGCCACGGTCCACAAGCTCCTCCAGGACCCGGAAGCCCTGGTCCAGCTGGCGAAGCTCCGGGAGGTCGTGGAGCAGGTCAAGCCAGCGGGGGCCTCGAATCCGGTTGCTCCCCGGCCAGCACCGGTTAAGTGAGCGCTCCATGGCGATGCCCGACGTCGGCGACAAGGCCCCAGCGTTCAGCCTCGAGGACCAGTCCGGGAAGACGGTGAAGCTCTCCGACTTCAAGGGCAAGACGGTGGTCCTCTACTTCTACCCGAAGGACGACACGCCAGGCTGCACGAGGGAAGCCTGCGCCTTCCGGGACGAGCACTCGGCGCTCCTCAAGGCCGGCGCGGTGGTGCTCGGGGTGAGCCCGGACTCCGAGGCGAGCCACGCGAAGTTCGCGGGCAAGTACAAGCTCCCCTTCCCGCTCCTCGCCGACCCGGGGCACACCGTGTCCGAGAAGTACGGAGCCTGGGGCGAGAAGACGCTCTACGGGCGGAAGTTCATGGGAATCACGCGCTCCACCTTCCTGATCGACGGTGCGGGCAAGGTCGCCCGGGTTTGGCCCAGGGTGAAGGTGGACGGGCACGTGGACCAGGTGCTCGAGGCCATCCGGGAGAGCTGACCTCCGGCCGCCGGGTGGCGGCTGGAGGGGCTGCCGTTTTCACGTTTCCCCCGTCTCAGGGACCGGAGTTGACGGACCCCTGTGTTTCTCTATTGTGCGCGGCCACCTGCAAGACAGGCGCCGTCCCCCGGAGGTCGTGACCTCACGATGCCCATCTCACCCCCGCAACCCTGGACCCTGGCCGATGCCTTCGAGACGTATGGCGTCCGCAGCTGGGGCGCGGGGTACTTCGGTATCAACGACAAGGGCAACGTCACCGTCCACGCCGACGGGAACGGCCACTCGATGGACCTCAAGGAGCTGGTGGAGGAGGTCCGCCGCCGTGGCATCGGCCTGCCGCTGCTGATCCGGTTCACCGACGTGCTCCGGAACCGCGTGGTGCACCTCAACGAGTCGTTCCGCCGGGCGATCGCCGAGCACAGCTACCGGGGCTCCTACAAGGGCGTCTACCCCATCAAGGTGAACCAGCACCGGTACGTGGTCGAGACCATCGTCGAGGCGGGCAAGCCGTACGCCTACGGGCTGGAGGCAGGGAGCAAGCCCGAGCTGCTGGCGGTGATGGCGCTGCTCGACAGCGAGGATGCGCTCATCGTCTGCAACGGGTACAAGGACGAGGAGTACATCGAGACGGCGCTCTTCGCCTCGCGCCTCGGCCGCAGGGTGGTGCTGGTCGTCGAGAAGCCGAGCGAGATCCCCCTGATCGCCGAGGTGTCGCACCGGGTGGGCGTCCGCCCGAGGATCGGCATCCGGGTGAAGCTGTCCACCCGCGGCGCCGGCAAGTGGGAGGCCTCCGGCGGCGACCGGAGCAAGTTCGGCCTGTCGTCGAGCGAGCTGATCGACTCGATGGACTTCATGCGGAAGGTGGGCATCCTCGACAGCTTCGAGCTGCTCCACTTCCACCTGGGCAGCCAGGTCTCGAACATCCGCAACTTCAAGAACGCGCTGCGCGAAGCGAGCCGCTTCTACGTGGAGGTCTCGCAGGCCGGCGCGCCGCTGCAGTACCTGGACGTGGGTGGAGGCCTGGGCGTCGACTACGACGGCAGCCAGACCAACTTCACCTCGTCGATGAACTACACCACCCAGGAGTACGCCAACGACGTGGTGTTCAGCGTGCTCGAGGCCTGCAACGAGGCCGGGGTGGAGCACCCGATCCTGGTCTCCGAGTCCGGGCGAGCGGTGGTGGCCCATCACGCGGTGCTGGTGACCGAGGTGCTGGGGGTGAGCGAGTTCGACGCTCACGGGGTAGCGGAGTCGCTGTCCGAGGACGCCTCGCCGGTGGTGCGCAAGCTGCTGGCCACCTACAAGGAGCTGACCCGGAAGAACGTGCTCGAGGCGTACCACGACGCCACCGAGTACAAGGAGGAGTGCCTCACCCTGTTCTCGCTCGGGCACCTGAACCTCGCCGACCGGGTGCTGGCCGAGAACCTGTTCTGGGCGCTGTGCCAGAAGGTCCTCCGCACCGCGCGCGAGCTGGACGAGATGCCCGAGGAGCTGGAGACGCTGGAGCGCCAGCTGGCCGACACCTACTTCTGCAACTTCTCGGTGTTCCAGTCACTCCCCGACAGCTGGGCGATCGATCAGCTCTTCCCGATCATGCCCATCCACCGGCTGAGCGAGCGGCCCTCGCGCCGGGCGGTGCTGGCGGACATCACCTGCGACTCGGACGGGAAGATCGAGCACTTCATCGACCGGCGCGACGTGAAGGACGTGCTGGAGCTCCACCCCATCAACCAGGACGACTACTACCTGGGCATCTTCCTGGTGGGCGCGTACCAGGAGATCCTCGGCGACCTGCACAACCTGTTCGGTGACACCAACGCGGTGCAGGTGTCACTGGGGCCGAGCGGCGGTTACCTCATCGACCACGTCGTCTCCGGCGACACGGTGACCGAGGTCCTCAACTACGTCAGCTACTCCAAGGACGACCTGGTGGCGCGGGTGCGTCGGTTCGCCGAGGAGGCACTGCGCAAGGGCTCGATGACGCTCGACCAGTCGCGCCAGCTGCTCCGGGCGTACGAGGACGGACTCGCCGGGTACACCTACCTCGAGCGCGAGGTGGACGCCCCCGCCGCCTCGGCGTCGAGCCAGCTCCGGCTGGTCGAGGTGGTGGAGCAGGGCCGGTCGCCGACGGGCACCCGGGGCTGATCAGCCCAAGTCGGGCTGCTCGACAGGAACCGGACCCGCCGTTCCCCATGTGCTGGTGCTGCTGCTGGCCTGGCTCGTCATGCAGCGCCCGCGCCGCCCCCCGACCGGGACCTGAGCTGCGCGCCGGCGGTTTCCCGGGTAGCCTTCGCTCGAATGGACGACGGGCTCGAGCTGACCGAGCTCCTTGGGCGGGCGCAGGCGGGGGATGCCGCGGCGGCGGAGGTGGTGTTCCGCGCGACATACGAGGACCTCCGGCGCATCGCACACGCCCGCCTGGGCTCGGGTGGGCGGAACACCGTGCTCGACACCACCGCGCTGGTGCACGAGTGGTTCCTGCGCTTCGCCCGGACGCACCGGCTGCGCATCGAGGACCGGCGGCACTTCATGCGGTATGCCGCCCGGGCCATGCGGTCGATCATCGTCGACCAGGCGCGGCAGCGCAGCGCGGAGCGCCGCGGCGGTGGCAGGCCCGAGCTGCCCCTGCTCGGGACCGAGGCCCTCCCCGTCCAGCAGGCCCCGGAGGAAATCCTCACCGTTCACCGCGCGCTCGAGGCGCTCGGCGCCCGGGACGCGCGGATGGCGGAAGTGGTGGAACTCCGGTACTTCGGCGGCCTGTCCGAGCCCGAGACCGCCGAGGCCCTCGGAGTGACCGACCGCACCGTCCGCCGCGACTGGGAAAAGGCCCGCCTCTGGCTCGCCTCGGCTCTGGAGTCCTAGACTCGCCGCGCGGAGGGGAGTTCAGGCGGGGGCGGTGATGCACCTGGACAAGGTGAGCCAGGAGACCTGGGCCCGGGTGGACCAGCTCCTCGACCATGCGCTGGACCTTCCCGAGCCCGATCGCGAGGCCTGGCTCGCCAGCCTCGGGCCGGAGCACCGCCGGGACCTGCCCCTGCTCCGGAAGCTCCTCTCCCGGAAGGAGACCGCCGGCCGGGTGGACATGCTCCCGCGCCTGCCCACGCCGCAGGCCCCGGTGCCGGTGTGGACCTCGGATCGACGGGTCGGCCATTACCGGCTCCTCCGGCCGCTGGGCGAGGGCGGCATGGGAACGGTGTGGCTGGCCGAGCGAACCGACGTGATGACCCGCCGGCTCGTCGCCCTCAAGCTGCCCCGCGGCTCGTGGATGGCGGAGCCCCTGCGCCAGCGGCTGGAGCGGGAGCGGGAGATCCTGGCCACCCTCGCCCACCCCAACATCGCCCGGCTCCTCGATGCCGGGGTGACGCCCAACGGAGAGCCCTACCTCGCCCTGGAGTACGTGAACGGGCGGCCCATCGACGTGCACGCTCGCAGCGTCGGGCTCGGACTCCGCGCCCGGATCGAGCTCTTTCTTCAAGTCCTGGCGGCGGTCGCGCACGCCCACGCGCGGCTGGTCGTCCATCGCGATCTCAAGCCCTCCAACGTGCTGGTGACGGAGGATGGCCAGGTCAGGCTCCTGGACTTCGGCATCGCCAAGCTGCTGGAGGACGGCGGTCAGAGCGAGCTGACCGAGCTCTCCGGGGCTGCCTTCACCCCGGATCACGCCTCCCCCGAGCAGCTCGCCGGGGAGGGAATCAGCGTGGCCAGCGACATCTACTCGCTGGGCATCCTTCTCTACGAGTTGCTGGCAGACGTCCCGCCCTATCACCTCCGGAGGAGCTCGGAGCGATCGTACCTCGATCAGCTGAGGGAGCTGCGCGTCCCCAGGCCCAGCGAGGTGGCTGACCCCTCGACGCGGAAGCTGCTCGCGGGGGACCTGGACACCATCATCCAGAAGGCGATGCGTCTCGCTCCGGAGGAGCGGTACCCGACCGCCACCGCGTTCACCGAGGAGCTGACGCGCTTTCTGACCGGGCACCCGGTCCTGGCCCGGCCGGACAGCTTCGGGTACCGCACCCGGAAGTTCGTCCTCCGCCACCGGGCCGCCTCCGCCGCCGCCGGCGCCATCCTCGCGGCGGTGACCGTCGGAACCTCCGCAGCGCTGTGGCAAGCCCGGCGGGCCTCCACCGAGCAGCGGCGGGCCGAGGAGGTGAAGGAGCTCCTCACCGAGATCTTTCAGGACGCCAGCCCCTACGGCGCCGACGGCCGGTCGCTCTCGGTGGTGCAGCTGCTCCAGCGGGCGCACGCCGACCTCGAGCGCATCGGCGGACAGAGGCCGGAGCTCCGGGTGGAGCTGCTCAATCTGCTCGGAAGCACGCTGCTCGAGCTGGGCGAGACCGACGCCGGCGAGCGGATGGCAAGTCAGGCGCTTCGCGAATCATCGGTCCTCCCCCCTGGCCACCCGCAGCGTCTCCGAGCCCGGCTGCTCGGCTGTGATGCCCTGCTGGCGAGGGGCCGTGGGGCCGAGCTTCGATCCGAGCTCGAAGGGCTCATCCCCGAGCTCCGGGCCAGGGCCGATCGCCAGCCGGCGGATCTGGTCCGGGCGCTGGAGATCCGATCCCATCTGGGGATCATCGAGGTCCGGCGCGAGGAGGCGATCGCCGACGCCCGCGAGGCGCTCGACCTCGCCAGGAGCCGGTTCGGGGACCGAGATCCGCGGACGGTGTCGGTCGCGGTCTTGCTGGGCGAGGCGCACCAGTACGGAGATCGGGACACGCAGCAGTCGCTCGTCGAGGCGGAGCGAGGGCTGAGGTTTGCCCAGGCGGCTTATCCCGGGCAGCCCAAGCACCCGCGGGTCATCTACGCCCGTGACGTGTATGGCCGTGCCCTCTGTCACGCCGGCCACCCCGACCAGAGCTACGCCGAGATGACCCGGGCACTGGATGACGCGCGGGAGGCGCTGGGAGCGGTGAGCCCGCTGGTGGGGATGATCTCCATCAACCGCGTCACCTGCGAACGCAGGCTGGGCCATCTCTCCGCGGCGCTGGAGGACAACACCCGGGGTCTGGAGATCCGCGGCCCCTCGATGGCCCGGGACTCGCGTGCCTGGGGAAACATGCATGCCTCCCGAGGCATCACGCTACTCGCGCTGTGGCGCGGTCCCGAGGCGCTCGCCGACCTCTCTCCCGCCGTCGAGTCTCTCACCCGGGCGCTCGGCCCCACCCACCGGATGACGCTCTCCGCGCGGTTGCACCGCGCCCTGGCGCTCGCCACGGTCGGGCGGAGCGAGGAGGCGGGCGAGGAGGTCGGTGCGCTGGAGGCGCTTCCCGAGGCGCATCACGAGAGTCTGTCACTGGAGTGGACCGCCGGGAGGATCGCCCGGCTCGCGGGACGCCCGGAGGAGGCGGCAGCCCGGCAGCGCCGGGCGCTGGAGCGCCTG
>JADGQZ010000140.1 GCA_017881345.1 Myxococcaceae bacterium | reverse complement strand
CGGCAATTTAGGTTCGAGTAATCGACCTTTTTCCTGAAGGCTCCCCGGGCTGATGTCTCAGAGCGCGGTGGTCCGGGACTACCGGGCTCTCGAAACCGGACGGCGCCGTGCGAACCGTCTCGTTCTAACCGTCGCCGGGTGAGGAGTTTGCCGCTACCTAACCCTATCTTGTCGTCGGGAGTCGATGCTTCGCCGCCGGACCGAAAATCAGCCTGAGGGGGCCGTCACGACACTCGGCAAGCGGCGCCGAAGTGCGCCGACCTGTGCCCGCCGACCTTCGAAGAGAGCCCGCCACGTGCGCTTTGCCTTAGCACTTACTCATCCGCCGGCGGACAACGAGCGAGTACGACATCCGCAGTCCAGCGACCACCTCCGCATTCAAGTCTCCGGTGACGCCTCGAACCGTCCACTGGACGGACTTCGGGTCCACGACCAGAATCCTGACGGATCCCATGAGCCGCCTCCCGAAAGCTCAAAAGCCGGTACGGCGAACAACTTCGGGTCGCGTTCTGCGGAGGCGTTTGAAGACGCGCGCCAACAAGACCGCCTCGCCTGTGACCCTCGCTGCGATGAATCGCCTTCGCCCCAGCGGGGACACGAGCTTCGAGGAGCTCATCGCTCGGCTCCTATCCAAGTTGTCGGGAGAGCGGATACGCCGCTGCGCGGCGGGCGCTCAGGAAGGCGTGGATGCTCTCTCAGATACTCCATTCGGTATAGAAGACAAGCGGTACAGCAAGGCCCATCTCGACGCCCGCGACCTCCTCGGGGGGCTATCGCAGGCAGCCCAGAAGCACCCGGAGCTCCAGCTCTGGATTCTCGTGAGCACGCGTCGTCTGAAGGCTCTCGATGCCCGTGACCTGCGAGAGGCGGGCGAGCGTCAGGGAATATCGGTGCTGATCCTCGACCCCCAGGAGGCCACCTCGGCGCTCGGGTCACTCTCGCCACTCGAAGCGCTCGCGGCGACGGACGTTGAGACAGTTGTGGGTGTTCTAACCGACAGGGCTTGGCGAATCTCCGCGACGAAGGGACAACTTCCGGACCCGCGGGCGATCCGAAAGGAGCTCGCGGCCGTCCGCCGGAAACCGGGCTTCCCGGAGTGGGAGCGTCGCCTCCGACAGGAGCTTCGGGACCTTCCGACATGGCGTCATCTCGTGCGTCGCCAGAACCGCATCCTCCTCGATTCGATCCAGGCAGACGCTGATATCGCGTTCGGCGTGCCGTTCGACCCCAGCAAAGCGGTCCCCCGGACCGCGGAGTCGCGACTCACCGAGTGGTGGGGACGCGCGATCTCTACCGCTGCACCGGCCGTCGGGGTGGTCACGGGCGACCGCTATGACGGGAAAACGTGGCTTCTCTACCGCTGGCTGTCGGAGAACCTGCCTGCGCTTTCCGTACCGGTCTTCTTCATTTCATCGAGCCTCGGGAAACAAGCCCGTGGCAACCTCGCACAGTTGGTGCTTCGAATGGCCGGCATCGCCCTCGGACCCCTCTCGCGCCACGCGAAAGCCATCATCGAACGCCAGCGAGCACGAGCAAACACCGGCCCCTGGTGCCTCGTGGTGCTCGATGGCGCTAACGAGTACCTCACGGATCCTGATGCCCTCTCCTCGGTGATCCGATGGGCCGCTCCCCGTCGCCCGACTGCGATCCGAGAGCGCCCCGACCTCTCAAGCCCCGAAAGTCGCGATGAGTACCTCGACGCCGAGGAGCGGCCGCCCGCACTGCTCATCAGTGTCCGAGCACGCGACTTCGAGGAGGATGTCTCCTGGCTCGGCGGCCGTGCCATCGAGCGCATCCCCCTCGGCGCGTTCGACGACGCGGAGCTCCTCGAAGCGCTCCGCCGCCGCGGCGTCGGACTCGAGGTCCTCGAGACGATTCCACCTCAGGCGCGAACGATGGTCTCCCGTCCGCGCTTCCTCGACCTCCTCCTTCGTCGCCGTGCCGAGGTCGGGCAGTTCGCAGGCAGCACCGAATCCGTTCTCTACTACCTGGATGCGAGCGACAAGGTCCGATCGCGTGCACCGATCGGAACGGGACCTGCGGGCGCCGATAGCTTCAAAGAGATACTGATAGAGCTCGCGCAGAGTTGGCTGAAGGATCGCAAGCTCTCGCGCGCCGACGTTCACGAGAGGGTCTCGCGACTCACGGACCAGGTGAACGCGGCGGTCCTGGAACTGCACTCGGAGGGGGTGGTCCAGACCGAGCCAGACGGGATGCTCACGCTGGATCCCTTACGGCTCGCACTCGGGATGGGCCTCTTTATCCGCCGCGAGCTCGCGCATCCGGCCGGCAGCAACCCGGCTGAGGTGCTCGCCGACATCCTCGATCCGAACGCGGACGATGACGAGAAGATCCGCTGGCTCCGTGCAGCGACGACGGTCTCGTTGCTCGCGAACGACGGGCGAGACAGGCCCGAAGTCGTGGACACCCTGCTCTCGAGGTGGTTCTCGGCTCGCAACTTCTCGCGCCAGGATGTCGAGGAGGTACGGAATCTCGCGCTCCTGCTCGTCGAGCCGACGCTCAGGCTCGTCCCCCAGCTTCTCACTCGGCCCGATGCGCACGCCCTCGTCGCCGTGGCGCAGCTCGTAATCCGAGCGGGACTCGACGAGGCGACGGCGGCGATCGCTACCGCCGTGAGCCAGTGGTTCCGGATCGTCCCTATGGGCGCGCGGTGGTACATCGGAGGAAAGGAGGAGGAGCCTGGTGCAGTACAGCGGATCTTCGACGATCCCTCCCTTGGGGACCTCGAACTCGTGCTCGGAGACGCAAAGGTCGGCGGGTCAACGCGGGACCTCCAGCGATTCGGCCTCTCGCTAGCCTCACTGAAGCCCGGACTCATCGCGCCACGTGATGTCCTCGCTCTCCTCGCAGCGAGGGAGGCTGTCTCCGGCTATCTGTCCGCCGGGGAGGTATTCGCCGCACGCGCTGCGCTCGCGATCTCCGAGCGACTCGCGTACGAGCGGGAGGTCGAAGGGTGCGAAGCGAAGCCTGCTGCGCGCCGCGCAGTGCTCGTCCGACGCCTCATCGATATCGCTGATCGGCGCGATCTCGTTGACTTGGCGGAGCGGCTCCCAGCGCCCGAGCGCTGGGTGTGGCCCAGAAGCCCCCTCGCGGCAGAGAAGTTTCGCAACATGACTGTCGGCGCGGTTCCGGCCGGGACGGACGTCCTCGAGATATTCGAGCGGGCCCGCGCGCTGGCACTGGACCCCGAGACGTCTCCACCGAGCCGTGCGTGGCGCTCGGCCCTTGCCAGTGCAGCGCTACAACGGTTCGCGCCGCCAACGCGACTCGCGGCGCATCGAGCTCACACCCGCGAGGACAACGACCACGAGACCTTGGAACCTGCGCTCGCCGCCTGGGTGCCGAATGCGGCAGCTACCATTGCCCGCGCAGTCCTCGACGACATTCCCCGTCGCATCCGTGCGAGTGAACCAAGTTGGTCGTGGGACATGGAGGGGCACGCCGCTCTCCTCGACGCACCCGTGCAGGCGAGGCTGCTACGCGCCTTCCGTCGCCTTCCCATAAACCGCAACCTGCGGCACGCACTCGAGCGGGGCTACCTGTGCCTCATGGCGGGGGCTAACGCAAGGCAGCGCCTCGCGCTGCTGCTCTCCCACCGATTCGACCAGGAGTGGACGGGCTTCTACGAGGTGCTCGGCGGCGCCCCTGACGAGGCCCTGAGATCGCTGACGCTCGCCGCGACCCGGACGGAGCGGCGGCGGATGCAACTCCGTCGGGCGCGCTACCTTCTCGGGTACTTGAATGCGGACCTCTGCGAAGCAGACCTGAAACGGCTCGCAGCGGACGTCTCGAGACGCGGACCCGACGAGGACGCGGCTCGGTTCCTGCTCTTCCACTGCCGGGTGCCGGTCGGCACGCCCCCGTCGTCCTTCGGCCGGTTCGTGACGGCCGCGAAAGGTCCAGGAGAGGCCGCGTGGCAGTACGCAGCTTTCCTCAATCGTCGACGGCACCCCGCTGGGAGGCAGAGCCTGTGGTCCGCCCGTGCCCTCGCAGCACCGCTAACGGCCAGAGCTGCCGTTCCCGGATCTGACGCGTCGGACGATGCCGTGGTCCAGCTTGCAATCGCAAAGCTCCTCGAGCAGTTCCTCACGGGACTGAAGGCTCTGGCCTCAGATGGCGCGGCAGACCTCATCCGCGCGCACGAGCAGCTGCCCGATGCGTTCGTGGAAGAGCTGAGTAACGAGCAGTTTGACGCCTGGGTAGAGGCGATCCTCGCCGCGCCGAAGTACGCACGTTACCTGAGCGACGGGTTGCTTCTCCCGGTCGTGCGGAGAGCACTCCTTCGGGCGCATCCGAAGGCTCGCGAGGTGTGGTCCCTCGTCTACCCATTCCAGCGAACACCGTCGTCATCCGGTAGCCGGATCGTCGTCGAAGGGGGCCTCGACTGGGCCCTCGCCGAAATCCACGACCCAGGTGTGGACAACACGGTCGCGACGGAGCTTCTGCGCCAGCTCCTGCACGATTGCCGTTCAGACTCGGAGCTCGTCCAGGTGGCAATGGCCGCACGCTTGAAGTCCGCCCGCCGCCTCAGCGCGGTCGTGACCGACGCACTCCGCAGCCTCGACGAGCGCGACCGAGCCCGGGCTCGCTTCTTGGCCGGGTGGCTGCCGGCGAACGGCCGCATCAGGAAGGCTCTCGCCGCATCGGACTCGTCCGGATGGGTCGAGCGCATTGGGGCCGCGGCGTTGCGTAGGCTCGACGATGAGGTGTCCGCTCGCCACTGGCTCAAGCACTTTCTCGCGTCGCGATCGCGGATCAAGCGCTGGGCCGCCGGCCGCCTCTTCCTCGCCTCCAGCGACGCCGCAACCTCCTTCTGGGCGTACGAGCTCGTGTCGACGTCCGTGGCGCCAGCTTCTGTACGTGGCGAAGCACAACTTCTCCTCCGGCAACTGAAGAAGAAGTGGGACGACTCAGACCTCCGCGACGGATTTCTCGGCTTCCCGGTGCGGGAACTGGCTGAAGTGGTGGAACCGTGGCATGGTCGTCCTGATTGGGATCAGATCGACTTCACGAGCAACCCCGCCGACGCCGGCGCGTCGACGCCCTGATCTAATTCACGAACTTCACTCCAGGCACCATGAGTTGCGAATGACATTACAGGAAATGTACCGACTTGTAGGGCGGCAATGGGAATTGCCGGGGCCTGTGGCGCGTACAGACCATGAGTCACGCCCTCGGTTTCTTTCTCAATCCCGGCCTGTAGACGGGCATTCTGCCCCGACGGCGATT
>JADGQZ010000139.1 GCA_017881345.1 Myxococcaceae bacterium | reverse complement strand
TGTCGGGCGGCGAGCCCGGGGGAATCGGGGTCCCCGGCGGCACATCGCTGCAGAGATCGCAGGTGGCTTCGAGCTCCGTGGCCCGGAAGAGCCCCTCGTTGAACAGCTTGAGCTCGCTCCCGGTCAGCCCCTGGAGCGGACCGCCCGCACCGGGGGAACCCCCGCGAGGACCCGGATCGTGGACCCCGCTCACCGGCCGGCCGAGCTCGGGTGGGAAGTCGCTGCGGTCTCCGGCGCGCGCCGCCGAAGGGCTCAGGCCCAGGGCAGCGATCACGACGGCGAGGACGAGTGAAGCACGGGACTCCGGATGCTGCATGGGGTTGGTTCCTCCGAGGCGGTCCGGACGGCTCCCTGAGCAACCAGCGTGCCTCGGCCAGCACGCCTGGCGTGCCCGAGGGAAATGCGGGGAGAGAAGGGAGAGTGGACGCCGGGCGCCCGCGGGCGCCCGCGGACATCGCCGGGGCACCCGGGTCCAGGGCCCACCTGCTCAGACGCCGGTGCGCTGGAGTCCGAGCCGCGCCATCAGCCGCTGCACCTGGGTCCGGGGCTTGCCCATGGCGCGCGCCACGGCGGCCACGTTGCCGCGGTGCTCTGCCAGGAGCGTGACGAGCCGTTCCCGAAGCTCGGCGTCCGCGGGTGTCAGGGCCGGGCCCGGGCCGGGGGAGGGGCGGGGGAACACGGCCATCGGGAGGTGCCGGGGCCCGACCACGATGGGCTCGGCGTCGTCGGCGCGGGCGAGATCCACCGAGGCGAGCACCGCGCGCCGCAGCTCGCGGACGTTGAGCGGCCAGTCGTGCATCAGCAGCATCCGCAGCGCGTCGAGCTCGAAGCGGACTCGCTCCAGGCCTCCCGGGACGTCCCGGAGCATGCGGCGAAGGAGGAGCCCCAGGTCCTCGCGCCGGTCGCTCAGCGCCGGGATATCGAGCGGCAGGAGCCCGAGCCGCGCCAGGAGGTCCTCGCGGAATCTGCCCTCGGCGACCAGGGTGCGGAGGTCCCGGTGCGTCGCGGCGATGACGAGCAGATCCACCTGGACCTCGTGCTCGCTCCCCACCGGGCGCACCCGCCGGTCCTCGATGACCCGGAGGAGCTTCGCCTGGAGCGGCGCCGGCATGTCGCCGATCTCGTCGAGGAGGAGCGTGCCCTGGTGTGCCGCCCGGAGCAGGCCCTGCCGGTCCGACATGGCGCCGGAGAAGGCGCCCTTCACGTGGCCGAAGAGCTCGTCCTCGAGGAGGTGCTCGGGGACGGCCGCGCAGTTCACCGCGACGAGAGGTCCGGACCGCCCGGAGAGGGCATGGAGCCAGCGCGCCACGACCTCCTTGCCCGCGCCCGATGGCCCGGTGATCAGAAGGTCATGGGCCCTGCGAACGAGCCGGCCCGCCGACGCGAGCCCGAGCGAGAACTCGGGGTTGAGGGTCAGCGGCTCGCCTCCATCCTCCGCCGCCGGTGCCTCGCGAGCGCCGTGCACCTCGGTGCGGAGATGGAAGAAGGTGTGCCCCACCTCGAGGAGCCCGCTGCGCACCAGGCGCTGCTCCCCCTCTGCCAGGGGGCGTCCGTCGACCAGGGTGCCATTGGTCGAGCCTTCGTCGGAGACGAGGAACCCTCCTTCGGCGCGCCGCAGCAGGGCGTGCCGCCCGGAGGCATAGGCATCCTCGAGCGTGAGGGTGAGGGTCTTGCCCTCGCGGCGGACGGCGGCCGGCCGTCCGCGGAGGATGCGCACCTCATCGACGCCGTCCAGCCAGTGGCGCTCCGGAGGAGGACGCAGATCCTCCGCGCAGACGAGGCGGACCAGCATCGGTGGGAGCTTCGGAGAGTCCCGCCCGGACGCCGCCGGCGCCGTCTTGAGCGTGTCGAGCGCCTCCCGGTCGTCCTCCTGAGCCGCCACGCTGCCGGAACCTACCGGATCTCCGGCCGTGGCCGAAGACGGCACCGGATGGCGTGTGGGCACCTGTCCCTCGGGCCGCGTTGACGCGTGGCAGCGCCCTCGGCTCTGGTCTCCGCACGCACCGATGAGCAACGGCACGCTCGCACACCACGACACGCTCCCCGGCAGCGACCCGATCGGCAGCGCGGCCCGGGCGATGTTCGACGGCTTCCACCTCGAGTATCGGCTCGGAGAGGGGGGGATGGGCGAGGTGTGGCTCGCCGAGCAGCTCCGGCCTGTCCGCCGCCAGGTGGCGCTGAAGGTCATCAAGGCGGGGATGGACAGCAAGGAGGTCGTCGCCCGGTTCGAGTCCGAGCGCCAGGCCCTGGCGCTGATGGATCACCCGGCGATCGCCACCGTGTTCGATGGCGGCACCACGCCCGAGGGTCGCCCCTTCTTCGTCATGGAGTACGTGCCCGGGCTTCCCATCACCGAGCACTGCGACGAGCACCAGCTCTCGACGACCCAGCGGCTGGAGCTGCTCGCCGAGGTGTGCGAGGGCGTCCAGCACGCGCACCAGAAGGCAGTCATCCACCGCGACCTCAAGCCGTCGAACATCCTGGTCTCGATGATCGACGGCCGGGCGCAGCCGAAGATCATCGACTTCGGCATCGCCAAGGCCACCGGCTACCGGTTGACCGAGAAGACGCTCTTCACCGAGCTGGGTGCGGTCATCGGCACACCCGAGTACATGAGCCCGGAGCAGGCGGATGCCAGCGGGCACGACGTCGACACCCGCACCGACGTGTACTCGCTCGGGGTCGTGCTCTACCAGCTGCTCACCGGCGAGCTCCCGTTTCCTTCGCGAGAGCTGCGCGCCTCGAGCGTCGACGAGCTTCGCCGCAAGCTCCGCGAGGTCGATCCGCCGAGCCCCAGCACCCGGCTGAGCACGCTCGGCGACGCCGCGACCGATGCCGCCCGCCGCCGGAACACGGATCCGGCGACGCTCCGCCGCCAGCTCGAAGGAGACCTCGACGCCATCACCCTGAAGGCGCTGGAGAAGGACCGCTCCCGCCGCTATGGCACGCCGTCGGAGCTGGCCGCGGACCTCCGGAGGTATCTCCGCCGGGAACCCGTTCTGGCCCGGGCGCCGAGCCGGACGTACCGCGCCAGGCGCTATCTTCAGCGTCACCGGCTGGGCGTCGGCCTGGCGTCGGGCCTTGCGGTGCTCCTCCTGGCATTCGGCATTGTCATGGGCCTCCAGGCCCGTCGCACCGCCCTGGAACGTGATCGGGCAAACCGCGAGGCAGCCTCCGCACGCAATGTCGCCGACTTTCTCGTCCAGATGTTCAACGTCTCCGACCCGAGCGAGGCGCGCGGAAACAGCGTCACTGCCCGTGAGATCCTCGACAGGGCCTCCGCCGACGTGGACCGGACACTCGCGGGCGAGCCGGAGTTGCAGGCCCGGATGATGGAGACGATGGGAACCGTCTACCGCAAGCTAGGACTGAACGCGAAGGCGCAGCCGCTGCTCGAGCGCGCGCTCGCGCTCCGGACGAAGCTGCAAGGACCCGACCATCCCGACACGCTGGAGGCGGGCTCGCAGCTGGGGGCGTTGCTCTGGCAGCGCGGCCGCTACGCCGATGCCGAGGACATCCTCCGGCGCGTGCTCGTGGTGCGTCAGCGGGTGCTCGGACGTGAGGATCCCAGGACGCTCCAGACGATGAACCGGCTCGGAATCGTCCTCAAGGAGGAGGAGCGTCCGGAGGCTGAAGGCCTCCTTCGGGAGCTGCTGGTCCTCGAGCAGAAGAGGGCCGGGCTGGAGAGCCCAGCGACGCTCAACGTGATGCACAACCTCGGCGCTCAGCTCCAGGAGAGTGGAAAGCTGGAAGAAGCGGAGGGGATCCAGAGGCGGGCACTCGAGATCTCGGGGCGGGTCCTCGGGGCGGATGCTCCCGGCACCTTGATCGCGCTCACCAATCTCGCCAACACCCTCCGCCTGGAGAAGCTCCTGGGAGAAGCGGAGGCGATGCAGCGCGAGGCACTCGAGCGAAAGCGGCGGGTCATGGGACCCGAGCACCCCAATACCCTGAACGCGATGGCGTCCCTGGCGGACATTCTCGCAGGGGAGGGTCGCCTGGAGGAGGCGGAGCGCCTCCAGCGCCAGACGCTCGAGCTCCGTCGTCGAGTCATCGGTGTCGACAACCCCTACACCTCGCTCTCCCGCTACAGCCTGGCTCGCTATGCCGCACGTCGAGGGCGGCGGGAGGAGGCGCTATCCTGGCTTCGCGAGGCGATGGATCATGGCCTCGACAAGGGCAGCGCGGTGGGACTCAGGGGCGACGCGGACCTCGCTCCACTCCGGGCCGATGTTCGGTTCGAAGCCCTGGTCGCGGAGGGAAGTCGTCGGGCCGAGCGCGCCCCCGAGAAGTGAGCCCGTGGCCGCGGCCGGCGCGCGCTACCGAGCATGCGATCGTGCCTGCGACTTGCGGCGTGCCCTCTTCGGCTGCACGCTCCGGGACCGACGCAATGCAGCCCCTTCTCACATCCGCCGAGACGCGCGCCGCCGAGGCCGAGGCGGAACGCCGCGGGCTGCCCGCCTCCATCCTGATGGAGAACGCCGGGACCGCAGTCGCCGACGCCGCGGCGAAGCTCGGCGGTGCCGGGACCCGATTCCTCGTCGTCGCCGGACCGGGCAACAACGGTGGCGACGGGTACGTTGCCGCGCGGAAGCTCCACGCAGCCGGCCGGCAGGTCGACGTCTGGCGGGTGGGCGACCCTGCGCGGCTCCGGGGCGACGCCGCCCGGAACCACGCCGCGGTCGAGCAGAGCGGGGTGCCCGTTCATTCCTCCGTTGCCGCGTTCCCCCTCCGTGCGGGAGACGTGGTGGTCGACGCGCTCTTCGGCACCGGTCTTGCCCGGGCGCCCGAGGGGGAGGCCGCCGATGCGATCCGCCAGATGCACCGGTGGCGCGCCGAGGGCGTGCGCGTCCTCGCGGTCGACCTCCCGTCCGGCCTGTCCAGCGACAGCGGCCGGGCCTTCGAGCCCTGCGTCGCGGCGGACCGGACCGTCACCTTCGGCGCCCAGAAGCTCGGGCTGGCGCTTGAGCCGGGCGCCACGCTCGCCGGGAACATCGACGTGGTGGACATCGGCCTTGCCGAGCTCACGCCGTCCACCTGGCTCCTCGAGCCGTCCGATGGCCCGCGCTGGCTTCCACCCCGGCGCTCGGACTCCAACAAGGGGACCTACGGACACCTCCTGGTCGTCGCCGGCAGTCGCGGAAAGAGCGGGGCCGCGGCGCTCGCCGGTCTCGCCGCCCTGAGGAGCGGGGTGGGGCTGTGCACGGTGGCCACGCCGGTCGACGCCCTCTCCGACGTCCAGGGGCACGCGCCCGAGCTGATGGGCGTCGCGCTGCCGGCCGCCGCGGTGCTCGGACCCACGCACCTCGACGTCCTGCTCGCCGCCGCCGAGGGAAAGGACGCCCTGGTCATCGGCCCGGGGATTCCCCGCGGCTCCGAGACTCACGCCCTGCTCGCCGAGCTCCTGGCACGGCTCGACGTCCCCGTGCTCCTCGACGCCGACGGGCTCAACGCCATCGCCGGACACCCCGAGCTGCTCGGGAGGGCCCGCGCGCCGGTCGTCCTCACCCCCCATCCCGGTGAGATGGCGCGACTCGCGGGGCGATCCGTCGCCGACGTGCAGGCAGATCGGATCGGCACCGCAAGGGGGTTCGCCCGCACGCACCGCGCCGTGCTGGTGCTCAAGGGCGCCCGGAGCCTGGTCGCGGACCCCGGGGGACAGCTCCGGGTCAACCCCACCGGAAACCCGGGGATGGCCACCGGGGGAACGGGAGATGTCCTCTCCGGGATGATCGGCGCCTTCCTCGCCCAGGGGCTCGCGCCGATGGACGCGGCGAGCGTGGGCGTGCTCGCGCACGGGCTCGCGGGCGACGCGGCGGCCCGGCGCTGGGGCCGGCTCGGCGTCATCGCATCGGACCTCACGGCCGCCCTGGGTGAGGTATGGACCGCATGGGAACGGTGAGCTTCTCGTCGTCGTCGCCGGCCGAGACGCGCGCGCTCGGCGAGGCGCTCGGCCGTGTCCTCCAGGAGGGGGACTTCATCGGGCTGGTCGGCGAGCTTGGGGCAGGGAAGACCGAGCTCGCGCGGGGCATCGCCCGGGGCGTGGGCATCCGGGACGAGGACGTGACCAGCCCCACCTTCGCCATCGTCCACCAGCACCATGGGCGCATCCCGCTGACCCACGCCGACCTGTACCGGCTCACGGGTTCGGCCGACCTCGACGGCACCGGCTTCCACGAGCTGCGCGACGGTCCGGGAGCGACGCTCGTCGAGTGGGTGGACCGTGTGCCGGGTGCGGCGCCGCCCGACGCCCTGCGGATCGTCCTCGGGGAGCCCGCAGAGGACCGGCGCGAGCTGGTGGTCACCGCGTCCGGCCCACGCTCGGGTCATCTGCTCGAGCGGTGGAAGGACGAGCTGCTCGGCCGCTCCGGCTGAGGACGCGGAGGGGCGCCGAGCTCCGGCACACCCAGGTCCCCGGGTCCGGAAAAACCGGACCCCCTTGAACTCGACCCGGGTGCCGGGGCAGCGTCCGCCCACCGATGGGCATCGAGCTCACCAGGCTCCTCGTTCCGCTCGGACCGGGAGAGCTCGCGCCGGTCGTCGAGTCGAATGGCGAGGCGCTCCCGTCCTCCCTCGGGCGCCCGTGGCTGGTGGCTGCCACCGACGCGTGGCACGCGGCGACCCTCGCCCGACGCCAGGCGCTCGCGCCCTCCGGTCCGGGCGCCTCCTTCGTGGTCGTGCTGGAGCTGGTGACGACGTACCTCCAGCGCCTGGAGCCCCGGGTGGTGGGGCGGCGGCCCGAGCTGGAGCTGTGGTTCCCCGCCTCCGCGCTTCCGGCGCTGAGCCGACGCATCGCCCGGCCGATCCAGCTCGCGCACGCCTTCTATGGCCCCTCGTACCGGGAAGAGGTCCCGCCCGGGGAGAGCCCGTACGCCGAAGACGTCCGTCTCTTCCTCGGGCTGCTGCGCCGGCTCCCCGAGGTCATCGAGCCCGCGGTCCTGCCGATGGAGGGCCCGGCCGGGTTGTTCGTCGAGGAGGAGCGCCGCTGGTACGAGATCCGACGACGGAAGGGGGAGACACCGCCCGACGGGTGCGAGCCGGACGAGGCGCCGCACCCGGTCCCCGAGCCGTCGCTCGGCGAGGCGCTCCGTCGCGAGCTGCTCGGGGACGCCCGGCTCTGGCTCCTGTCGAACCTCGGGTTCTGGCGCGCCTCGGGCAAGCTCTGCGCGCGGGACGCGGCGGACCTCGTCGGGCCGCTGCGGCGGCACTTCCCGCACCCCGCGCCCAGCCTCCGGGCGACGCTCGTCGCCTGATCAGCCCTCGCTGTCGCCGTCCTTCGCAGCGTCGAGGCTCTCCAGCCGGGAGTAGAACCGGCGCCGGGTGATGCCCAGCAGCCGCGCCGCCGCGCTCTTGTTCCCGCCGGCCCGCTCCAGCGCGGCGTGCAGCAGCTCCCGCTCGAAGCCGTCCAGGTCGAATCCCGGGACGAGCAGCTCCGAGACGACGTTCCGGCTGCGCGGGGCGACGCTCAGGGTCAGGTGCTCGGGGCCGATCTGCGCGTCGCCGGAGAGGATCAGCGCGCGCTCGAGCACGTTCTGGAGCTCGCGCACGTTCCCCGGCCAGCCGTGGAGCTCGAGCCGGGAGCGCGCTCCTGCCGAGAGACGCTCCTCGGGCACGCCGCGCGAGGACAGAAACTGCCCGGCGAGCGGGAGGATGTCGTCGGCCCGCTCGCGCAGCGGCGGGACCACGATGCTGAAGACGTTGAGCCGGTAGTAGAGGTCCTCACGGAAGGTGCCCGCGGTGACCGCTCCCTTGAGATCGCGGTTGGTGGCGGCGATGACCCGGACGCTGGCCGTGCGCTCCTGGGTGCTGCCCAGCGGCACGTAGACCCGGTCCTGCAGGAACCGGAGCAGCTTCACCTGGGTGGCCGCGGAGAGCTCGCCGATCTCGTCGAGGAAGAGCGTGCCGCCCTCGGCCGCGGCGAGGTGGCCCGCGTGGCGCTGCTGCGCGCCGGTGAACGCACCCTTCTCGTGCCCGAAGAGCTCGGATTCGAGCAGCGCCTCGGGTAGCGCCGCGCAGTGCAGCTCCACCAGCGGGCCGGTCGAGACCGCGCTCGCGTAGTGGATCCGGCGCGCGATCTGGCTCTTGCCGGTCCCGCTCTCCCCGAGCAGCAGCACCGTGGTCGAGGTCCGCGCGACCTGCATCGCGGCCTCCAGCGTTGCCCGCATCGGGGCGCTCTCGGCGACCAGCGTCGGCGTCAGCCGCTCGACCAGGGCCGAGGAGCGGCGGCGGATGGCGCGCAGCTCGCAGAGCCGCTTCACCCTGACCCGGAGCTCGTCCATCGAGAAGGGCTTGGACAGGTAGTCCGCCGCGCCGCGCTTCATCGCCTCCACGGCGCTCTCGGTGCTCCCGTGCCCGGTCATCAGCACCACGTCCGGCGGGTCGGCCTGCTTCACCGCGGCCCCGAGGACCGCCAGCCCATCCACCTCGGGCATCCGGAGGTCGGTCACCACCACATCCATGGAGAAGTTGCCCATGGCCGAGAGCGCCTCCTTGCCGCCCCCGACGCGCTGGACGTAGTGGCCGTCCAGCTCGAGCATCTCGGCGACGAGCTTTCCCAGCTTCGGCTCGTCGTCCACCACGAGGATGTCTCCCATCAGCCTTCCTCCCGGACCTGCACCCGCGGCAGCTCGATGCGAAACGTCGCCCCCGGACCGGTGGCGAGGAGCGCCAGGCTGCCTCCATGGCGCTCGACGATGCGGCGACTCACTGCCAGCCCCAGCCCGTTTCCGTCCTCGCGGGTCGTGGCGAAGGGTTCGAAGAGCCGCCGACGGATGGCCTCGGGAATCCCTGGCCCATCGTCGGCGACGTCCAGGCGGATGCGGGCGCCGTCGGCCGCGGCCTGGAACTGGACCCGGTGCGCGCCGGCGCGGGCGGCGTTCGTTACCAGATTCAGGAACACCTGCCGGAGCCGGCCACCGTCGCCCTGGACGTGCAGGCCCGGTCCGGCGCTCACCTCGATGTTGAGCCCGGTGGCGGCGCGCGCGGCGCGGGCGGCGTCGTCGAGGAGCGAGGTGACCTCGAGGTCGTGGCCGTCGAGCGGCCGGTCGCTGGAGAGGTCGAGGAAGTCGTGGGTCAGGGTCTCGAGCCGCTCCACCTCGCCGAGGATGTCCTCGAGCGCCCCCACGTCGCGCTCGGCCAGCCGGCCGCGTCCGCGCTCCTGCATCAGCTCCACGGTGCCGCTGATCACCGTGAGGGGGTTCCTGACCTCGTGGGCCACCGTCGCCGCGAGCTGCGCCACGGCCGCCCCCCGGGCTGCCCGCGTCGCGAGCGCGCTCTGCCGCTTCTCGGCCGCTGCCCAGCCCGCCGCGACGAGCGCGGTGAGCACCGCGGCGCATGCCGAGAGAAGCCATCCTAGGTGCAGCGCCCGGTCCAGGTCGGCCTGGCGCGCCGCATAGGCCTCGCCACCCTCGAGGACCAGGACCCGATCCACCATCCCGCTCCTCCGGACCGGGAGGTATGCCGCGGCGACCCGGGCGTCCCCGATGGCCCATCCGATCGACACGCTCGGCTCACCGGCGAGCGCGCGCCGGACCCGGCCGACGTCGATCCGCAGGAGGTCCACCGGAGCATCGGGCGACCCCGATGGCTCGAGCACGACGTGGAGCCGCGGATCGAGCAGGAAGGCACCCTCGAGCCCGTTCGCCTCCACCACCGCCCGGAGCCAGCCGGCGTCGGGCTGGAACCCAGGCTGCTCGAGGGTGCGCGCGGCGGTGGTGCCGGCGCCCCGGAGACGCTCCTCGGTCGCACGCTGGAGCGTGGCGGTGGCGGCGCGGTGGAGGCTCCAGGTGGCGATCCCCGCGCCGGCAAGGCCGAGGACTGCGAGGAGCAGGGGCAGGAGCGCGCGTCGCATCAGAGCACCGCCGCGGTCCAGACGAGGCTGGCGCTGAAGACCCACTCGGTCGCGTTCAGGTCGGGGATGTTCGAGTCGACGCGAAGGAACCGCACCGCGCCGCGCACCGCCCACTGGATCCCCAGCGCGACGTCGAGCCAGGTCGTTCCGGCGTAGCGGGTGTCGTCCCGGACGGCGCCATAGGCCGGGTCCTCCGCCTGGTAGGTTCTCCAGGCGATGCTCCCCCGGGCGCCGAGCGTCACCGGGCCGCGTGCCCAGAGCAGCTCGAGGATCGGTCCGTGCTCGAGGTATGAGAGCGGGTCGATCCGCGCTGCGTCCCACGTCCCCGCCCAGCCCGCGGTGAGGCGCACGCCGCCCCCCGGCAGGAACCCGGCGTCGAGCTCGAGCACCTGACGGAGGCCGGAGAGGTCGCTCAGGCCGCTCCAGCGGTAACTCTCGAAGTGGGCCGCGTACGCCCCTCCCCAGAGGAAGTTCCCGGTGAGGAGCGAGCCGCCGAGGAAGATGCGCTGGTCGGCGAGGTAGGACCGCCCATCGACTGCCTGGACTCCATAGGCGTACTCGCCGGTGAGGCTGGCCGTCGGACCGAGCAGCTTGAATCCCAGCGCCCCGGCCCCGCCGACGAGGTCGAGCTGGGTCAGGGTGAACTGCTTCGAGAGCTGACCCTCGACCCGCGCGTACGGCCCGGGCGTGCCCCAGGGCCGCACCAGCGCCATCAGCGTCATCCCCACGCTCCCGTCCGGACCGGGGAGGGTGGTGGGCGCGCCGTCGGGCCGGAGCGCGACGTTGGTGTCGTAGACCACCTCCGCCGCCGCCGAGAGGACGACGTGGCCCTCGAGCTGTGCCATCCGGGAGAGCTGCCGGGCGGTGTCCTCCAGGCCCATCGCATGTCGGGCCTGATCGAACAGCCGGGTGGCGCGGTCACCGTCGCCCCTGCGCAGGGCAACGAGGCCAAGGAAGAACGACGCGGACTCGGCAAGGGCCGGGTCGGCGCGGGCGGACTCGAGCAGCGGAACGGCGCGAGCGTCCTCCCCGAGCTGGTAACGGGAGATGCCCTCGAGAAGGTCGATCGCCCGGTCATTGCCGCGTCCTCGCGCCGCGGCGAAGAGGGGGAGCGCCGCCGCCGGGTGTCCCGACTCGAGCGCGTCGACGCCGGCCTGCAGGGGATCCGGCGCCAGGGCACAGACGGCCTGGAGCCTCGCCATCGCCGCGACCGACCCGGGGGCGCGGGCGAGCGCCGCGCGGTACGCCTCGCGCGCTGCGCCGAGGTTCCCCCGGTCCCGCTCGGCATCACCGACCTGGACGTAGATTGCCGCCTCCCGCGCATCGCCACCCAGCGGCGCGATCGGGGCGGTGCACGGGTCGGCCGCCGCGAGCAGGAGGAGGAAGACGGCGCTCACCGGTGCCCCCGGGATGGGGGTGGAGCGAGGCGGCTCACCAGGGATGCCGCCTCCGACTCGCGGTGACGATCGGGAGCGCGCGCGGAGAGCGCGACGGCCTCGTCGGCGAGGGCGAACGCCAGGGCCGGACGACTTCGGGACACCGCGGCTGCCCTCGCCATGAGCCCGTCGATGGCGGAGCCGAGCTGATCCGGCCGGAGCGCCTCCCGGATCCCGGCCCGCAGGCTCGTCAGCTGGGGGGCGAGGCGCGGACCGGCGCGGGATGCGGCCGACTCGAACCAGCGATCCGCGCAGAGAAAGAGGCGCGCGGCATAGCAGGCCTGACCGCGGTAGACCTCGAGCAGGGCGTCCCCGGATGACCGGCTGCCACGCTCCGCGAGGACGAACGCCTCGACCGCGTCCTCGGCCCGGCCGAGCTTGAGCAGCGAGGCAGCGACGTACCACCTGGCCTCCGCCGACCCGAGCGTCTCCGCGACGCGGAACTCCACCAGCGCCTGCGCGTAGGCCTCGGCGCGGAACGCCTCGGCACCCGCGACGAGGTGCGGCTCCGACGTTGGAGGGGGTCCCGGCTCGGCCGCGAGCAGCAGCCCGAGCACCAGCACGGCCTGGTAGCTCACGGCGTCCTCGACCTCCGCCGCTGCTCGAGGATCGACGTGCTGCGCAGCTGCGGCGCGGGCCCGACGTCAGAGGCGCAGGCGCGCACTGCGCCCGGGTTCAGTGACCGGACTTGCCCCCGCCGGGCGGCTCCGGTGGCTTGCCGGGCCCCTTGCCGTGTGAGGCGCCGTTGCCACCCGTCGCCCGGGCCTCTTCTGCCCGCGCCTGGCCCGCCGCGTTGCGCGTGGCCTCGCTGGCGTCGTTCCCCTGGCTCACCCGCGACCTGCCGTTGGCCACGTTCTGAGCCGCCTGATTGGCGACAGCCGTCTGGGCCGACTGCGCCGCGGAGCTGGTCGACTGTCGGGTGGCGCTCGGCATCGAGGGTGGAAGCACCGGGCGCTGGAGGGACGGCGCGTCGGTCGGCAGCGTGAGCCGCGCCTCGAGCGCCTGGTGCAGCAGCGCGCGGGTCTGCGGGGTGAGCTCGTCCGCGCCGGCCACGGGGGCCAGCAACAGTCCAAGCATCCACGCGTAGCGGGTCATGCTCCTGCTCTCCCTGAGCAACGGTCGTGCCGCGCACCACTTACCTCACGAGCGCTAGGTGTCGTCGGGCTCGGGCCGTCCCGTCCGGGACAGCCACTGCACCGGACGGTACACAAGGAGGGCAGTCGCACTCTCCGCGCGCTTGCCGGCGTGCCGCGCCCTGGTCGGGACATGGGCGCACACGCCTTCTCTCGGAACGGCGCGGATCCGTGAACCACGCGAACCCGCGGAAAGCCCGATTCCAGCCGGACTGGCAAGCGGAGTGCACACGACCCCGGGCACGGCCCATCCCCGGGCCCGACACCGAGTTTCGGCCAGATGTCTTCTCGTGTTCTTCGTTCGATGCTCGCCGCCGCCCTCCTGGCCGCCGCGGGCTGTGGTCCCGGCACGTCCGGTGGGGGGACGGGGACCTTCGCCATCCAGCTGGTCGACGCGCCGTCTCCCGACGTCAAGGGCATCGTGGTCACCATCGACACCGTCACCGCGCACTCCGAGGAGGGCGGATGGGTCACGGTCGCCCACGGGCCGATCACGGTGGACCTGCTCACGCTCCAGGACGTCACCATGAAGCTCGGCGAGGTGACCTTGCCCGCCGGGAGGGTGACCGAGGTCCGGCTGCAGCTGGTCGATGCCGGTCCGCAGTACGTGATGCTCGCCGACGGTAGCCACGCCCCGCTGAAGACCCCGAGCGGGTCCACGTCGGGCGAGAAGCTGAAGGGCCGCTTCACGGTGAGCGCCTGCGCGAAGCACACGCTCACCCTCGACTTCGACGGCAAGAACTCCATCGCCTACCACGAGACCGGCGGTCCGAACCCCGAGTGGATCCTGCGCCCGGTCATCCGGGTGAAGGCCGAGGCCGACGAGGCCCAGAGCTGCTCGGCGGACGGTGGCAGGGGGACCCCTGACTCCGGCACTGCGGGCAGCTCCGACGCTGGCACTCTCGGCGGCGACACCGATGCCGGCTCGAGTGCTGGCACCGACGCTGGCTCCGGCGGTGACACCGATGCCGGCACGCTTCCGAGCAACCCCGACGGCGGCTTCTTCTGCGACCCTAGCAACCCGAGCTGCCCGGTCTAAGTCCGGACGTCACCCCCTCCGGACTGGACGAGGCCCCCGGAGATCTCCGGGGGCCTTTCCTTTTCAGCTCATGCCGCGGGCCTTTGCCAGGGCCTTGGCCAGCTCGAGCACCTCGACCGGGACGGCGATCACCACCGTGTTGGAGGGGGACGAGCCGAGGCCATCGAGGCTCTGCAGGTTCCGGAGCTGCATCGCGCCGGGGCTGGCGGCCATCGTCGCTGCAGCCGCCGCGAGGTTCAGCGCCGCATCACGGTCTCCCTCGGCCTTGGTGATGGTGGCCCGCTTCTCCCGCTCGGCCGAGGCTTGCCGGGACATCATCCGCTTCAGATCCTCCGGCATGTCGATGTCCAGCAGCCGGATCGAGTCGATGTGCGTGCCCCAGGTGGAGGCGCGGCTCTCGACCACCGCGGCGATCTTCGACTGGATCTGGTCGCGCTCGCTGAGAAGCTCGTCGAGCGTCATGCTCCCGATGACGTCGCGAAGCGAGGCCTGCGCATACTGGGACACCGCGAAGCGGTAGTCCTGCACGGTGATGACCGCGCGCTCGGGGTCACGCACCTGGAAGAAGATGACCCCGTCCACCCGGACCGGCACGTTGTCGCGGGTGATGACCTGCTGGTGCGGGATGTCGAGCGTGAGGAGACGGGTGTCGACGAACCGCACCGTGTCCATCACCGGGAAGACCAGGATGACGCCCGGGCCCTTGAGCCCGTGGAACTTTCCCAGCCGCAGCACGACGGCCCGTTCCCACTGCGCGGCGATCCGGACGATGTGGCTCAGGTACAGCGCGAGGAAAAACGAGACGATGACCCCGAGGGGCAGTGAGATGCCGGCCCCCGGCAGCCCTCCGGCGCCGAGCCCGAGCAGGAACGAGAGGACGCTCCCGCTCGCCCAGAGCACGAGGAGGATGACGACCCGCAGGCCTCGGCCGAGCGAGACGTGCTCGAGAGCAGGGCGCGCGAACTGCCGCTGGCCCTGGAACCCGTGCTGGGCCTGCTGGGCAAGCGCGTTCTCCTGGGCCTGCTCGATGGCGGCCCGGGCTTGCTGCAAGTTGATCGGCATGGCTCACCCCGTGCGGGCGAGCGTGCCCGCGGTGCGCTGAAGCAGCGTCGCGAGCGAGGTTTCCACGAAGGTCAGGTCCCGGTCGATGCCAATGACGCCGTCCTGGGGGACCTCGTGCCAGACGTCCGGACCCTGCAGCTCCTCGCTGGCGACCTCGAGCGCGTACACCCGGGTGCCGGAGGCGGGGCGCTCCGGGAGTGGAACGCCCTCGTCGGACTCGGTGGCAAAGAACAGCGTGCGGTCGCGGCGGATGGCGGCGAGCAGATCGCCCTCGGTGACGAGGAAGTTCATCGCCGAGCGCTTCCCGTTGCCCACGTCGACGTCGGTGATGCGCGCCACCTCGTCGACCACCGTCGCCAGCGCCCACTGCACGTCGCGCAGCGCGGGCGTCCCGGCCGGATCCGCGCGCGAGGCGAGGCGGGTGAGGAACAGCGCGAAGCAGCGCTCGGAGTCGGTGTCGCCGCGGAAGGTGCGGTAGGGCGGGGCGATGAGCGCCTCGATCGCCGCGCGGTGCCGGTCGAACGCGTGCAACGTCCCGTTGTGAGCGAACGCCCAGCGGCCGTGGGTGAAGGGGTGCGCGTTGTCCAGCTTCACCGAGCCCACGGATGCGAGGCGCAGGTGCGCGAGCACGGTGCGTGCCTGGACGCCGCTGCTCACCCGCTCGAATTCCGGGTCCAGGTGCGCCGCGCCGAGGCCACGGGCGACCTGTGGGAACCCACCGTCCTGCCACGAGGCGATGCCCCAGCCATCTGGGTGCTCCAGGGACTGCTGCCGGAGCGAGTTCCGCTCCAGCACCAGAGGGTCATGGACCCGCTCGGAAGCGGCCGACCGGAAGCCAAACAGACGACACATGGACTCCACACTCATAGCCGAGCGTCGTGACGTTCGCAGCGGGGCAGGAGGCACCCACTGCAGAAGCGTCTGTTGCGGAATGTGAACGCAGCAGCGGTGTTCGCCCCCACATGGGTGTTCTGCCCTCCGGTGGTCGGAGGCAGAGCGGGAAAGCCCTGTTCCGGCCCCGGGCCTCATGGGAGGCCCGGGGTGGAACTTTCTTCAACATCGCGCGTTTGCGTCGCTCCGCAGGACGATGCGACCGGCCCGGACCACCGTCTGGACGTGGCTGGTGGCCACGTGGGCGACCAGGTGGTCGAGGTGGGGTGCGCCCAGCACCACCAGATCTGCCGGTCCTCCCACCCGCAACCTGCCCAGCGAGGCATCGCCGAGCGCCTCGCCGCCCCGGCGAGTGACGCCCAGCAGGACCTCGGCCGGGGTGAGCCCGTTCTGCAGGCACGACAGCGACATCGCGAGCGCAAGGTTCTCGGTGGGCGCGCTGCCCGGGTTGCAGTTGGTGGCGACGGCGACGCCCACGCCGGCATCGATCAGCGCCCGTCCCGGTGCATAGCGGAGCAGCCGGAGCACGAGCGTGGCGGTGGGGATGAGGACGGCGGTGACACGCCCCCGCGCGAGCGCGGCGATGCCCTCCGGACCGACCGACTCGAGGTGGTCGGCGGAGAGCGCGCCGAGGCTCGCGGCGTACTCGGCGCCCTGGCCGGCGCGGAGCTGGTCCACGTGGAGCTTGAGCCCGAGCCCGAGCGCCCGCGCCTCGTCGAGGAACGGCCGGAGCTCGTCCTGGCCGAAGGCGCCCTCCTCGACGAACGCATCGGCGAAGCGGGCCAGGCCGGCGCGCGCGACCTCGCGGAGAACCTTCTGCCCGCGGGCGAGAAAGGCCTCGCGGTCGGTGCTCCCCGGAGGCATCGCGTGGGGCCAGAGGAACGTCCGCAGGAGCCGGATCGGCTGTCTGCTCCCGAGCAGATCGATGACCCGGAGCATGCGCAGCTCGGTCTCGGCGTCGAGGCCGTAGCCGCTCTTCACCTCCGCGGTGGTGACGCCCTGCGCGAGGAGACGCTGGAGGCGGGGGAGGGCGAGGGAGATGAGCGTCTCGTCGGAGGCCTCGCGGACCGCGCGCACCGTGGAGGCGATGCCGCCCCCTGCCCGGGCGATCGACAAATAGTCGGCCCCGGCGCAGCGGAGCGCGAACTCCCCGGAGCGATCTCCTGCCCAGACCAGGTGGGTGTGGGAGTCGACGAAGCCCGGGGTGACCAGACCGTCGCCGGCGTCGACGATCCGCGTGGAGGCCGCCACGCTCTCCCGTGGGACATCCCCCTCCGCGCCGATCCAGGCGACGTGCGCGTCCTGGATGCCGACCGCCCCGCGCGGGATGGGCGAGAGCAGCTGCTCCGCGGGTCCACCGCCCGGACCGTCGGCGGTGAAGAGCGTCCGGGCGTTTCGGACGAGGAGATCGAACGGGCGGGTCATCGGCGCTCGGCCCGGCTCCGACCGTGGAACTCGCGAGGCCAGTGAATCGGGCGTCCCGGCGTAGGACAGACGATACAGCGCGGAGGCCGGCACTCGGCGCCGCGGGCGAGATCTGCGAGTCCGACAAGACGGGCCCTCTCGGCGAAGTCGCTCCACCCGACACCAGCGAAGGTGCTCAGCACACCGCCGAGGACGAGGAAGAGCGCCGCGGTGCTCGTGAGCCGTGCCACGCCGGCAGCATCGCCCGCTGTCCGTCCTCCCGGCAATCCTGGTCGCTCAGCCCGTGACTCCCGGAACCTTCACCCCGCGGGCTCTGGCCACGTCGACTGCCTCCGGGTACCCCGCGTCGACGTGGCGGAGCACGCCCATGCCCGGGTCCGAGGTCAGCACCCGCTCGATGCGCCGGGCCGCGGCCTCCGTCCCGTCGGCGACGATGACCTGCCCGGCGTGCAGCGAGTAGCCGATGCCCACGCCGCCCCCGTTGTGCACGCTCACCCAGCTCGCGCCGTTCACCGCGTTCACCAGCGCGTTCAGGATGGGCCAGTCCGCCACCGCGTCGGAGCCATCCTTCATCGCCTCGGTCTCGCGGTTCGGGGAAGCGACCGAACCGCAGTCCAGGTGATCGCGGCCGATGACGATCGGCGCCTTCACCTCGCCCCGGCGCACCAGCTCGTTGAAGGCCAGCCCCGCCCGGTGCCGCTCGCCGTAGCCGAGCCAGCAGATGCGCGCCGGGAGCCCCTGGAACGCCACCCGCTCGGCGGCGAGCCGGAGCCAGCGGGCGAGGCCGGTCTTCTCCGGGAAGAGCTCGAGCACCGCCCGGTCCGTCCTCCGGATGTCCTCCGGGTCGCCGGAGAGCGCGACCCAGCGGAAGGGCCCTGCGCCCTCGCAGAACAGGGGACGGATGTACGCCGGCACGAAGCCCGGGAACCCGAAGGCGTTCTTCAGACCGGCGGCCTCGGCACCGGCGCGGATGTTGTTCCCGTAGTCGAAGACGTGGCTGCCCGCGGCCTTCATCTCCAGCATCGCCTGGACCTGGACGGCCATCGACTGCTGCGCCCGCCGGACGTGCTCATCGGGGCGGGTGCGCCGGAGCTCTGCGGCCTCGGCCAGCGAGTAGCCGTGCGGGACGTACCCGTTCAGCGGATCGTGCGCCGAGGTCTGGTCGGTCACGAGGTCCGGCGCGATGCCCCGCCGGACGAGCTCGGGGTACACGTCGGCGGCGTTCCCGATCACCGCGATCGACCGGGCCTGCTTCCGCGACCGCGCCGCGTCCACCTGGGCCAGCGCGTCGTCGAGGTCGCGGGCGATGACGTCGAGGTACCGCTGCTCCACCCGGCGCCGGGCCCGCTCCGGGTCCACCTCCACGCCGAGGAACACCGCGCCGTTCATCGTTGCCGCCAGGGGCTGCGCGCCGCCCATGCCACCGAGCCCGCCGGAGAGCACGAGCCGCCCGGACAGGTCATCCGAGCCGAAGTGGGTCCGGCCGGCCTGGGCGAACGTCTCGTAGGTGCCCTGCAGGATCCCCTGCGTGCCGATGTAGATCCACGAGCCCGCGGTCATCTGCCCGTACATCATCAGGCCCTTCGCCTCGAGATCCCGGAACACCTCCCAGGTGGACCAGCGTCCGACAAGGTTCGAGTTGGCGATCAGGACGCGGGGGGCGTCGGGGTGCGTTCGCATGACGCCCACCGGCTTCCCCGACTGGACGAGCATCGTCTCGTCGTCGGCGAGCGTCCGGAGCGTCGCGACCATCCGATCGAAGGAGACCCAGTCGCGCGCGGCCTTGCCGGTGCCGCCGTAGACCACCAGGTCGGCGGGCCGCTCGGCCACCTCGGGGTCGAGGTTGTTCATCAGCATCCGGAGCGCCGCTTCCTGCACCCAGCCGCGGCAGCTGCGCTCGGTTCCCCGGGGCGCCCGGATCACCCGTCCCGCCATTGCCTCAGACCTCCGACAGGGCGCCACGGTCGGCGCCGTCGACTCTCGTACGATGGACGCACCGAGCACTCAAGCCCGCCTGTTGCCGTCCCGAGCCGCATGCCCATCTTCGACCTGGCGTGGGTGCTTCCTCCAACGACCCGGCGGGTGTCAGCCCGCGCGGGCGCAAGCACGAGAAGTCGGGTGGGCCTCGGTTCCGGCTCGGCTCGCCGCTGATCTACCTCGGGCTCATCGTCCTCGGCTGCGTGCCAACCGCTCGCTGGTCGAGCCGCTGGCCGCCCGCCTGCTCGCGACCGAGGTGGTGGAGGAGCCGGAGCTCGTCCGGATCCTCGGACCGAAGGTGAGGGCGGAGACCGCGGCGGAGGAGCCGGCGGGGGCGATGGGAGCCTGGGGCGAGTCGCACGCCTGAAGCAAGCCGTTGACAGCGTGGACGACCTGGTTAGGTTCGCGGTCGAGCGATGACCGTCCGAGTGAACGACAAGCGCCGGTACAACCCCGACGGGACCACCCGTCCGGGCGTCCCCGAGGCGGAGCCCGAGTCACCGTCCGGAACGGCAACCGGATCCGAGGGAGGCGAGGCCTCCGCCGGCGCGGTCCAGGACGAGGCGGCCCAGCTCCGTGCCGAGCTGGACGCCGCCCGCCGCCGGGTGGACGAGCTGGCCCGCGGCATCCAGGACGTGATGCGCGACCGTGACGAGTTCAAGCAGCGGATCCAGCGAGAGCGCGACCGGCTGATCGAGGTGGAGAAGGGGCAGGTGGCCCTGACCATCATCGAGGCCATCGACGAGCTGGACCACTCGCTCGCCGCGGACGACGGCTCCCCCTTCGCCCAGGGCATCCGGCTGATCCGGGACAAGCTGCTCCAGAAGCTCCAGGCGAGCGGCATCGAGCGGGTCGACCTGGTGAACCGCCCCTATGACCCGAACGCCGCCGAGGCGGTGGACATGGAGCTGGTCACCTCCCCGGCGAAGAACGACCGGGTTCTGTCCGAGCAGCGCGCCGCGTACGCCCTCCGGGGGCGGGTCATTCGCCCGGGCCGGGTGAAGGTGGGCAAGTACGTGGAGCCGGCGAAGGCGTAGACTCCTTCTCCGGCATTCCGTGTCGCCCTCCGGTCTCCTCCTCCTCGTCCTCACCGCCACAGGCCCGCAGCACGCGTTCGAGGACTGGGCGCGCGAGCGTGCACGCGCCTTCGAGCTGGGCGACCGCTCCATCGGCAAGGCGCCGCTCTGGCGAGAGCGCAACGGCTCGGGTCCGTTCCTGGTGGGCTTCTCGGCGCCGAGCTCGCTCGCGCCCCTGGTCCGCGCGGTGAGCCCCGGAGTCATCAACGTCCTGACCTACTCGCAGCCGGTGGAGGGCATCTCCGCCGGTCGCGTTCCCACGGCGACCGGCTCGGGCTTCCTGCTCGGGCCGGAGGGCTACGTGGTGAGCAACCACCACGTGGTGAAGGACGGGCAGTCGATCCAGGTCCGCCTCGCGGACGGCCGGGTGTTCGACGCCGAGCTCGTGGGCAGCGACCCGGACACGGACCTCGCATTGCTCCGGGTGATCGACGGGACCGACCTGCCCTCGGTCGTGCTGGGGGACTCGGACCGGCTCGAGGTGGGCGACTGGGTGGTGGCCATCGGGAACCCGTTCGGGCTCGACCGGAGCGTGTCGCACGGGCTCATCTCGGCCAAGGAGCGCGTGCTGGGCGTGGGCCCGCTCGACGACTTCATCCAGACCGACGCGCTCATCAACCCCGGCAACAGCGGCGGGCCGCTGTTCAACATGCGCGGCGAGGTGGTCGGGGTGAACAGCGCGGTCATCAGCAACGCCCAGGGCATCGGATTCGCGGTTCCCATCAACATGGTGAAGGACCTGCTCCCGAACCTGCTCGACAACGGGCATGTCGAGCGGGGCTGGCTGGGGATGACGGTGGTGGAGGAACCCGGCAAGCACTCGGCGCAGGTGGTGGACGTGTACCCCGGCGGACCGGCGGCGGCGGCCGGCCTGCGCTCCGGAGACCGGGTGACGACCATCAACGGCCGTCCGGTCGACTCGTATCTCCAGCTCCTCCGGAAGATCTCCCTGCTCGCCCCGGGGACGCTGGTCCGGATGGGCGTCCAGCGGGGCGCGGCGGCGCGGGAGTTCACCGCGCGGGTGGCCGAGCGCCCGGTGCGCCCGGCACCCGCCGGCACCGCGACCGAGCTCGAGCCACAGGCCGACATCGACCGGCTCGGGCTGACGGTCTCTGACCTCGACGCCGACGCGGCGGGCCGGCTGGGGGCGCGTTCTCCGTTCGGTGCCTGGGTGGTGCAGGTCACGCCCAACGGCCCTGCGGCCCGTGCCGGGGTCCGGCTCGGGGACGTGGTGGTCGAGGCCGCCGGGCAGCGCGTGGCGAGCGTGGAGAGCCTGCGCTCGGCGCTCACGGAGCGGTCCGCCGGGACCAAGCTGACCCTGGAGATCGAGCGCCAGGGCAAGCCCCGCCGCCTGGTGCTGGAGACGCCGTGAGCGCGGCGGACGCGGTGCTCGAGCCGCTCCGCGGAAAGGGGCGGACCGTGCGCCAGGCACTCACCGAGGTGGCCGAGCGCTGGGTGAGCGGCCCCCTCGAGGGCACCGACGGCCCGCGCGCGCTCGAGGATGCGGTCCGGCACCTGCTCCGGCGCGGAGTGATCCGCCGGGAGCTGCCGCCCACCGCGGACACCGGTGCCCTGTCACGGGCCTTCGTCCGCGGGCTGGTCGAGGGGAGGGGGAGGGCGGCGGTGGAGGCGGCTCTCGGCACCGAGCCTGCGCCCCCGATTCCTCGGCGATGAGCTTCGCCGATTCTCGCGGCCCCGCGGTCAGATCAGCCCGCGCGCCTTCCACCTCTCCCAGATCTGCCGGTAGCGCCGGTCGGCCTCCTGCACCGCATCCTCGGCGGAGACTGCCCCGGTGGCTGCGCGGGCGAACATGCCGTTGAGCACCCAGGTCCCGTAGGCCTCGTCCACGGCCGCGTTGCAGGACCCGGGTGCCCCGAGGTTCGTCGTCCAGTCCAGTGCACCGGCGAGCACCGCATACTTGTCCGGCGGGCTGGCCCTGGGGTCGCGGGCCAGGAGGGTCTTCAGATCGGGAATCCGGCTGGAGAACGCCGGGAAGTTGTACGACTCGCTGGCCTGGAACGCCTCGCGGGCGTGGCCGACCAGATCGACGAGGAACGCCTTCGCGCCCTCGATGTTCTCGGCGAACGTCCAGACGACGTAGACGCTGGTGACATGCGGCAGCCCGAGCCGGGCGCCCGGACCGGCGGGCGGCGGGGCGAGACCGATGCGCGAGCCGATCGGCAGCCGGTCGTTCTCGGCCGTGCGGGTGATGGAGATGGCGTTCATCACCAGAGACGACTGGCCGGCGAGCATGGCGCGGTTGTTGGACGAGGGGTCCCAGGCCAGCACGCTGGGGGTCATGGCCTCCCGGTAGAGCGCCGTGGCGAACTTCACTGCCTCCACGGTCTGCTTCGAGTGCAGCGCCGGAGCGCCGGCCGCGTCCTGCTCCGCCGCTCCGAAGCAGAGGAGCAGGGTCCGCAGAGAGATGGCGCTGTCGTCCTCGGAAGAGAGCCCCAGGCCCACCGGGACCTTCGCCTTCTCCTTGATGGCCTTGCCGCCCAGCCGGACGTGCTCCCAGCTGTCGGGCATCTGGCCCGCATCGGCCCACAGGTCGGTGCGGTAGTTGACCGGGTCCGGGACCAGGCTGTCGCAGAAGCCGTGGAACTTGCCGGTCTTCGGGTTGCGGACGCTGTGCAGCGCCAGGTCGACGGGAGGGCCGTAGCGACGCTGGCATTCCTCGACGATCTCCCGGTGATCGATGACGTCGTTCTCGTACACCGGCCGAGGGCGGAGGAACATGAACAG